>CAIMBK010000102.1 GCA_903839195.1 uncultured Bacteroidota bacterium | reverse complement strand
GTCTTACGAAGAAAAATGCATGATTTTTATGTGGACTTGTTCAAAGACATTTCAGGAGTCACCGTTTTTTCCGCTCCCAATGCCGATTATTTTTCAAATTATTGGCTCTCCACGATAGTAATTGACCCTTCAAAAACCAACGGTATCACTCGCGAAACTCTACGATTGGCCTTTGAAGCCGCCAATATAGAATCCCGCCCTTTTTGGAAACCCATGCATTTGCAACCCGTGTTTGAAAAGTATCCGTATTATGGAAACAAAGTCGCAGAAACGTTGTTTGAGAATGGTCTATGTTTGCCTTCGGGATCTAATTTAATTGACGAAGAACGGGATAGAATTGCCGAAGTGGTAGGTAGGGTGTTTGGAAAATAGGTCGATCGTTGTACGTTTCTCTTTGCGCATTTTGCGGTTAAAAAATCTTTAAATCATTTCAAATTCAATCTTTCAATAATTTAATTTAAAAAAGTTATAAACACAACTATAACTTTTTATATATTTGCCAATAATTATAATTGTAACTATAAAAAATGATAAATTTTGAACTTCCGAAGAATATTAATAACCGGTCTGTCTATATAGATAAAGTGCGACCGTTTATGAATTCAAACTTGATTAAAGTCTTTACGGGTCAGCGTAGGGTTGGAAAAAGTTATTTGTTGTATCAAATAATTCAGGAAGTTTTAAAGTACAATGAAACAGCGACTATTCTATATATTAATAAAGAAGACCTTGCTTTTTCTGAGATTAAAACGGCACAAGATTTGAATAATTATGTGCAAATTCATAAATCAAAAACAGAAAAGACCTATTTATTTATTGATGAAATTCAAGATATAGAAAATTTTGAGTCGGCCTTGAGATCCTTAATTTTAGATTTACAACTTGATATTTACTGTACAGGCAGCAATGCCAATTTGTTGTCCGGCGATATAGCGGGGTATTTAAGTGGACGGTACATAGAAATCCAAGTATTTAGTCTTTCCTACATAGAATTTTTAGAATTTCAGGAATTAGAATCCAATTCTAAAAATTTAGGTTTATATTTAAAATATGGAGGACTTCCTTATTTAAAACATTTAAAACTAGAAGATGAAATTGTATTTGAATATTTAAAAAATATTTATAGCACGATTGTTTATAGAGATATTATCAATCGATTTTCTGTTAGAAACGTTGCGTTTTTAGAGCAACTCATTTTATTTTTGGCTTCCAATACGGGGAGTATTTTTTCAGCTAAAAAGATTAGTGATTTTTTAAAATCGCAACGCGTAAATATAGCTCCCAATCAGGTACAAATTTACAATCGTTATTTAGTAAATGCATTTATAATACAAGTGGTATCAAGATATGATATTATAGGTAAACGATTGTTTGAATTTGGCGAAAAATATTATTTCGAAAATTTGGGAATACGAAATGCACTTTGGGGCTACCGTCTTGAAGATCAGGGTAAGATTTTAGAAAATGCTGTTTACAATCATTTGGCCTATTGCGGTTATAAAATTAGTATTGGAATTATAGGAAATAAAGAAATTGATTTTATTGTGGAGAAAAATGGAGAAAAAAAATACATTCAAGTGGCCCAAAGTATTCACGAAGAACAAACTATAAAGCGGGAGTTTGGAAATCTCTTAGCCATTAAAGACAATTACCCTAAAATTGTAATTACTATGGATGCCTTTTCTGGGAATACTGTAGAAGGAATTGAAATTGTAGCCTTGGAAACTTTCTTATTGACCGCTTTTTAGAGATGGTATAGTAGATTGTAGTTTGAGAAGGTTCTATTCTGAAAAAGTTAAATCGTTAAATCGTTTGAATGTAATAAATCACGACTAATCAAATAACCAAATCACAGAATCCACTTTTCAAAAATGTTCTTTTCTCTTTGCGTTCTTTGCGAAAAACGTTGCGTTCTTTGCGGTTAAATTTTCTGTTAATCCTAATAAAAATAATAATACAACATAATGTCAAAACGGCTTTTTGATCTTTTTTTTGCGTTGCTAGGGCTAATATCAACTGCCTTTTTATTGTTATTTCTCTATATACTAGCTTCAATAGATGCCAAACAAAATGGACTATTTTCTCAAAAAAGAATAGGTCAATATGGTTTGCCATTTACAATCTATAAAATAAGAACTTTTGGTCCCTCTGTTGAAAAACCAATTTCCAAATGGGGTGCTTTTTTAAGAAATTCAAAATTAGACGAATTACCCCAACTGTGGAATGTGCTAATTGGAGACATGAGTTTTGTAGGTCCCCGCCCAGACATTCCGGGTTATTACGATTTATTGGAAGGGGAAAACAGAAAAATAGTTGAATTAAAACCAGGGTTTACAAGTTTAGCTAGTATTAAATATGCTAATGAAGACCAACTATTGGCGCTTCAAGAAAATCCGCTACTTTATAATGATACGGTAATTTTCCCCGATAAGGTTAAAATGAATTTGGAATATTATTATACTAATTCAATTTTTGGAGATATTAAAATAATTGTGAAAACAGTTTTTAGAGCAAAGAGCAAAGATTTTTAAAAAACCTTCAATTATCCCAACGCAATATTACCATTACAAACGTACTTATTGAATTCGGTTAAACGGATTCCAAACATTTATAAAATTACACTATTTTTGCACTAAAATAATTGCTATACAAATGAAAATAATTATCACAGGAGGCGCAGGATTTATTGGTTCGCATGTTGTTAGACATTTTGTTACCAAATACCCTCACTATTCTATAATCAATCTCGATAAACTAACCTATGCAGGTAATTTAGAAAACCTAAAAGATATTGAGGAGGCACCTAATTATAGCTTCGTTCAATTGGATATTGTAGCTATTAATTCCATTCAAGACTTCTTTGAAAAGGAAAAACCAGATGCTGTTATTCATTTGGCTGCTGAGTCGCATGTTGATCGAAGTATTAGTAATCCAATGGAATTTATTAGTACCAATGTTGTTGGTACAGCCAATTTATTAAATGCCGCCAAGAAGGTTTGGGGCAGCCGAAAAGATGTTCTGTTTTATCACGTAAGTACTGATGAGGTTTATGGTACACTTGGAGAAACGGGTAAGTTTACAGAAAGCACACCGTATAGTCCGAATTCTCCTTATTCGGCTTCAAAAGCAAGTAGTGATCATCTTGTTCGTGCCTATTATGAAACCTATCACATTCCTGTCAAAATATCCAATTGTTCCAATAATTACGGATCGCACCATTTCCCAGAAAAATTAATCCCATTATTTATAAACAACATAAAAAACAATAAACCTTTACCGGTTTATGGAACAGGAGACAACATTCGGGACTGGCTTTTTGTAGAAGATCATGCTAAAGCCATCGATGTTATTTTTCATTCTGGAAAAGTTGGAGATACCTATAATATCGGAGGAAATAACGAATGGAAAAATATTGAATTGATAAAATTATTATGCAAAATAATGGATTCAAAACTAAATAGAGAAATGGGTACATCAGAAAAATTGATTTCTTATGTAACAGACCGAGCGGGTCATGATTTTAGATATGCGATTGATTCTAATAAATTAATGACGGAATTGGGTTGGAAACCGTCAGTCACTTTTGAAGAAGGATTGGAAAAAACTGTCAATTGGTTTTTAAATAATGAGGAATGGCTTCAAAACGTCACCAGTGGTTCTTATACCCAATATTATGAAAATCAATACCTTAAATAGTTTTTTTGGTACTAATAAGACTAACTTTTTCTAAAGATAAAATTATAAATAAATCAATCGAAACAATTTGATTTATCACTAATAAAATGCTAATTTGCATTGTAATTTAAAATTTGGTTGTACTTCCTAATTTTAAAAAATAGAACATGAAAAAATCAATTATTTACATTCTGCCCATACTATTGCTTTTATCAAATTATTTAAAAGCCCAATCTCGATATAACCAATTTTCTTTGGAAACATCCTATGGTTATTCAGGTGCTATTAGTCCTTATAAAGATGCCTTTAAATCTAATTTTTCGGGATTTACGAATCTAAATATAGGAGGAAGACTCATGTTTAATGAAAATTTTGGACTTCGTGGCGAATATGCCAATGATCGATTCGAAAATGATCCAGGCGGAAAAATAGGCATTTATTATAACCGAATCGGCCTTCAAGCGTATTACAATGTGGGAAAACTTTTTGGTTTGCCTTATATTTTAAACGAAAACATAGGCCTTTTAGCCCATGGAGGTGTTGGCTACACAAGAGCTAGACCAATTAACGCAAGCCAATCGGAGCAAATTGGAAACCTAATTATCGGAATCACACCACAACTTAAACTATCCGAAAGGGTGGCGATTTTTACAGATGTTTCTTTTATTTCCAATTTCAAACAACATTATCGTTTTGATGGTTCTTTAATTTCAGAACAATACAAACCAACAATCGGATTTCACTATAATATAAGTTTCGGATTAATGGTTTACCTGGGTAAAAACAGGTACCACGCCGATTGGTATTAGCATTTTTTTCGTCCCAAATCAATAATAGATGCCAATAAAACAAATAATCAATTTTTTTCAGTTTCTAAGAAAATTTAGAAACGAAAAAATCAACATTCAAGATATTAAGTATTTACCTAGGTGGGTAATATTTTATATTGATGTTATTATTGTTACACTATCTATTTTATTAAATTATGCCCTGTTATTTTCTTTGAATGCCGATTTAGAGACTGTACTCTCAATTAATCTAAAAATATTTATATATATAGTTTCAAATGCCTTGTTTTTTATCATCTTCAGAACCTATTCTGGATTGGTTCGTCATTCTACTTATGTCGATGTAATTAAACTTTTTTTAGCCGTTGGATCATCACATTTTTTTATACTTATTGTGGATAATATTCAATATATTTTCACGGGACAACGAGTATTTAAAACAACAACTATTGTGTTTGCTTTGTTGCTTTCTTTCTGTAATCTAATGTTGTTTCGAATAGCAATCAGAATAATTTTCGATAAATTATCGCCGAAGCAAATGGATACCAAAAAGCTAAAAACCTTAGTAATTGGAACAAATCCCAATTCGATTTCATTGGTACAATCCATTTTGGAAGGGGTTTCAACTCCTTTTGAAGTTGTAGGATTTGTAACCAACGATGAAAATATTAGAGGGAAAAGAATTTTCGATTTAAGAATATATAAATTCAATAGACCATTACCAATATTATATCGGTTTTTAGGGATTCAGGCAATAATAATTGGAGATAATAGTTTTTCAAAAGCCGAAAAAACAAAAATAATTACCGAATGTCTCGAAAATGGAATCAAAGTTTTTAAAGCACCCAGATTTTTAGAAACGGATTCCATCGATGATTTTCAACATAAAATTAAAAGAATCAATATTGAGGAATTGTTGCAACGAGAGGCAATTTTATTAGACAACGCCCATTTTTCGGATATTATTTATAATAAAGTTATAATGGTAACCGGCGGAGCGGGTTCAATAGGAACAGAAATTGTTTTACAATTAGCCAATTACAATCCAAAATCGATTATTATTGTCGATCAAGCGGAAACACCGCTTCATCATTTGGAATTGGAATTGTCCAATAAATTTCAATTTATTGATTTTAAATTTATCATCGCCGATGTTCGAGATGCTTTGGAAATGGAAAATGTTTTTAAAAATTTCCATCCCAATTATATTTATCATGCCGCCGCCTACAAACACGTTCCTATGATGGAAAAAAACCGGTCGCAAGCCATTTTAGCTAATGTAATGGGCACCAAAATCGTTGCTGATTTAGCTGTAAAATATAAAGTTTGTAAATTTGTTTTCATTTCCACTGATAAAGCGGTTAACCCAACAAATATAATGGGTGCTTCCAAGAGAATTGCGGAAATTTACATTCAATCCCTGCATTATAAAAATGAAAACGAACCCGAAAAAACTAAATTTATTACCACCCGTTTCGGAAATGTTTTGGGTTCTAATGGTTCTGTTGTTGAGTTGTTTAATAAACAAATTCAAGCCGGCGGCCCTATTACTTTAACCCATAAAGAAGTAACCCGATTTTTTATGACCATTCCTGAGGCCTGTCAACTTGTTTTGGAAGCGGCAGCAATGGGAAGCGGCGGCGAGATTTTTCTTTTTGATATGGGAGAACCAATTAAAATTTACGATTTGGCCAAAAACATGATTCTTTTGTCTGGATTAAAACCAAACATTGACATTGAACTTAAATTTGTAGGATTGCGTCCTGGTGAAAAATTATATGAAGAATTAATTACAGATGCTGCAATTGCTCAGCCAACACATCATCAAAAAATAATGATTTCCAAAGAGACAAACGCTAATTTTGATGTAAATACTATAAAAATTGAGAAACTAATTGAAGTAGTTAGAACTTCAGATTCAAAAATAACTTTAGAATTAATAAAAGATTTGGTACCCGAATATTTTATACCAAATTATCAAAACGATTCTTTTTAAATAAAAATGAAAATAATGAAAAATATTACAGGTATAATACTACTTCTTCTTATACAAGGATGCGCTTCCAAAAAGGATATTATCTTGTTTAGCACTATTAAAGAAGGGACCGAAACTAGTGTAATGTATTCGCTTCCTAAAATTCAAGTCAATGATATTTTGGATGTTAAAATTACCACACTAAATCCAGAAACAGCACTTCCCTACAATTCTGTTTCCACCACAGCTGCAGCGGTTAATTCAATAGAATTATTAAAATTGCAGGGTCATTTGGTTTCTGCTGAGGGTAAAATTAGCTTGCCTGTTTTAGGTGAAATTGCTGCCAGCGGTAAAACAACTTCTGAATTAGAAAAGGCAATTACCTTAATTCTTGAAAGCAACGGTCATTTAAAAAATCCAACCGTAAGTGTGAGAATTTTAAATGCCAAGGTAACGGTATTAGGCGAAGTAAAAATG
Organism: uncultured Bacteroidota bacterium; assembly: GCA_903839195.1. GTDB lineage: Bacteria > Bacteroidota > Bacteroidia > Flavobacteriales > Flavobacteriaceae > Flavobacterium. The sequence goes on along the minus strand of CAIMBK010000102.1, from coordinate 25,816 downwards.
CCTGGAACCTATACTTATTATGAACAATCTATTTCATTACCACAAGCTCTTGGTTACGCCGGTGATATAACTATTGAAGCCAATAGAAAAGAAGTTTGGCTCATTAGGGAAGAAGAAGGTAAAAGAAAATACCACAAAATAGATTTAACTAAATCCGATTGGTTCGATTCGCCATTTTACAATATTAAACAAAATGATATTGTGTATGTATATCCAAACAATGTTAAAGTTAAAAGTGCTGGATTTATAGGAAATACAACTACCGTGCTTTCTGTTTTCTCCATTTTATTAACCACATTTGTTTTGTTAACCCGATAATTAGTTATGGAAAATAATAATAACAATTCAGAAATACAAGAAATAAATATTAAAGATATTTTATTCAAATATCTTGCTTTTTGGAGATGGTTTGTTGTGGGAACAATCGTATCATTATTTGTTGCTTTTACCTACCTGCGTTATGCAAGTGATATTTATCAAACTACGGCTAAGATTAAAATTTTAGACAATTCTAAGGGCGGAATGAAACTTCCAAGTGATGTAGCAGCACTTTTTTCCAATTCTAAAGTCAATTTGGACAATGAAATTGAGGTTTTAAAATCACATCGATTATTAGAATTAGTAGCTACTGATTTGAAATTAGAAACGTCCTATTTTACTATTGGAAACATTAAAACTTCAGAGCTGTGGAAAGAAAGACCGTTCAAAGTAATTTGGTTGGATTCCATAGACAGCATTAATACTAGAAAGATACTATTAGAAATTGAATTGCAATCCAAAGGATATAAAATTATTTCAGAAGACAGTAGCTCTGATACCACCTACCAATTTGGTCAAAAAAACAAAATTAAAGGACAAGAGTTTATTTTAATGTTAGAAAACAATGTGTCTATTTCGAAACAAGATCAGGAGCATTATAAGATAGTTCGAAGGCCATTATCAATTGTAGTAGAAGGCTTGTCTAATGCATTGAATTTGGCTAGTACGGCAAAACAAAGTGAAGTTTTGTCTTTAGTATTATCTGGGGAAAATAAAGACAAATCAGAAGCTATTATTAATGAAATAATTACTAAATTCAATGAAGATGGAGTCGCAGATAGACAGTTAGTTTCTCAAAGGACCATCGATTTTGTTAACGAGAGATTTGTTAATTTGAGCGGTGAATTGGACTCAATTGAAACCCAGAAAAAAACATTTAAAACGGAAAATAATTTAAGCTATTTGCAAGAAGATGCTAAAATTACCATGGCCAAAAAATCGTTTACCGAGGGCAATTATTATGCTTTGGAAACGCAAATTGCCTTGGCAAAATTATTAGAGGACACCCTAAAAAAAGACGGTCCTTTCGAATTGTTGCCTTCCAATATTGGAATTGAAAATGAAAATATCAATTCTCTAATTTCTGATTACAACAAAGTAGTTTTGGATCGAGGGAAGTTATTAGTGAGTGCCGGATTAAAAAACCCCATGTTGGTTGAATATTCTGACAAACTTATAGAACTAAAACAGAATGTTTTGTTTTCCATTCGAGTGCTTCAAAAACAACTGGGAGTTTCTATTAAAAATGTAAAATCATTAAAGCAGGAAAATTCAACTACTTTTAGTAGTATTCCCGCCAAAGAAAAAATACTACGTTCTATTGAGCGCCAGCAAGCAATTAAAGAGTCGCTTTATTTGTTTTTATTGCAAAAACGAGAGGAAGCATATGTGTCTAAAGCAATCACGACACCCTCCATTAAAGTGGTAGATTATGCCATGACCAATTATAATCCTATTGCTCCTAAAAGAAATATAATTTATTTAGCAGCGTTATTAATAGGGTTATTAATTCCTTTTGGAATTGTTTACCTTATCTTTTTATTGGATACTAAGATTCATAGCAAAATTGATTTTGAGCGTTTGTCACCAAATATCCCTGTGGTTGCTGAAATTCCATTCATTGAGGAAGAGATCCGAATTATTACCAATAATGATAGATCGGTATTGGCAGAATCTTTCAGAATTTTACGAACCAATATCAACTATTTAATTCCTCCAAAAAAAGAAGTCGAATGTCCAGTTATCTATGTCTGTTCTTCTATTAAAGGAGAAGGAAAAACGTTCGTTTCCTTAAATTTAGCATTGACTTTCGCTTCAATGGATAAAAAAGTGCTTTTAATTGGAGCTGATTTAAGAAACCCACAATTGCACAAACACCTTAGAGTAAATAAAAACCGTATTGGTTTATCTAACTATTTGTATGATTCCAAAACCGATTGGAAAAACTTAATAAACGAAAAAGTTTTCAATAATGAGTTTTTGAATATTGTTTTTGCAGGTTCTGTTCCACCAAATCCAGCAGAATTATTATCAAATGGTAGATTTGAAGAGTTGTTAAATATACTAAAAAAGCAATTTGATTATATTATAGTCGATACCGCACCAACCATTTTGGTTACGGATACGTTGTTAATTTCTCAATTGACTGATGTTACTGTATATGTTACTCGTGCAGATCATACAGATAAGAAATTACTAACCTATTCTAAAGAACTTAAAGAACAAGGTAAAATGGTAAATATGTCCTACGTGATTAACAATGTGGGTGGTGAAAAAGGATACGGATACGGATATGGCTATAAATACAGTTATGGTTATAGTTACGGCTATAATTATGGTTATGGTTACGGTTATGGTGAAGATAGTGGTAAAAAAGCATCTTCAAGAAACAAATTATTGAGGTGGTTTAAAAGAAAATAATTACTATTATTATATATTTATTAGGGGTAAGAACAATAGTTTTTATCCCTTTTTTATTTAAAATAAGTATTTCTTTCTATTGCAGACCGAAGTTGATCTTCTGACTTAATCATTATTTTATTCTCAAATGCTCCGACATGTTTCAAATGATGAACATCAGAACCCACAAAATCAATAAAATTTTCTTTCAATAAAAAATCTGTAGCAGCCGCTACTTTAGGTCCGTAATACCCAACTGTCGACAATAAATTCAATTGAAATTTTACATCTAAATCCTTTAAAGTGGCATACATTTTAGTATTCGGATGATAAAACAAATAGCGTTCTGGATGCGCTAATAAAGGTTGATATCCTTTAAGCTGAATTTCAAAAATGATGTCTTTTAAAGCCAATGGCGGGTTCATATAAGACATTTCAATTAGAAGCAAGTCATCTTTTAAAGTAAGTAACTTTTCCGATTGCAATCGATCAATAAAAGAATCGTCAAGCATGTATTCAGAAGCCGCATGGTGCAACATGGGTTGATGGCTTTCTGACAATTGCGATTTGGTTTCGTAGAATTTTTGAAGAATTCCTTCCCGGGTATTTTCCCAAATTTCGGGTAATGTATGTGGTGTTGTAATGCATTTTTCAAATCCAATGACTTTTAATTGCCGAAGCAATGTTTCTGTTTCTTCCAAACTTTTTGAACCATCGTCAATTCCCGGCAAAAGATGCGAATGAATATCAATAAATCCACCCGGAATTAATGCAGAAAGTTTCGGTTTGCTTTTGAAAATAGAAATCATTCGCTTGACTTTTTTTGAATTGTAATTCCATTTCGTTTTTCTTTTTCAAACCGACAAAACGCAATTAGAATCACTATCGAAGAAAGTATCATCGGAATAAATTGAGTAAAATTGGGTTTGTTAAATAAAATTATTAAATATATAAACAGGCACAAAAAGTTAAAAATAACGCTGTATTTCAGCCATTTAAAATTATTTTTATAGAAAAAATAGACCACAAAAAGTAAACTTGGATTAAAAAGCAACGAATTGTAATTAAATAATAATTCCTCATGAAAGGAATAAAATCCCACGGTTAATAAGAAGATTCCTAACAATCCAGTTAGTATAAAATATACCGAATAAAGCCATTTTTTTCTTGAAACGACTAGTAAAATTAACGCAATACAAAAAGTATAATAATTATTCCAAAGTGATTTTGGAAAGACAATTTTCTGAGACTGCAAAAGCGTTATTGGATTTTCAGCAAGTAATAGTTGGTTTATTTTTGCCGTTTTTAGACTTTCCATAAATTCATCTGGCAAAAAAAGAATGTCTCCATTTCGATCTACTTTTTCACCAAAAATGATATTAATTCCTAAGTTTTCATAAAAATGTGATTCCAGATAGGGAAACAAGATTTCACGATAGGTTTGGTCTAAATGGGAGGTTTTTACGACACATTTTTCACCCAAAGTTTCATTTACTTTATCCACAACCATTGTCGTACAATTCCGATCGATAAATTTGTAGGTATAATACTTTTCGTCTGAAAATAAAGTGGTGTTCAAAGCGTCAAAAAGTTGTTGTTTTTGAGGCGCCGAAATACGCAAAACTTGTTCGTAAATAGAACGATTTTCTTGAACATATTCCTCATAAAAATCAGAATAAGGATAAGCAGAAACAAAATATTGAAGGTTTCCTTTGATGAATTTTAAATAGAAATTTTCGGTTCTAAAATCGAAAGTGCCATAATTATAAACAATGTCCAAGTTGGAAGCTTCATCTTTTACACGAATCGCCGTATGTCCAAATAAGGAATACAATTCGTTCCCTTTTTCGCAAGTAAGAATGCTGATTTTTGCTGCTTTTGAAAGCGGCATTTGTTGCGCATTGAAAGAAGCACTAACAAAAATAAATAGTAAAAGGAACCAATTTTTTATTGAATGCATTAATTTGTAACTAAAATTATTTATCTAAAAATACTCAAATCGACTTTCATAGAAAATATATTTGAATATAAAGCCGCACTTTGATTGCCTAAATCGGTCAACGCATAATCAATTTGGATGCCTTTATATTTGAAACCTAATCCAATATTTGGTTGAAAACCCACTTTTTTTGTACCATCAATTTGGGTTACATTTTGGAAATTCCCAATACCCGTCCTAAGAAAAACTAAATCAGAATAGCCGTATTCAAAACCCATCGCTGGATCAATAGTAAATCTTTTGGATGAAATAATTCCGTTGGTTTGTTCAAAACTGACGTTCAAATTTGTTGCGGCCAAAAGACTTGACTCGTTATGAAAGGTGAATTTCTTCGACAAACCCAATTGTGCTTTTGGCAAAGTAATTTCTGAATTCGCCGGCATTTCTTGATTTTGACCCGAAACGGCATCTTTTATCGAGTTGTATCCCGCTTCGTCAATGGTCCAAATATTATAGGTTGTAGTTACGTCCCGAACCAGAATTCCGAATTTCCATTTGTTGCGTTCGTATTGCATTCCAACATCAAATCCAAAGCCCCAAGAACTAGCAAAATCCCCAATAATTCGTCGGATTATTTTTGCATTTACACCATATTTTAAACCCGAAATTGGTGCTTTTCTGGCGTAGGAAAAAGTCAAACCATAATCGGCTGTTGAAAACAAACTAATCCTGTTGTAATCAATATTTCCCTGATTGTCAATTAATTGCGTAGTGTTTAAAATATTATCAACGCCAAAACGAATTAGGGAAATTCCAAGCGCACTTTGATTGTCAATTGGCATTGCGAAAGCGGCATAATCGTATTGGGCGATATTGGCAAAATAACTGGCATGCATCAAAGCCACTTGTTTGTCATTCAATCCAATTAATCCCGCAGGATTCCAATAGCCAGAATTGACATCATTTGTATTGGCAACCATCGTATTTGACATTCCCAAAGCGGCTGCATCAACGCCAATATTCATGAATTCATTCGAATATTTCTTGGCGGTTTGGCCAAAAATTATTGATGAAAATAGTAAAAATAGAATTATTGAAAGTTTTTTCAAAACACGTAATTTTAGAAATCGAGACTTAATTTAGAAAACAAAAATAGACTTTTTTATCGAGCATTTTTCTACCTTTTGTTAAATTATAACTTGCAAAAAAGTATAATTTGAAAATCTCTATTGAAAAACGCTTAGGTCTTAAACTTATTGTATTAAATTTGCGATCGAAGCTAATTAAAAAAAACTTTATGAATATCAAAAAGCACATTCCGAATGTAATAACCCTAATAAATCTGCTTTGTGGTTGTATCGCATTAGTTTTTGCGGTAGACTTGAATTTTGATATGGCCTTTTATTTTGTGGCTTTGGGTATTTTCTTCGACTTTTTTGATGGTTTTTTTGCCCGATTATTTAAAGTTTCAAGTCCTTTGGGTTTGCAATTGGATTCTTTGGCCGATATGGTAACTAGCGGTGTTGTTCCTGGATTTGTGATGTTTTTTTTATTGGCCAAAAGTCAAAATAGTATTTCGTCACACGTTTTTTTGCCCTATTTTGGATTTGTTATTACACTTGGCGCTTGTTATCGTTTGGCCAATTTCAATATCGATGAACGTCAATCCGATTCGTTTATTGGTTTACCAACGCCGGCCAACGCTTTGTTTATTTTAAGTTTACCCTTAATTTTGAAATATTCTAACCTCGATTTTATTCAAGTAGGATTAAAAAATCAATGGTTTTTGATGGGAATGACAATTATGAGTGCTTATATTATGAATGCTGAAATTCCTCTTTTTTCCTTGAAAATTAAAGATTTTAGTTTCAAAAAATACCAATTACATCTTATCTTTCTTGCAATTTCAATTGGATTAATCGCCTTTTTTCAGTTTCTAGGAATAGCTTTAGTAATTGTTTTTTATGTAATACTTTCCGTTTTGAAGAATATTTTTCAGAAGGAAAACTTTTAAAATTCTAACTTTTTCTTTCTTAATTCAAAGTTTTGTCCAAGATAAACGCGACGAACCATTTCGTCTTCTACTAATTCTTCGGGCGTTCCCGCTTTTAGGATTTTTCCTTCAAACATTAAATAGGTTTTATCAGTAATAGCAAGCGTTTCTTGCACATTGTGATCGGTAATCAGGATCCCAATATTTTTGTTTTTCAATTGCGCAACGATGCGTTGAATGTCTTCTACCGCAACGGGATCAACGCCCGCAAAAGGTTCGTCCAAAAGAATAAATTTTGGGTCGGTGGCCAAACAACGTGCAATTTCCGTGCGACGTCTTTCGCCTCCTGAAAGCAAATCACCACGATTGGTTCGGATGTGTTGTAAACCAAATTCGGAAATTAAACTTTCCATTTTTGCTTCTTGTGCTTCCTTGGATAAATTGGTCAATTGCAAAACGCTTAATATATTGTCTTCGATGCTTAATTTTCTAAAAACAGATGCTTCCTGTGCCAAATAACCAATTCCATATTGTGCTCTTTTGAACATCGGATAATTGGTAATTTCCATATCATCCAAATAAATTGAACCTAAATTTGGTTTAACTAATCCCACAATCATATAAAACGAAGTGGTTTTTCCAGCACCATTTGGTCCCAAAAGCCCCACAATTTCGCCTTGATTTACTTCGACAGAAATGCCTTTTACAACGCTTCGTCCTTTGTATGTTTTAACTAATTCTTCTGCTCTTAGTATCATTTTTTTAGATTATTAGACTTAATAGATTGTTTGAAATGTTAGATTCATTAACAAATAGACAAAATTATATAGTTAGATTTTCGAGTTTTTAGGATAAATTAACAAATTTTATAATTACCCCTTTTTTAATAGTCTGAAAATCTATAACTCTAAGTTGTCTTATTTGTATCTTCCAACGCTTCCCAAAATTCATAGGCTCTGCGCAAATGTGGCACCACAATTGTTCCGCCAACGAGCGTTGCAATTCCCATTGCTTCCATCATTTCTTCTTTGGTTACGCCTTCTTTGAAACTGGTTTCTAAGTGGTATTTCACACAATCATCGCATCGTAAAACAGTTGAAGCAACCAGTCCTAATAGTTCTTTGGTTTTTACATCCAAAGCACCTTCGGCGTAAGCATTGGTATCCAAATTAAAAATTCTTTTGACAATTTTATTGTTGTCTGCTAGTAATTTGGCGTTCATTTTGGAACGGTAATCATTAAAATCTTCTACAATATTAGCCATTTAATTTGTTTTGTTTATTTCGTTTTCGAACTACCATTATTGAAATCCAGATGCTTATTTCATAAATCAATAACATTGGAATTGCAACAATTACTTGACTTACAACATCTGGTGGCGTAACAATAGCAGCGACTATCAAAATTATTACTACAGAATATTTCCAATATTTTCTTAGAAAAGTGGGCGTTACCAATCCTAATTTAGTCAGAAAATATATAATTATTGGTAATTCAAAAAACAAGCCACTAGCAATAACAGATGTTTTTATCATTCCGATATAAGAATCTAAATTAAACTGATTTTGAATTACGTTACTAATGGTAAACGTCGCACAAAAATTAACGGTCATTGGCACAATAATAAAATAGCCAAAAAGCACGCCTAAAAAGAATAATATCGAAGCGGTAAAAACAAAAAACAGCGCGTTTTTTTTTTCTTTTTCATACAAAGCGGGACTTATAAAGTTCCATAATTGCCATAAAATATATGGAAATGCAAGAATGAATCCAGCGGCAATACACATCCAAATAAGTACCGTTACTTGTCCTTCCATATCGGTGTTTTGAATAATGAAAGGCAATTCGGTGATGCAAATACTATCTGCAAATCCAAGTTGATGGGATAAATCACAAAAAAAAGTATAGGTAAAAAAATTGGGATCGGTTGGCCCGAAAATTAGGGTGTTAAAAACATAATCACTTACGAAATAAGTTGCCGTTGCCATTATTATAACCGCCACAGTGCTTCTAACCAACAACCATCGGAGTTCTTCCAGATGGTCTAAAAACGACATTTCTTTAAGTGTTTTTCCGCCCATTATACAATTCCTTCTTTTAAAATATCATGAAGATGCAACACGCCTTTGTATTCTTGATTGTCCAAAACTACTAATTGGGTAATTGAAAAATCTTCAATAATGTTTAGCGCATCCGCAACCATTGTTGCTAATTGAATTGTTTTTGGATTTTTGGTCATAATGTCTTTTGCGGTCAAATGCGAAAACGTCTCGTTTTGATTTAGCATTCTTCGGATGTCGCCATCGGTTATAATGCCAATAACATGATTATTTTCAACAACAGCCGTTACGCCCATTCGTTTTTCCGATATTTCAAAAATCACTTTTTTGATACTGGAATCAGGTTCCACTGAAGGTTTATGAGATTGATCAAGCATATCGCCAACACGAAGTAGTAATTTTTTTCCTAATGCGCCACCCGGATGGTATTTGGCAAAATCATCACTTTTAAAATTTCGAAGTTCCATTAAACAAACCGTCAAAGCGTCGCCCATAACTAGTTGTGCGGTGGTACTATTTGTTGGTGCCAAATTGATTGGACACGCTTCGGCATCAACCGTTGTGTCTAATACAAAGTCGGATTCTTTAGCCAAAAACGAGGTCGTGTTTCCAGTAATTGCAATTAATGGATTTCCAAATCGTTTCAAAATGGGAACAATAACTTTAATTTCGGGACTATTGCCGCTTTTCGAGATGCAAATAACCACATCGCCGGGTTGTACCATGCCTAAATCGCCGTGAATGGCTTCGGAAGCATGCAGAAAAAGAGCCGGAGTTCCTGTCGAATTCATCGAAGCAACGATTTTTTGAGCAATAATGGCGCTTTTTCCAATCCCAGTTAAAATTAATCGGCCCGATGAATTGAAAATAATTTCAACGGCATTTGCAAAGTCATCTGTAAGAAAATCAACAAGTTTTGCAATGGATTTGCTTTCTGATAGAATCGTTTTTCGAGCTATTTCTAGTAGGTCTTCTTTTGTTGTCAAAACAGTTAAAGTATAAATTTGTATTTATTATATAAAGTTGTATCTTTATAAGCCACAAATTTATATAAAATACTATTAACTAAGGATGAATTTACACGAAATTGATATCCATAAGGAATTAAAAAAATATTTTGGTTTTAGCCAATTCAAAGGATTGCAAGAACAAGTCATCAAAAGTATCATTACAGGCAATAGCACTTTTGTAATTATGCCCACTGGTGGCGGAAAATCACTTTGTTACCAATTGCCTGCATTAATTCAAGAAGGAACCGCAATTGTTGTTTCGCCATTAATTGCCTTAATGAAAAATCAAGTGGACGCAATTCGAAGTTTGTCGTCTGAAAATGGAATTGCGCATGTATTAAATTCCTCATTAAATAAAACAGAAATTAACCAAGTCAAAAAAGATATTACATCTGGTTTGACCAAATTATTATATGTTGCCCCAGAATCATTAACCAAAGAAGAATATGTTTCGTTTCTTAAAAATGTAAAAATTTCATTTGTTGCTATTGACGAAGCGCATTGTATATCGGAATGGGGACATGATTTTCGACCAGAATACAGAAACTTACGAAGCATTATCAAACAATTGGGCGACGTTCCAATTATTGGTTTAACGGCAACTGCCACTCCAAAAGTGCAGGAAGATATCTTGAAAAATCTAGACATTCCAAATGCCAAAACGTTCAAAGCTTCATTTAACCGACCGAATCTGTATTACGAAGTTCGAACAAAAACCAAAAATATTGAATCGGATATTATTCGTTTTATCAAACAACATAAAGGAAAATCAGGAATTATTTATTGCTTAAGCCGTAAAAAAGTGGAAGCCATTGCTCAAGTTCTACAAGTAAATGGCGTAAGTGCCGTTCCGTATCACGCTGGTCTTGATGCCAAAACAAGAGCCAAACACCAAGACATGTTTCTTATGGAAGATGTGGATGTAGTGGTTGCCACTATAGCCTTTGGTATGGGAATTGACAAGCCAGATGTTCGTTTTGTAATTCATCATGATATTCCGAAATCATTAGAAAGTTATTATCAAGAAACGGGACGTGGCGGACGCGATGGTGGCGAGGGACATTGTATGGCTTATTATTCCTATAAAGATGTCGAAAAACTTGAAAAATTCATGTCCGGAAAACCAATTGCCGAACAAGAAATTGGATTTGCACTTCTTCAAGAAGTGGTTGCTTATGCCGAAACATCCATTTCAAGAAGAAAATTCTTATTGCACTATTTTGGCGAAGAATTTGACAGCGAAACTGGTGATGGCGCCGATATGGATGACAATGTTCGAAATCCAAAAACCAAAGTAGAAGCCATGAATCAAGTGGTGAAACTCCTAAAAGTGGTTCGCGATACCAAACATTTGTACAAATCAAAAGAAATTATTTATACCCTAATCGGAAAAATAAACGCGGTAATCAAAGCACACAAAACCGATTCGCAAAGTCTTTTTGGCTCAGGCATCGATTTTGAAGAACGCTACTGGATGGCGTTAATTCGTCAAGTATTAGTAGAAGGCTATCTTTCTAAAGACATTGAAACTTACGGAATTCTAAAAGTTACCGACAAAGGACTCGATTTTATTAAAAATCCAACTTCATTTATGATGTCGGAAGATCACGAATATAATGAAACCGAAGACGAAGCCATTGTAACCGCTGCAAAAGCAACTGGTGCCGCTGACGAAGTTTTAATGACCATGTTGCGCGATTTACGTAAAAAAGTAGCCAAAAAACTAGGCGTACCCCCATTCGTAGTTTTTCAAGATCCGTCCCTCGAAGATATGGCTCTGAAATACCCGATTTCTATCGATGAAATGAGTAACGTTCATGGCGTTGGAGAAGGAAAAGCCAAAAAATATGGCTCAGAATTTATTGAACTCATCAGCCGTTATGTTGATGATAATGATATCGTTCGTCCCGATGATTTGGTTGTCAAATCTACTGGCGTAAATTCAATCAATAAATTGTACATCATTCAAAATGTCGATCGAAAATTATCGCTAGAAGATATCGCTTCCGCAAAAGGTTTAACCATGGACGCACTAATTAAAGAATTGGAACAAATTGTCTATTCTGGAACCAAATTAAACATCAAATATTGGATTGACGAAATGCTCGACGATGAACAACAAGAAGAAATTTATGATTATTTCATGGAATCCAATTCCGATAATATCGAAGAAGCGCTTAATGAATTTGATGGCGAATACGACCTAGACGAACTTCGATTTATGCGTATAAAATTCATTAGCGAGGTTGCGAATTAAGTCGAAAGTCATAAAGTCATAAAGTCGAATGGCCATAAGTAGATACAAGTTTTTTAACATTCATCCCTTTCGACATTAAGACATTAAATGTTAAACTATTATAATTTTGTTGAAAATAATTTCTAAATCTGATAGTGGACAAAGAACAGCGAGTAAGATTATTATGCTTTTTGCAACAATTATTTCCTCGGTGCCTTTCGGGTTTTTCTTCAGTTGGATTTTTTTCATTGTAGGATTCATTTTCGTTTGGAATAGCGATATGAAAAAAAAAAAATGGTTATGGACGATAATTCCATTAACGATTTGGGTGCCTATTATGATATTAATATTTTTCCTAATTCCACTTATTTTAAATGGAATTAGAATTTATTAAAATAATAAAGTGGAAAATAGATTTTTTTTCTTAACGCCTTTCGACATTAAGACATTCGACTTTTGACTAAAACACCTCGCCTCGATGCGGTTTTAAAGCATCACGAACAGCAATCATAGTCGCGTCCGTTACGACCATAAAAGCAATGGCGTACATTTCGTTTATCACTTCAAAACCCGTGATATTCAATGAAATAGCTTCGATTTCGATGTATTCTTTCAGATGAATTTCATGATGCTCGGCTATTTTTGCCGCTGCGGGTCCACGAAAATCCCAAATCAATTTAATTTCTCTAGACATTCTTAGTTTTTTGGAATTCCAAAGTTACAAACTCTAAGTAAATAAATCGTAATCAATATTTTTTTGGCAAACGAACGGGCTTTTCACTCCAAGTCCTCGTCAAAAAAACAATTTTTCTAAAACAAAAAAGGAGCTTCCGTTGGTCGCTCTTTTTCATTAAGAAAAAATAAGTTTTTTCAACTCCGGGCTTTCCATTGCAATCCCTGTTGCAGTTTTCAGTCAACAATAACGATAGTTTCCAAATTCATATCAATTTTCTACCTTTGTCAAATGCCAAAAGACCTTCAACTTCAAGTTTCACCAGAAATTGCCGCAAACGAATCATTACTAAATGAACACGTAGCCAAGTTGTGTAAAGTCGCTTCAAAAGACATCCAAAAAATCAGTATCCAAAAACGTTCCATCGACGCCCGCCAAAAAGCCATCAAATTCAATCTAAAAGTAGCAGTTTTTTTTACAGGCGAAATAATTCCCAATTCCAAAATAGAACTTCCCGATTACAAAAACGTTTCCAATAAACAAGAAGTTATCATTGTGGGCGCTGGTCCCGCAGGATTATTTGCCGCTTTACAACTCATCGAATTAGGATTAAAACCCATCGTAATCGAACGAGGAAAAGACGTTCGTGGCAGACGAAGAGACCTAAAAGCCATCAATGTGGATCATATTGTTAACGAAGATAGCAATTACTGTTTCGGAGAAGGTGGCGCCGGAACTTATTCGGACGGTAAATTATATACGCGTTCCAAAAAACGCGGTGATGTCGATAGAATTTTACAATTATTAGTCGGTTTTGGTGCTTCACCAGACATATTAGTTGACGCTCATCCACACATTGGAACCAATAAATTACCTCAAATTATTCAGGATATTCGCGAGAAAATAATCGAATGTGGTGGCATAGTTCTTTTTGAAACCCGCGTGACCGATTTTAGTATTAAAAACCAAGAAATTCAAGGCGTTGTCATTCAAGACGGCACTTCCATTTTGGCTAAAAATGTAATTCTCGCTACGGGTCATTCGGCTCGAGATATTTTTGAATTATTACAAAGAAAACAAATTTTTATCGAAGCAAAACCCTTTGCTTTGGGCGTTCGCGCAGAACATCCCCAAGAATTAATTGATAAAATTCAATACAGTTGCGATTATCGTGGCGAACATTTGCCTCCAGCTCCTTATTCAATTGTTAAACAAGTGGGTGGTCGCGGAATGTATTCTTTTTGTATGTGCCCAGGCGGGGTTATCGCTCCTTGCGCCACAAGTCCGGGCGAAGTTGTAACCAACGGTTGGTCGCCTTCAAAAAGGGATCAAGCAACAGCGAATTCGGGGATTGTCATCGAATTAAAAATAGAAGATTTTCAGCCTTATGCCAAATTTGGCGCACTGGCTGGAATGGAATTTCAAAAAGCAATCGAGCAAAAAGCTTGGAATTTGGCCGGTCAATCACAAAAAGTACCGGCTCAACGGATGATTGATTTTGTTCAAAGCAAAGAGTCCGCCGATATTCCAAAAACATCCTATGTTCCCGGAACTACTTCGGTTGAAATGGGACAAGTTTTTCCTGGTTTTCTTACTCAAATCTTGCGAGAAGGTTTTTCTGAATTTGGAAAATCGATGAAAGGCTATTTAACTAATGAAGCTATTTTGCATGCGCCAGAAAGCCGAACTTCTTCGCCAGTTCGAATTCCACGACATCCAGAAACGCTAGAACACGTTCAAATTAAAGGACTTTATCCGTGTGGAGAAGGTGCTGGATATGCTGGCGGAATTATTTCAGCAGCTATTGATGGTGAAAAATGCTCAATTAAGATTTTCGAATCCTTGCATTATTAAGAAACTAATTATTCAAAACGAAAACGTTTTATTTAAAATAATTTCCTTCAAAAACGCCATTTTACTTTTAATAATACATTTTTTTCGTGCTTATTTTAATATAATTATGATAATGATAATTCGATTATTTCATGTCTTATTTATTTATTATTAGCATTTTACAACAAGTATTATTTGTAAATTTGAAAAAAAATTAACGTATGAGTTTTATACCTGAAGAATTTAAGATTACAGCCCCATTATTGCAAAACACCTATTTAGTGGATGGTGAATTAAAAGATTGGAAGGGCCCAACTACCAATGTTTTCTCAACAATTTCATCTATCGAAAATTATGAACCTACTTTATTAGGTTCCATTCCTACAATGGGGGAAGCAGAGGCCATTGAAGTGGTTACGGCTGCCGCAAATGCATATGACAACGGTCAAGGATTGTGGCCAACCATGAAAGTGGCTGACCGAATCAAATGCATGGAGAACTTCGTAAATCAAATGAAAGCTACTCGAAATGAGGTTGTTAAATTTTTGATGTGGGAAATCGGAAAATCTTTGGGCGATTCTGAAAAAGAATTTGATCGTACCGTCGAATATATCGTTGACACAATTGAAGATTATAAAAAATTAGATAGAAATTGTGCCCGTTTTACCAAAAGCCAAGGTATTAATGCAATGGTTCGCCGCGGACCTCTTGGAGTTGTTTTGTGTCTTGGGCCTTATAATTACCCATTAAACGAAACTTTTTCACTCCTTATTCCCGCAATTATTATGGGAAATACGGTAATTTTTAAACCTGCAAAACACGGTGTATTATTAATTTCACCACTCTTAGAAGCCTTCAGAAGTAGCTTCCCAAAAGGGGTTATTAATATTGTTTACGGTCGTGGTCGTGACGTGGCTTCACCAATTATGGCTTCAGGAAAAGTTACCATTTTAGCATTAATTGGAAATAGTAAGTCAGCAATTGCTTTGCAAGATCAACATCCAAATAAAAATAGATTAAGATTAGTTTTAGGTCTTGAAGCTAAAAATCCTGCGATTGTTTTGGCTGATGCCGATTTGGATTTAGCCATTCAGGAATGCGTTACAGGAAGTTTGTCTTTCAATGGGCAACGTTGTACGGCATTGAAAATTTTATACGTTCATGAATCAATTGTAGGAGAGTTTAACCGAAGATTTGCTGAGAAAGTGGATGCGCTAAATTTTGGAAATCCATGGGATAAATCGGTTTTTTTAACCCCCTTACCTGAAAAAGAAAAACCGGCTTATATTCAAGAATTAATTGATGATGCAACAAGTAAAGGAGCTAAAGTAATCAATGCTAAAGGAGGACAACATTCCGAAAATTATATTTTTCCAGCTATTTTATATCCAATAAATAAGCAAATGAGGGTATATCATGAAGAACAATTTGGCCCTGTAGTTCCAATAATCACTTTTAAAGACATACAAGAACCATTGAATGATATGGCCGAATCCAATTATGGACAACAGGTGAGTTTGTTTGGAAAAGACATTAAAACAATTGCGCCGCTTATTGATACTTTAGTGAATTTGGTTACCCGCGTGAATCTTAATAGTTCTTGTCAACGTGGTCCCGATGTATATCCATTCACTGGTCGAAAAGATTCTGCAGTTGGAACATTAAGTATTCATGATGCACTTCGTTCCTTTTCCATTCGAACTTTTGTAGCCTCAAAAGACAATGAATATAACAATGAAATTTTACAAAAATTATTGAATAGTAAAGAATCTAATTTTATTAATACCGATTATATTCTATAAATCACTTTAAAAATTGAATTCGCTGCAACTGATTGAATAATTAGTTGCAGTTTTTTATATAAATGAATAAACAGTCGTTAAACTTTGAATCCCAATCAATTTCAGAACGACTACCACTACTTTTTTTGTATTTTTGACAAACCATTTTTATCCAATGATTGAAGAAAGAGTAATATTAGTTAATGAAAACGACGACCAAATTGGGACGATGCCCAAAATGGAAGCCCATGAAAAAGCCGTTTTGCACCGTGCGTTTTCGGTTTTTATAGTCAACAACAATAATGAAATTATGCTGCAACAACGAGCGCATCATAAATACCATTCGCCTTTATTGTGGACCAATACTTGTTGTAGCCATCAAAGGGAAGGAGAAACTAATATTCAAGCCGGAACCCGAAGATTGTTTGAAGAAATGGGTTTCGTTACAGATATAAAAGAATTGTTCCATTTTATTTACAAAGCGCCGTTTGATAATGGCTTGACCGAGCACGAACTCGATCATGTTTTGATTGGATATTACAATGAGGAGCCCGTTATCAATTTGGATGAAGTTGAAAGTTGGAAATGGATGAAAATTGAAGCGATTAAACTAGACATGATTAATAATCCTGATAAATATACGGTTTGGTTCAAGATTATTTTTGATGAATTTTACCATTATTTAGAAGACCATAAAATATAAATTTCATATATATGAAAGTAACTATCAGTAGAAAAGCCCATTTCAATGCCGCACACCGATTGTATCGAAAAGATTGGTCAATGGAAAAAAATGATGCGATTTTCGGAAAATGTAACAATCCGAATTTTCATGGACATAACTATGAGTTGATTGTTGGCGTTACAGGAGATATTGATCCCGAAACGGGTTTTGTGATGGATGTAAAAATACTTTCGGATATTATTAAAGAAGAAATCGAAAATCATTTTGATCATAAAAACTTAAATTTGGATGTTCCTGAATTTGAAAATTTAAACCCAACGGCCGAAAATATCGCGGTGGTTATTTGGAATAAAATAAGAAAAAAAATCAATCAATCATTTGATTTAGAAGTAGTTTTGTATGAAACTGCTCGCAATTTCGTAACCTATAAAGGGGAATAATGGCATTAATAATTGGAGATAAAATACCGAATTTCATAGCAAAAGACACTTTTGGAAATGATTTTATTAGCGCAAATTATATTGGCATAAAACCATTGGTTTTTTATTTTTATCCCAAAGACAATACACCAGGATGTACGGCTCAAGCTTGCAGTTTTCGTGACAAATATGAAGATTTCAAAGACTTTGGCGCAGAAGTTATCGGAATTAGTGGGGATAGTATTGCATCACATCAAAATTTTACCAGTCAATATAAATTGCCATTTGTGCTTTTATCCGATTCCGATAAAAAATTACGAACACTTTTTGGAGTTCCTGCTTCTTTTTTAGGATTATTACCCGGAAGAGTTACGTATGTTGCTGACAAAGAAGGAATTATTACAATGATTTTTGATAGCGTTATGGCTACAAAACATATTACAAAAGCCCTCGAAGCGATAAAAAAAGCGGCAAAATCATGACAAATTTATATCCATTACAATTTGAGCCCATTTTTAAAGAACGAATTTGGGGTGGCGAAAAATTAAAATCAGTTTTAAACAAACCTATTGTTTCCAAAATAACTGGGGAAAGTTGGGAAATCTCTACCGTTCCGGGCGATGTGAGTGTTATTTCAAATGGTTTTTTTAAAGGAAAATCAATTTCAGATTTGATTAATGAATTTCCCGAAGCCATTTTAGGAAAAGCCGTTTATGCTAAATTTGGCAATCAATTTCCGTTGTTATTCAAATACTTAGATGCGCGCGATGATTTATCAATTCAAGTACATCCTAATGATGAATTAGCCAAAAAGCGACACAATTCCTTTGGAAAAACAGAAATGTGGTACGTGCTTCAAGCTGATGATAAGGCCGAATTAATTGTTGGTTTTAAAGAAAATTCGAACCAAGAAGTCTATTTAAAACATTTGCAAAACAAGTCATTAACTTCCATTTTGGAAGTAAAAAAAGTAAAAAAAGGAGATGTTTTTTTTCTAGAAACAGGCACCGTTCACGCCATTGGCGCAGGAAATTTGATTGCCGAAATCCAACAAACTTCGGATATTACCTATCGAATTTTTGATTTTGATCGAAAAGATGCCGCTGGAAATTCAAGAGAATTGCATACAGAATTAGCGCTTTCGGCCATAAATTATAACAAAACCGATTCGCAGAAAAGGTATTCAACAAATATAAATCAGTCAAATGAAATGGTCAATTGTCCTTTTTTTACGACCAATTTTTTGCCGCTAATTGGAGAAATTTCAGTTTCTAAAAACAAGAATTCTTTTACCGTTTACATGTGTGCCGAAGGAAATTTTGAAATGAATTTTGACCATCAAACGGCAAGTTTTTCAAAAGGAGATACGATTTTGATTCCCGCCTTTTTAAATGAATTTTCAATCAAAGGAAACGCTACGCTTTTAGAAATTTATATTTCATAGTTAGTAATAGAAAGATTATATGTACTTTTGCAATCGCAAATTAAAATAAAAGAAAATGGCAAACGTTAAGAATTTAAAGAAAGACATCAATTTCGTTTTGGGAGATATTATTGAAGCAGTTTATTTGTTTGAAATGTCAACTACGGGCAAACCAACAGAAGCTACAAACGCTTTGATTGATGAAGCAATTGGAACATTTGATACTTTGATTACAAAAGTGAATGCGAAAAAAGTGGAAAACAAAAAAGCACATTTCAAACAAATCAATGTTGAATTAGAACAAGCTGCAAATCAATTGGTTGCCAAAATCAACGATTTATAGTCCAAAAAAGTAATAAAAAAGTGCCGATTTTTTTTGGTTTATTGAAAATCAAAATTATATTTGCACCCGTTATACGCTGCCAGCGTAGCTCAGTTGGCTAGAGCAGCTGATTTGTAATCAGCAGGTCGTGGGTTCGAGTCCCTCCGCCGGCTCCATAAAAAAACCATCACTATTTGTGATGGTTTTTTAATTTTCTTCATTTCGTTATTCCGATTTTTTCCTTTCGGCGATATAATTTTTAAGCAAAATTCCATATTTTGACTTTGCTACTTTTTTTGACAAACAATTATTGATGGTGTCTAAATATTTTGTTGTTGCATTATTGATTTCAGAAAGTGCGATATAAGGCGCTACTTCATAGTTTTTGTTGGTTACTGCAAAATTAATTGCGTATAAATATTTTCTTTTTAAAATGGCGTTGTATTTCGCTTCATTGGATAAAATAGCGGCTTCGTTATTAGATTTTAGGGCTTTAAAACGTTCTTCGGTTAACAAAAGTTGTTCGTCATTATATCGAGAAGCAATTTTTTTGTATTTCTCATACAATTCTTGATTTTTCGATCCCGTAATTTTAGCATTAGCATAAAACAGTTCCAAATCGGTTTCAATATTCAGTTTTCCTGGTTCGGCAAAAAACGGCAAACGATTATCAATTGTGTTGCTCGTTCCCCGGTCCAAATAGAGGTATAACATTTCTGGTGATTTCAAGTCAAACGCACTTGAAAAGCTTGAATTTCCGTCTATTTTTATGGTGTCAATTGTAACAACGGCGGTGTCTTCAATGTGTTGAATGTATAAAGTTCCTTTTTTGAGTCCTTTAATTGTTCCGGTGATTTCGAAGTTTTTGTCTGATTTTTTGTCTGAGCAAGCAAAGAGAATTCCGGCCATTAAAAATCCGGATAGTAATTTTTTCATCTATTTTATTATTTCAAGCAAAATAAAGAAAAAAATAGCATTCATAACTGTTTATTCTAAAAATTTAGAGAAGTTTTCTAATAAAAAAAGTTCCAATTAAGGAACTTATATGTTTAATCGAGCTTGTTCTTGAAATAATATTTTCCGTCCAAATCGTCATCAAATTCATCAATTTTGATTGGTTTGGGTTTTGGTTTAGCAGCATTTGCTTTCTTTTTCCAAAGTTCAAATTTGTCTGCCGGTAATTTCTTTTTCATAATCTCCAAGACTTCTTTTTCGGCCAATCCAAAGTCTTTTTTGATAATTTCAAATGGGTTTCTTTCTTCCAATGCTAATGCAATTAAACGTTCAGTTTGTTCCCAGTTTAATTCAATATTTTTATTCTTTTTCATTACTCGAAAATTAATTCAGGTCAATTGGTTTTAGTTACTAATTTTGTTTATCAATATTAATAAAAAAAATAATTACTTTTTCAAATTACATTATTTTTTATCTATTTTTTTCTGAAATGGTATTTGAAGTAAATGTATCAATTTGTTATTTTCTTCCGATTTCATGTGGGTATCTATCCCAAATTGAATGTCTTCAACGGGCATAAATAAATAGGTGCCAAATAGCCGATCCCAAATCGAAAAAATATTACCATAATTACTATCCGTATAAGGCAAAACATAATGATGATGAATTTTATGCATATTGGGAGAAACAAAAATATAGCTCAAAATAGCATCTAGTTTTTTGGGAAATTTGATGTTAGCATGATTAAATTGTGTGGCAACAACGGATAATGTTTGATACAAAAAAACAAGCCACATTGGACTTCCAACTATAATTACACCAATTGTTGTAAATACAAATCGGATGACGCTTTCCCCAGGATGGTGGCGATTGGCCGAGGTGGTATCTACCCAGGTATCCGAATGATGAATCAAATGAAAACGCCACAGCCACTTCACGCGATGTTGAATCCAATGTGCCAAATACGCGCTTATTAAATCCAATAATAAAAGCCCAATTATTGCGAAAAGCCATAGTGGAATTTCGGGTATCCAATTTAATATTCCGAAGTTATTTTCATGAGTTAATTGCGTTGCGAAAAGCAAAATGAAGGCGAGACAAAAGTTTACCAGAATGGTTGTGAAGGTCAAGAAAAAATTTATTCCAGCGTGTTTCCATTTTTTATATTGAAATTGAAATAACGGAAAAGCATTTTCAATTACCCAAAAAAAGGTAATTCCTAATACTAAAATTAAACTTCTATGCGCAGAAGAAATGCTTGAAAAATAAGCTGCTAATTCATTCATATTTAGAATTCATTTAATCAAATTTACTTTTTTTTGATTAAAATAACAAGCAAATATTATTTATTTGATTTCAAATGGATATTCATAAAAACGATGGCGAAAATAATCAATAAAATCCCAACCCATTGTGTCGCTACAACCGATTCATTAAGAATAATATAAGCCATTAGGACCGAAACGGGAAGTTCTAGTGTGGAAACAATACTTCCAATTCCTAAACCAGTTTTAGGAAATCCCGCATTCATCAAAATTGGAGGAATTATGGTTCCAAATAATGCCAAAACAATGCCCCATTTCATAAATATTTCAAATTGAAAGGGAGTATTTTGTGTAAATATCGCAAAACAAAAAACAATTATAGCACCACCAAAAAGCATATACAAACTGCGTTGCGCTGAGGAAATGCCGATTGCAATTTTGTTGGCAGTAAACATGGTTGTGGTAAAGGAAGCCGCCGCTAACATTCCCCAAATAATTCCTCTCCAATCTATGTTGAGGTTGTTTTTCAAAATATTTGTGGCCAATAATGTTCCTATAAGTACTATAAAAACAGCTATTGTTTTTTGTTTAGAGGGTAATTTTTTTTCTAAAATCATTTCCAATATTACTCCCATCCAAACGGTTTGCATTAATAAAACAATCGCAATTGAAACAGGAATATATTTGACAGCCAAATAATAAAAAACACTGGTTAATCCTAATGAAGTTCCGGCGAACATTAATTGAAAACGTTCCTTTTTAGTTGCTTTTATAGTATTAT
The DNA here is from genome assembly GCA_903839195.1 of uncultured Bacteroidota bacterium. Classification (GTDB taxonomy): domain Bacteria; phylum Bacteroidota; class Bacteroidia; order Flavobacteriales; family Flavobacteriaceae; genus Flavobacterium. The sequence continues at coordinate 3,724 of CAIMBK010000102.1, read as the reverse complement.
TGTTTTTAACTTTTTGAAACAAATTAATTAACAATAATCCAATGATACCATAGACAAATTGTGCGGTTGTCACTTCAGCAGTTGTATAATTTTCTTGATAAGCAAGTTTTACGAAAGTGGCTAACATGCCGTAACTTGATGCGCCCGAACCTACTAGTAAAACACCTTTTAAAAGATTGTTTTTTATCATTTATTTTTCTTTTCGGCAATATCGCTCAAATGCAAACGCAACGCATTGACCGATATACTTATTTCCCAAAAGGAAACCGCCAATGATATTAATAATAACAACAAACTTAGGGCAAATAAAATGACTCCCCATTGCTGCATTTCAAAAAATAAAAGCATCATGGCAAAAACAGAAAAAAACAAACTTAAAACCCCAAACATTTGCATGTAGCGAATGAGTGTCAATCGTAGATTTAAATTTTTTATTTCTAATAAAATGCTTTTGTTTTCAGCTTCATCATATTTTTTCTTTAAACTTCTAACAATGGTTGCAATGGTTAAAAATCGGTTGGTATAAGCTAATAATATTAGCGAAGTTGCAGAAAACAAAAGGGCGGGTGTTTCAATTTGTACGGTCATAATTTCAATTTTATGTATGCAAATGTCGGAATTCTTTTTTAAACATCACTTCAAACAAAAAATCCTGCAAGTTTTCACCTACAGGATTTGCGATATAGTCCAATTTGAAACTATTTTATCATTTCATAACCTCTTTTGATAAACGCGGTCAATTCTTCCCCTTTCAATAGATTTTGAGATAATTTAGCCAAATCCAATGCTTGTTTTACCAAACTTTCTTGTACGTTTTTATCATCGGTATTTAATATGGTGGTAGCCAATTCGGAATTGGTATTTACAACTAAATTATACATTTCTGGCAGATTTCCCATGCCAAACATGCCGTTTCCACCCGATTGACTCATTTCTTTCATTCGTCGCATAAACTCGGGTTGCGTAATCATAAAAGGCGCCGCGTTACTATCCATTGGTTCCAATTGCACCGAATAATTTGCTTTGGGAACAATGGTTTCCAGAACGGTTTTCAATTTGTCTTTTTCTTCATCAGACAGTTTTGAAAGCACGTTATCTTCTTTTTCAATTAATTTATCAATAGGATCGGCATCAACTCGGGCAAACGTCAAATTCTCGTTATCCGATTCTAATTTTTGAATCAAATGCGACACAATCGGACTATCCAAAAGCAACACTTGGTAGCCTTTTTCTTTTGCGATATCAATATAACTGTGCTGTGTTTCTTTATTGGAAGCATATAAAACAACTAATTTTCCGTTTTTATCCGTTTGATTGGCGGCCAAAGTTTCTTTAATTTCTGCCAATGTTAAATACGTTCCTTCGGTTGTTGGATACAAAACAAAATCGCCCGCTTTTTCATAGAATTTCGCTTCAGAAAGCATTCCATATTCCAAAACAATTTTAATATCATTCCATTTTTTTTCAAATTCGGCGCGGTCTTCATTGAAAAGTGATTTCAATTTGTCAGCCACTTTTCGGGTGATGTAATTGGAAATTTTCTTAACCGCTGCATCCGCCTGTAAACTAGAACGCGAAACGTTCAACGGAATATCTGGCGAATCGATAACGCCTTTTAACATCGTCAAAAAATCAGGTACAATTCCTTCTACATTGTCCGTTACATATACCTGATTTTGATACAATTGAATTTTATCTTTTTGCATTTGAATATCGGCACCCAGTTTTGGGAAGTACAAAATTCCAGTCAAATTGAACGGATAATCCACGTTCAAATGAATGTGAAATAACGGCTCTTCAAATTGCATTGGGTACAATTCGTGGTAGAAATTCTTATAATCTTCATCCGATAAATCAACCGGTTGTTTGGTCCAAGCCGGATTTGGATTATTGATAAAATTAGCCACTTCTATTTCTTCTGCTTTGGTTCCTTCGGGAGCGTCATCGGGGATTGGAAGCATTTCTTTTTTGGTTCCGAATTGAATTGGAATTGGCATAAATTTATTATACTTATTCAATAATTCTCGAATTTTATAGTCTTCCAAAAACTCTAAAGAATCTTCGGCGATATGCAAAATAATTTCGGTTCCACGCGTGGTTCTGTCGGAGGCTTCTAATGTAAATTCAGGACTTCCGTCACACGTCCAATGCGCTGCAGGTTCGTCTTTGAAAGATTTTGTAATGATTTCTACTTTTTCGGCAACCATAAAAGCAGAATAGAATCCCAAGCCAAAATGCCCAATAATTCCAGAATCTTTGGCAGAATCTTTGTATTTTTCAAGAAACTCTTCGGCGCCAGAAAACGCCACTTGATTGATGTATTTTTCCACTTCATCTGCCGTCATTCCCAAACCTTGGTCGATAATGTGCAGTTTTTTTCCTTCTTTGTCAATTTTCACTTCAATAATTGGGTGGCCATATTCGACTTTGGCTTCTCCAATACTTGTTAAATGCTTCAATTTTAGCGTAGCATCAGTTCCATTTGAAACCAATTCACGCAAAAAGATTTCGTGGTCGCTGTAAAGAAACTTCTTGATTAAAGGGAAGATATTCTCTACCGATACATTAATTTTTCCAGTTGTCATATTTTGATTTATTTAATTAAACAGATGCTAATCACTACTCAAAAGAAGTACCAATTCAGAAGAATATGACAAAATGACGTAGCTTTTTTAGCAAATAGTTATTACTTTTGACTTTCATAAAAATGCAACCCAATTCCATGCTCGAAATCAAAAATTGTTCTTTTTCGTATGACAAATCGACCACGATTCACTCGATGGATTTTGTGGTTGAAAAAGGAAAAAACCTTGCTATTATTGGTGAAAGCGGTTGTGGAAAAAGCACGTTGTTGCAACTTATTTATGGATTATATGATTTAGACGAAGGTCAAATTTTTTGGAACCAACACGAAGTTCTCGGACCAAAATTCCATCTGATTCCTGGGATGCCTTATATGAAATACCTCGCCCAAGATTTTGATTTGATGCCCTTTATTACCGTGGCAGAAAACGTGGGTAAATTTTTATCCAATATGTATACCGAACAAAAAAGACAACGCGTTCAAGAGTTATTGGCCTTGGTCGAAATGTCTGAATTTGCCAACGTGAAGGCTAAGTTTTTGAGCGGGGGCCAAATGCAACGCGTTGCAATTGCTAGGGTTTTGGCACTCGAACCCGAAGTATTATTATTGGATGAGCCGTTTAGTCACATTGATAATTTTAGAAAAAACAGCTTACGCCGAAAACTGTTTGCTTACTTGAAATCGAAGCAAATTACGTGTTTGATTGCTACGCATGATAGCGCCGATGTGTTGTCTTTTGCCGATACTGTTTTGGTTATGCAATCAGGAAAACTACTCGATTTCGATTCACCGAAAACTACTTTTGAAAACCCCAAATCACATTATGTTGCGTCGCTTTTTGGTGATGTAAACGAAATCCCAAAACACTATTTTGACACCCAAGCCGCACCAAACGAAATGGAATTGGTTTATCCGCACCAACTCCAACTTTTAGCCGAATCAAAACTGCAAGTCACCCTATCCAACTCTTATTTTCGTGGAAGTCATTATTTGATGGAAGCAACATATACCGAAGGAATCCTGTTTTTTGAAAGCAAAACCGATATGGAGTTAGGAGCGAAGGTAGGTTTGAAGTTTAGCTGTTAGCTTTTAGCTGTCAGCAATTAGCAAATCCCATATCCTCAATCCCAAATCTTAATT
>CAIMBK010000101.1 GCA_903839195.1 uncultured Bacteroidota bacterium | reverse complement strand
GTTGTAAATTACTTCACGATTAAGAATTCTGCGCGTCGGTTTTGAGCGTGTTGTTCTTCGGTGCAGGTTTCTTTGCAGTCCGCTTTTGGTCCGGTTTCCCCGAAGCCTTTTCCTGTGATTCTGCTTGCAGCGATTCCTTTCGAGATTACATACTGAACCGTTGCTTTGGCACGTCTATCGGATAGTTTTAGGTTGTATTGATCGCTTCCTCTATTGTCTGTGTGCGATTTGGCTAGAATTACCATGTTCGGATCGCTCTTCATTACTTGAACCAATTTGTCCAATTCAAATGCGCCTTCTTGGGTGATGTTGCTCTTATCGTATTCAAAGAAAATTGGATTTAATACAATTTCCGTTGGTTTGATGATAATTTCTATCGGATTCAGCGGTGCTGGAACTTCTAATTTACCGCCTTTGTTTTTGGCTATCGGAAATCCTGCGCTCTCAAATCCTTCCATCGTTACTTGAAGGCTGTATTCTTTTTGACATTCCAACAGATAATCAACATTGCCATTTCCGTTGGCTATTTTGGTTTCGATGATGTTTTTCTTGTCGTCCAATATCGCAACGCTTGCTCCGGGTAGGATTTGTCCTGTTTGGGCATTGGTTACCGTGATTAAGGTTTCTACGCTACAAACGGGTTCGGCCATAAAAATATCATCCGATCCGTCTCTGTTGCTTGAGAAAAAGCCAATGTTTTTTTTGCTATTAAATGAAAATGAAAAATCATCGTTCTCGCTGTTTACCGGTTTTCCAACATTTTGTGCCGCTTCGTCTTTGTTCAAATTGATTGAAAAAACATCCAATCCGCCCAATCCTTGTTTGGAACTTGATGAAAAATACAACACATTGTCTTGGGTTATTGATGGAAATTGTTCGTTGCCTTCGGTGTTTACTCTCGGTCCTAGATTCTCTGGTTTGCCATACACATCGCCTTGGCCAATGCTAACTTTCCAAATGTCATTTCCTCCTAAACCTCCTGGCATATTGGAGTTGAAATACAACGTCTTTCCGTCTTTGCTAATACTTGGATTACTTACCGAATAATCTTTGCTATTAAATGGCAATTGGGTGATGTTGTCCCATTTTCCGTTTACGCGTTTGGCTGTATAAAGATAGATTTGACTGAATTTGGAGTTGATGTTTTTCGCGCTTTCAAAATCTTTTTCATCGCGGCTATCTCTTGAAAAATAAATGGTGTTGCCGTCGCTACTAAACGATGCTGGTCCGTCATGCCATTTGGTGTTTAATTCTGACACTTCCGTTGCAGGGCTTAGCGAACCATCCGCTGGGTTGAAAATGGATTGATAGATGTCTAAAAACGATTCGTCGTTCCAACCTGTTTTTTTGTAGGTTTTTCTTCTTGCGCTCGAAAAATACAAAACATTATCATTGCTAAGAGTGGCGCCAAATTCGGATTTATCGCTATTGATTGCAATAGTTTTTACGTTGAACGCTTTTTGTTTGCTGAGTAATTTTGGAATGTAATTTGGATTTTCTTTGAAGGATTTAGCGCGTAAATCATTGGGCGATTTGCCAGCGAAAACAGCCATTTGCGTATTTGATTCTTCATATTTGCCTGCGGCTTTTAGCATTTGGGCATATTTGAAATATACTTCCGCATCTTGGGGCTGTGTTACGGCTAGGGCATACCATTTGATGGCTTCCTTGCTGTTGAACATGTTGTAGTAACTCTCGGCGAGTTGGTTGTATATGTAATTGTCTTTCTTGCCGTCGCCTACTAGTTTTAAGTATTCTTTGCTGGCGTCCAAATATTCGTATTGCTTGAATAGTTTATCGGCCGCTGCGGTGGCTTTGGTTTGTGCTTTTAAAGTCATTGTGCTTACTAACACAAAACTTACTAATAGATATATGTTTTTCATTATTGGTGTTGTTTTTATGTTAGAAATATCGTGGTGAACGAGATATTTTTTTCGGGAAATTCAAATCAAATAACAAGATAATCTCGTGGGATGACGGTGTGGTTACTTTCAAATCCGAAACAATATGGTCATAAGCATAGCCTATTCGTAAAGTTGGAGAAATCGCATAGTTAACCATCGCGCCAAAGGAGTCTTGCAAACGGTAGCTTGCCCCTACTTCGAATTTGTCATTGAACAAGAAGTTGGTAGAGAAATCTATCGAAACTGGTGTATTAAACGCTGATTTTACCATTGCAAATGGTTTGAATTTTAATGTCGGATTGATGTCGAAAACATATCCTCCTGTTATGAAATAATGTGGGACTCTATTTTCAAGAAAATAATTTCCGTCATTATTTAAATGGGCCGCATTTAACATATTGGGTACAGAAACGGCAAAATAATACTTATTGGTATAATAGAAAAAACCGGTTCCAATATTCAAATTAGAGGTGTTTGAATCTTGGGCAAAGGCGCCATCGCCTTGTTGTTGAAGCGTATAATTTATGGCCGAAAATAATCCGATTTTTTGGAACGTAACGCCCGCTTTTAATCCTAATGCCAATCGGTGCTCGCCACCAAGATTTAAGGTGTAGGAAAAATCCCCATACACGTTGTTTTCTTCAACAGGACCTATTTTGTCTGAAATTATAGAAAGTCCTAATCCAACATTTTTTCCAACTGGAGAGGATCCAGAAAACGAAAATGTTGTTGGGGCATCTTCAATTTCTATCCATTGTTTTCGGTATAGTAATCCAAACGATAAGTTCTCTTTCGAACCTGCATAAGCCGGATTCATGATATTCATATTATACATATACTGTGTATAATGCGGGTCTTGTTGTGCATTGGCATTGATAAATGCAACAAACACTAATAATGCTGTAAATAATTGCTTCTTCATAGTAGGTTTTTGTTTGTTTTTAGAAAACGATAGGCTTGCTTTTGGAAGCCTATCGTTTGTAAACCCTTATTTTTGATTATTTATTAATATATATCCATCCGGTTAATGTAGTGCCACTTCCTCTTTCGATAACGTAATAATACGTGCCGTCTGGAAGTTCTGCTCCACCATCGGTTTGGCCGTGCCACTGATTGGTGTATTCTCTGTAGCTATAAACCTTGCTTCCGTAGCGGTTGTAAATGCTCAACTTCTTAACATCCGTCAATATAAACGTGTCGTTATCGCCATCGCCGTT
>CAIMBK010000100.1 GCA_903839195.1 uncultured Bacteroidota bacterium | reverse complement strand
CGGCTACGCCTGGCGATGCGACCGCCCCTTTCAGGGACAGCCGACATCACCGCCTTGGACGCATTTCTTTCGGGAGAAAACTCCCTCAGAAACGACGACCAAGCCGGGAGCCGAACGTTAGCAGATATTTTACCTAAAAAAACGAAAAATGAAATCAAAAAACATATTTGTATTTTTTATAATTCTTTTATTTAGTAACATAGTACTTAGTCAAGAAAGGAAATTTACTATTGAAGAATGTAAAAAAATAGACAGAAATGAGTTTATTGAAATTCAAAAAGCAAATCCGAAAATTATAATCAAGTCTATATTCGAAAATGGTAAACCATACACGAAAAAAGAAAACGATTCTTTAATAAAAAACTCAAAAATTTTAAATTATACGCAGATACTTTTTAAAGATACAATAAGTAATGAACTTGTAATTTTGAATAAAGAATTAAGTAAAGAAGAAATCAAGAATAAAAAGACAGACATTAAAAATAAACTTAAAGCTGAAAAAGAGTTTAGAAATGAATTAGATGGTTCAAAAATTGGTGAACTAAATATTGAAGATTTAAATGGTGAAAAATTTAATCTTGAAAATCTTAAAGGAAAAATAATCGTTTTAAATTTTTGGTTTACGCAATGTAAACCTTGTGTTGCCGAGTTTCCTGAATTGAACAATTTAAAACAAAAATTCATAAATCAAGAAGTAGAATTTTTCGCTGTAACCTGGAACAATAAAGAAACAATAAACAAATTTTTAATAAATCATAAATTAGATTTTAAAATTGTTCCAAATGGAAAAATAATCATTGATAAATTTAAAATTCCGCATTATCCTTATAATATCATAATAGATAAAGATGGAAAAATTGAATATATAAATGACGTTCTAACATTTAACGTACTAAAAAAATTAGAAAATAAAATAAATGAACTACTAAAAAAGTAAAAAAAATCTGCTAAAAGCTAAACATCCTCCACTTTCTTAACTACTTTTCTAGCCACTTCAATTTTGAATTTTTTGCCTTTCATTTTTTCGTCTCGTATGTTATGCAATAAATCTTTGACTTTATTGAATTTAACTGCTGCAAACGAAATAAAATCCTTTACTTCTATCAAACCTAAATCTCCTTTTTCGAGTTTGCCTTTTTGAGAAAAGAAGCCTACAATGTCAATTTTATTCAATTTGTTTTTCTTTCCGCCACTGATGTAAATGGTTTGAAATTCTGGTGGTTTTGGTAATATAGTCGAATTATCAATTTTCAATGCTGTAATTCCATAGTCAATGTAATCCATTTTTTTCTCGCTTTCATGAGCGATAATATAGGCGGTTCCGGAAGCCAACATACGAGCGGTTCGTCCGTTTCTGTGTGTGAATTCATCTTCTTTTGAAGGTAAATGATAATGAATAACGTGTTTCATTTCTGGAATATCCAATCCACGAGCGGCTAAATCGGTAGTGACCAAATAGCTCACACTTCCATTTCTGAACTGAATTAATGCGCGTTCGCGTTCGTCCTGATCCATTCCGCCATGATAATAGGTCGAATAAATTCCTTTTTCGTTTAACGTATCGCTGATGCGTTCTGCAGCGTCGCGGTGGTTGCAAAAAATCAAAGCCGATTTCGATTTTAGAGTACAAATCAGGTTGAACAAACTGCCAATTTTGTCTTTTTCTTTAGAAACGACTAATTTCATAGACAGATTCGAGCGTTCTTCTTCGGCAGGAATATAATCCAAAATCGTTGGATTAATTACGCGCGTGTATTTTGGTATTTCGATATCCGAGGTGGCCGAAACCAAAACGCGCTTGTTTAATTTGGATAATTTTCCAATGATAAATGACATTTGCTCGTGAAAACCCAATTGCAAGGATTTGTCAAATTCATCTAAAATCAACGTTTGGATTTTATCCAAACGAAAAGTTCCTCTGTCAATATGATCGGCAATTCGTCCAGGAGTTCCAATTAAAACGGCTGGAGGATTGCTTAAATTTTTTATTTCAGTATCAATAGAATGGCCGCCGTAGCAAACATTTACTTTATAATCGGTCCCCATTTTTTTCCAAACTTGCTCAATTTGCAAAGCCAATTCTCGGGAAGGAACTAAAATTAAACATTGCACCGAAAGAATTTCAGGTTGCAACATTTCAAATATTGGCAACAAAAAAGCCAGTGTTTTTCCTGAACCTGTTGGTGATAATAAAAGAATATTGTTGTCACTCAGAATGGTTTCTTGTGCGGCAATTTGCATTTCGTTTAGGTTTTCGATGCCTAAATTGAGAAGTATATTGTTGGAATGGTGTTTTTTATTCATTTGGCAAAGGTAAACCCTATTGTGAATTTTGAATTATGAATTTTGAATTATAAATTATTTAGGTTTCTTGAAATAACAATTTGATGTTTTCGTATGAGTTTTTCAGCGCTTCTTTAATTTGCTCCTGATTTAGCCACGCCACTTTTTCGATTCCTTCTTCGAGTTGGCCAACTGGAATGCCATCAAAATTGGTTTTCATTTCAAACCAATGGGTAATTTTGAGTTTGTAGCTTCCGTTTCTTTTAAAGATATGATAGGTTTTTTGGAGTTTGGTTCCAATTTTCAAACCCGAAACGCCGGTTTCTTCTTCTACTTCCCGAATGGCGCACGCTTCAATTAGTTCTTCTTTTTTGATTCCGCCTTTAGGTAAATCCCATTTTCCATTTCTAAAAATGAATAAAACGTCGCCGTTTTTATTGTAAACCAATCCACCGCCTGCTTTATTTACGGAAATTTTGGACTTCAGTTTTTTCATAATTTCTTTCTCGTCAGGATGATAGAGATAGGCTTTATGAATTTTATTTTGAAACATTTTGACGATAACTTGCTTAACATCAACGCTATCAAGCAAGAAAAATTGAAAATCCGTTTCTTTAAGGATTTCATTTGTCAAAAAAAGTGGTCTATCGTTCACAAAAACTTTATACATTTGCAGTATGATTTTTAATAAAGACACAGCCGAAAAAACAGCCGAATTGCTTTTGCAAATAAATGCAATTAAATTGAATCCAAAAAATCCTTTTACATGGGCTTCTGGATGGAATTCCCCAATTTATTGCGACAACCGCATAACACTCTCATTCCCAGCGATTCGGAATTACATTCGCGACGAATTTTCTAAAAACATTGAAAAACAATTTGGAAAACCAGATGTAATTGCAGGAGTGGCCACAGGCGCAATTGGAATTGGTATTTTAGTGGCGGAAAGTTTGGGGCTTCCTTTTGTATATGTGCGACCGGAACCCAAAAAACACGGACGTCTAAATCAGGTGGAAGGTTTTTTGCAAAAAGGACAAAATGTAATTGTAGTTGAAGATTTAATTAGCACTGGAAATAGTAGTTTACTTGCAGTTGAAGCATTGAAAGAAGCGGGTGCCAATGTGAAAGGAATGGCGGCAATTTTCAGTTATGGTTTTGATATTGCTTCCGAAAATTTCAAAAAAGCCAACGTTGATTTGTTTACCTTGAGCAATTATGAAAATTTATTGCCATTGGCCGTAGCCAAAAAATACATCACCGAAGAAGAAGAAAAAACACTTCAAGAATGGCGTTTAAGTCCGTCAACTTGGGGAAATTAAATACTACATAATTCTCAAATCATGAATTTAGAAAGTCCAAAAGTTACTTTAAATCAATCGGCAGAATATATTTTTAATGCCTTAGGCGACGTTACCAATTTTGAAAAATTAATGCCCGAAAGCATTGCGAAATTCGAAGTTTTGGATGCAAATGCCTTTATTTTTGGATTAAAAGGAATGCCTGAAATCAAGCTCGTAATAAAAGAAAAAGTAGCTTTAAGCAAACTAGTTTTGGGTGCGGCGAGCGACAAATTGCCTTTTACATTAACCGCTGCAATTGATTCAAATACTGAAAATTCTTGCGATGTTCAATTGTTTTTTGAAGGCGAATTTAATGCGATGATGGCCATGATGATAAAAGGACCTATTTCAAAATTCATTGAAACTTTGGTTGAAAATATGTCAAAATTATAATTCTTATCGTTTAATACAACATTTGAATTTCTTTCAAATCGAAAAGTTGAAGCGAATCATCTTCGAGCAAAACTTCCAGCAAACCCATTTCGTTCACGTTTTGAATGCTTCCCATAAATTTTCCTTTTTTGGTTTCAAATGGCATCGGAGTTCCTTTTTTAAATAGTTTTTGAACATAAGTCAAATGCAAATTGGCACTATTATTTTCTAGTACAATGGTTTTTAAATGAGAAATAATATCTTTTAATATAAACTCTTTATCAAATTCTTTAGCCATAATTTTAGCCATAGAAGACGCTTTTGGAAGTAATTCAAAATTTAATTGGTTGACATTTAGGCCAATTCCGATCACAGAATTTATTTTTCCGTCCGATTTAATCGTGTTTTCAATCAATATTCCACCTATTTTTTTGGAGTCTGACATTATGTCGTTTGGCCATTTAATGGCTAATTGGGGTAAATTATATTTTTCTAATGCCAAAAAAACACTCAACGAAACGGCTCTATTTAAATTAAAAATCTGATTGCTATCGTTTAAAAAATCTTTCAAAAAAATACTACAAATGAGGTTTTTCGAGGGTTCAGAAACCCACTTCGCACCCATTTGACCTTTTCCGTTGGTTTGGTTTTCGGTCATTACGGTGGTGAAATTCTCGAGCGCTTGGTGCGATGCCAAATTCTTTAGAAAATCATTTGTAGAATCTATGGCATCGAGTTTGATTAAATTCATAGTGTTGATTTTATTTCCTCAATTTAAACTTATGTTAAGGTTCAAAAATAAACACAAAAAATGGTAACTTTGCCAAAAATATAAAAATAGTAGATGGCTAAAAAAATAAATAGTAATGATGTTCTGTTAACAAACATTATCAAAGGAATTGAAGAAGTAAAAGGAAATGATATTGACATTCTAGATTTAAGAGAAATTGACAATTCTGCTTGCGATTATTTTATTATTTGCAATGGAAATTCCAACACACAAGTAAATGCTATTGTAAATTCTATTCAAAAAACAGTTTCAAAAGAAATAAAAGACAAACCTTGGCACGTTGAAGGTGCTGAAAATGCGGAATGGGTTTTGATGGATTATGTGAATATTGTTGTTCATGTATTTCAAAAACACATTCGAGAATATTATAATATAGAAAGTCTTTGGGGCGATGCAAAAATCACAACTATTCAAAATAAATATTAAAAAATATGGCCGATAATAACAAATCAAATCCGAATCCAAACAAAATCAAAATTAGTCCTTGGCTAGTTTATGGAGCTGCAATTTTGCTTTTTATATTTATTAGCTTCATCACTGGTGGTTCAAGTTTTGAGGAACCGTTAAAAACATCTTCTTCAAAATTTAATAGTTATTTAGAAAAAGGGCAAGTTGAAAAAGTAATTGTTTACAACAAAACAGAAGCCGAAGTTTATTTAACGCAAGATGCCTTAAAAGACAAATCGCACAAAGCGGTTTCCAATGACATGCTTAATCGTCCGAATAAAGGGCCACATTATTCCTTTGAAATTGGAAATGATGAGATTTTTCAAAACAAACTTGAAAAAGCGGTTATTGATGGAAAATTAAAAGACTATCGTTTCGAGCCAAAAAGCAATTGGAGTGAACTTTTACAAATGATACTTCCTTTTGTATTAATCATTGGCCTATGGATTTTTATTATGAGACGAATGTCAGGTGGCGCTGGAGGCGGCGGCGGTGGTCAAATTTTTAATATCGGTAAATCAAAAGCAAAACTTTTTGACGAAAAAACCGACATTAAAACAACTTTCAAAGATGTGGCTGGATTGGAAGGCGCAAAAGAAGAAATTCAAGAAATTGTAGAATTCCTTAAAAACCCAGAAAAATATACCAATTTAGGCGGAAAAATTCCAAAAGGCGCTTTATTAGTTGGCCCTCCAGGAACAGGAAAAACTTTATTAGCCAAAGCCGTTGCTGGTGAAGCGCAAGTACCCTTTTTCTCGTTATCAGGATCTGATTTTGTTGAAATGTTTGTTGGTGTAGGAGCTTCTCGTGTTCGAGATTTATTCAAACAAGCTAAAGAAAAATCACCTGCAATTATTTTCATTGATGAAATTGACGCGGTGGGAAGAGCTCGTGGTAAAAGCAATATGTCGGGTGGAAATGATGAAAGAGAAAACACCTTAAATCAATTACTTACGGAAATGGATGGTTTTGGAACCAATTCGAACGTAATTGTTTTGGCCGCAACCAATAGAGCCGATGTTCTTGACAAAGCTTTAATGCGTGCGGGACGATTTGATAGACAAATTTTTGTTGATTTACCAGATGTTCGCGAGCGAAAAGAAATTTTCGAAGTGCATTTGGCGCCATTAAAAAAAGTAGAAGGATTAGATACCGATTTTCTTGCCAAACAAACACCAGGTTTTTCGGGAGCTGATATTGCAAATGTTTGTAACGAAGCTGCTTTAATCGCTGCAAGACACAACAAAACCGCTGTTGATAAGCAAGATTTCTTGGATGCAGTTGACAGAATTGTAGGCGGATTAGAAAAGAAAAATAAAATTGTAACTCCAAGTGAGAAAAAAGCAATCGCCATTCACGAAGCTGGTCACGCCACCGTAAGTTGGATGCTTGAACACGCTGCTCCGTTAATAAAAGTTACAATTGTTCCGCGTGGACAAAGTTTGGGTGCAGCTTGGTATTTGCCAGAAGAACGATTAATTGTTCGTCCTAATCAAATGCTTGACGAAATGTGCGCAACCATGGGCGGAAGAGCAGCAGAAAAAGTAATTTTTAACGAAATTTCAACGGGGGCTTTGAGTGATTTAGAAAAAGTAACCAGACAAGCACGTGCGATGGTCACTATTTATGGCTTGAATGAAAAACTTGGAAACATCACTTATTATGATTCTTCGGGGCAAAGCGAATATAACTTTTCGAAACCCTATTCTGAAGATACGGCGATGATCATTGATAAAGAAATTTCATTATTAATTGAAAATCAATACCAAAGAGCCATAAAAATATTAGAAGAAAACAAGGACAAACTGAATCAATTGGCGGCTATTTTGATCGAAAAAGAAGTAATTTTCAAAGACGATTTGGAAGCTATTTTTGGAAAAAGAGAATTTGACAAAAATTTATCCGAAGAAACTTCCTTGTAATTATAAAAATATTTACTTTTTTAAATAAAATCTTAATTCAAAAATGCTTTTGAATTAAGATTTTTTTATCTTTGAGGGATTTCAAAAAACAAATTAAGTATTTGAATCTATACGTATGAGTCTTTTTAGAAAATTTTTTGGTTCAGGAGAAGAATCCTCAGAAGAGGAAAGCCATAGCGAATTCAACAGTTCCGCATTTAATTTGTCATTGCCAGTTGATGAAAAATTCACTTTTAATTTCAAAAAAAATGGTGGAAAATTTTTGTATTGCGAAAATTTAAATGAAGTAAAAGAGCAATTTGAAAATATTCTTGAGGAAAACGATTGGTTTGAGACGGAAGCGCTTTGCTTTGAACCAAAATTATTCAGCATGCTGGATGAAAACAATCTTAAATATGACAAACCAACCGATCCAAAATTTCTATTGGCTTCATGCGAAAATTTAATTGCCGAAGAAGGTTCTGTTTTATTTTCATCGAATCAAATTAAGCAAAACAAACCCAACGAATTGCCTGCCAATATTGTTATAATTGCAACAACAAGTCAAATTTTGGAAAGCAAAAGCGATGGTTTAAGAACCATAAAAAAGAAATACGAAAAAGATTATCCTACCAATATTACTACCATAAAATACTTTGAAAAAGTAAAAGAGGAAGATTTTTTACATTACGGAAGTTCTGCAAAAAACCTGTATTTACTTCTTCTAGAAGATCTTTAAGATGCGTGAAACAGTTACGAGATTAGCTTCTGGAATAGTCTATGTTGTCTTACTGATACTTGCAATTTCCCATTCTTTAAATAGTTTTCTGTTTCTATTTGGCGCGTTCCTTATCATTGCTGTATATGAATATTGTAATTTGGTAAAAATCAATAAAATAGCACCTGTTTTGATAGCTCTTATTAGTTTCGCGGCCTATTGTTATTACAAAATAAAACCGCCCATTGAAATGGCGCTTTTAGTATTAACATTAATTGTTTCTATAAAATGCCTTTTCTTTTTATTTAATGAAAAAATCCAAAAAATAACTTCCTTTTCGAAGTATTTATACCTTTTTGGCTATATTATTTTGCCATTTATTTTCATTACAAAAATTCCAATTGGCG
>CAIMBK010000099.1 GCA_903839195.1 uncultured Bacteroidota bacterium | reverse complement strand
CACGTTACAATCGGGAATGTACTTAATTAAAATCAGTGGAAAAGAGATTAATTACACCCAAAAAATTATAAAAAACTAAATTCATTTTATATGATTTCAGATGCCTGATTCCGAAATGTTTCAGGCATTTTTTATTAAAGTCGATTCTAATTTAGACAAAAAAACTACTAAACTATCAACGTCAATTTTACAAAATTGTTGCAACTCATCGATAGTGCCTTGTTCAATAAATTCATCTGGAATTCCGAGTGTTGTTATTGTTGAATGGTATTTGTTTTGGGCAGCAAATTCTGTAATAGCACTTCCAAAACCGCCTTTTATAACGCCGTCTTCCAATGTAATTATTTGGTCAAAAGTTTTAAAAATTTGGTGTAAAAGCTTTTCGTCTAATGGCTTAACGAATGAAAAATCATAATGCGCAATCGTTTTTGATTGCTCCATTTTGGCTAATGCTTCCGTCACATTGTTGCCAATCGTACCATTTGAAAGCACGGCGATTGTTGTCCCTTCTTTCAAGCATTTTGCTTTTCCAATCGCGATGGTTTGATAGGGTTCGGCGTTTTTGTTCACCCAATCCAAAAATACACCATGACCTCTTGGATAGCGTATAGCAATTGGATGAGAAAGCCCTAACTGGGCGGTAAATAAAATATTTTTCAATTCCAATTCGTTTAATGGAGCATAAACAATCATGTTCGGAATGCAACGCAAATAGGCCAAATCAAAAACGCCATGGTGTGTGGCGCCATCTTCTCCAACCAAACCCGCTCGGTCCAAACAGAAAATTACCGGCAAGTTTTGTAATGCCACATCATGAATGACTTGATCGTAAGCTCTTTGTAAAAAAGTGGAATAGATATTACAAAACACAACCATTCCTTGTGTGGCCATTCCGGCAGCAAGAGTAACCGCGTGTTGTTCGGCAATTCCTACATCGAAAGCGCGATTTGGAAAAGCATCCATCATGAATTTTAGGGAACTGCCTGTTGGCATTGCGGGAGTAATTCCGATTATTTTTTCATTTTTTGTGGCCAAATCCAAAAGGGTTACTCCAAAAACATCTTGGTATTTTGGAGGTTGATTCGCCATTTCTTTTTTGTGGATTTCTCCCGTAACGGCATCAAATTTCCCCGGCGCATGATATTGAACCTGATGTTCTTCGGCTTGTTGCAATCCTTTTCCTTTTGTGGTAATGATGTGAAGGAATTTAGGCCCTTTTATTTTTTGTAATCGTTTTAATTCTTTGAGAACCGCAAAAATATCGTGCCCATCAATTGGTCCAGAATAATCAAAATTCAGGGATTTTATCATGTTGTTTTGCCTCGGATTTTTTCCTTCTTTGACTGAGGTTAAATAGTTTTTCAAAGCGCCAACACTTGGATCAATTCCGATAGCATTATCGTTAAGTATTACTAATAAATTAGCATCTGTAACTCCGGCATGATTTAGTCCTTCAAAAGCCATTCCTGATGCGATTGAGGCATCGCCAATTACTGCAATATGTTGTTTGTTGTTATCGCCTTTTAAGTTCGAAGCAATTGCCATTCCTAAAGCGGCTGAAATGGAAGTGGAAGAATGGCCAACGCCAAAAGTATCAAAGGGACTTTCGCTTCGTTTTGGAAATCCTGAAATGCCATTTAATTGTCGATTTGTATGAAAATTCTCTCGTCTTCCGGTTAGAATTTTATGTCCGTAGGCTTGATGTCCAACGTCCCAAACCAATAAATCGTCTGGAGTATTAAAGACATAATGCAAAGCGATTGTAAGTTCAACAACGCCTAAGCTTGCGCCCAAAT
>CAIMBK010000098.1 GCA_903839195.1 uncultured Bacteroidota bacterium | reverse complement strand
TTGGTTGGTATGACAACGAAATTGGCTATTCTTCCCGAATTATTGATTTGATTAGTTACATTTCAAATTAGTAATTCAGAATCAATTCTTTTATTAAATTTCTGACATTTGGTTCAGCTTTTTGAGCGGCTTCAAGAACTTCGGCATGAGTAATTGTTCCAATAGAATCTTCATTTCCTATATCGGTGATTACGGAAATTCCGAAAACTTCCAAATCCATATGACGCGCTACAATTACTTCAGGAACGGTGGACATTCCAACACAATCGGCGGAAAGAATTTTGACCATTCGGTACTCAGAAAGCGTTTCAAAAGTAGGCCCTTGTAAGCCTAAATAAACCCCTTCTTTAACTTCTATATTGAGTTTTTTGGCTAAATTCTTTGCTTTTTCAATCATTTTTCTAGAATACGGTTCGCTCATATTCACGAATCTTGGACCAAATCGTTCATCGTTAATTCCTCGCAACGGATGTTCTGGCATTAAATTAATATGATCCGTAATTAGCGCAATATCACCTACTTTGTATGTTGCATTTACACCGCCAGAAGCATTGGAAACAATCAATTTTTCGACACCTAAGTATTTCATTACACGAACTGGAAAAGTCACTTCTTTCATTGAATAGCCTTCATAAAAATGAAATCGACCTTGCATCGCAACCACTTTTTTTTGACCAATAGTTCCAAAAACTAAAGCGCCTTTATGACCTTGAACGGTAGAAACCGGAAAATTAGGAATTTCGGAATAGGATAATGAAAATTCAATTTGAATATCATCGGTAAAACTTCCCAAACCAGAACCAAGAATAACGCCGTATTCTGGAGAAAAATTGGTTTTTTCTTTAATAAAATTAACCGTTTCTTGAACTTGATTCCACATAATTGGTAATAATTGAATCAAAACGCTCCCCTTCCGAAACAAAGCGCGTTTTTATTGGTAAATAAAACAATTGCGCGCTTGGAAGTTTTCCAGACAAACGCATAAAATCTTTTTCGGTAGTAATTATCAACTTATTTTGTGCCTTTTCTTTAATTTTCATAATATCATTTTCTGAAAAATCATGATGATCTGGAAAAGCCATTATGGCATCCGAATTAAAATAATTAAAAAAAGGTTCTGGCTTTGCAATTCCTGCCAAAACAAGCAATTCTTGATCTTTAATTTCGGCTACTTTTTTGCTTTCGTTTTCGTTAAAAACAGTATCGTCATAATCAATATAACTAAAAAATAAAGGCACTTTATCGCCTATTTTTTGTTTGATTGAATCCTTCGCAATTTCAGAAATAGTTGCGGGACATTTTGTGACAATTATCATATTGGCGCGTTTTGCTTGTTTTTTGCTTTCACGTAAATTACCCACAGGAAAAATACAATCATTGGTAAATAATTCATCAAAAGAGGTCAATAAAATATAGAAACCCGCTTTTACTTTTCGGTGTTGAAAAGCGTCGTCCAAAAGAATAATTTCAGGTTTTTCTGTTAATGAAAGTAATTTTTCAATACCATTTTTCCGATTGGCATCAACTGCAACCTGGCATTTTTTAAATTTGGTAAAAAATTGAAAAGGCTCATCGCCAAGCATTTCTGCGTTTGAATTTGCATCTGCTAAAATAAATCCTTTTGATTTTCTTTTATAACCACGACTTAAAGTAGCCACTTTGTATTTTGGCGAAAGCAACCGAATTAAATATTCAATTTGGGGTGTTTTTCCGGTTCCGCCAAGGCTTAAATTTCCAACCGCAATAATTGGAATATTGAAAGAATACGATTTTAAAATGCCTTTATCAAAAAGAAAATTCCGAATACTAGTTATGATACCATATAATATGGCAAATGGAAATAGTATTTTTCGGAGTAAATTCATATTACGAAAGTATACTATTTTATCTTTATAAAAAAGTTGCGTGAATAATTCATTAACTTTGTTTATTCGAAAAAAGCAAAAATGATACTAAAAGAAATAATTTCGATTCTTGAAGAAATGGCGCCACTTGCCTATGCAGAAGATTTTGACAATGTTGGCTTACTTATTGGAAATCCAGAAAACGAAATAGACGGCGTTTTAGTTTGCCACGATGCGCTTGAAAGTGTGATTGACGAAGCAATTACGAAGAAATGTAACTTAATTGTTTGTTTTCATCCCATCATTTTTTCGGGTTTGAAAAAAATTACAGGCAAAAACTATGTAGAACGAGTAGTTTTGAAAGCCATAAAAAACGATATCGCCATTTATGCCGTTCATACTGCATTGGACAATCATCCGAACGGTGTTAATAAAATATTTTGCGATGCTTTGGAATTAGAAAATACCAAAATATTAATTCCAAAAGAAAATATGATCCGGAAATTGGTCACTTTTACCATTCAAGAAAATGCGGAAGAACTTCGAAATGCCTTATTTGATGCTGGCGCTGGCACTATTGGTAATTATGAAAATTGCAGTTTCAATTCAAAAGGAATTGGAACCTATATGGGCAATGAAAATAGCAAACCTGTAATTGGCGAACGATTTGAATTTGTTCAAGGTGAAGAAATTAAAATCGAAATCACTTTTGAAAAACATTTTGAATCCAAAATTTTGAAGGCATTATTCCAACATCATACGTATGAAGAAGTGGCTTATGAAATCACGGAATTAAAAAATACG
The DNA here is from genome assembly GCA_903839195.1 of uncultured Bacteroidota bacterium. Taxonomy (GTDB): domain Bacteria; phylum Bacteroidota; class Bacteroidia; order Flavobacteriales; family Flavobacteriaceae; genus Flavobacterium. The sequence goes on along the minus strand of CAIMBK010000098.1, from coordinate 8,901 downwards.
AATCAAAATATTGGTTTAGGAATGATTGGCGAATTAAAAAATCCGATGTCAGAAAAAGATTTTTTGCATTTTGTAAAAGATAAAATGAAAGCAGATGGCATTCGACATTCGGAATTTTTAGGAAAGAAAATAAAAAAAGTAGCTGTTCTTGGTGGAGCGGGAAGTTTTGCAATTTCTAATGCAATAAAGGCTGGAGCCGATGTATTTTTGACTGCCGATTTAAAATACCATCAATTTTATGAGGCCGAAAACAAACTACTTTTGGCCGATATTGGACATTTTGAAAGCGAACGTTACACAAAAAATTATATTGTTGATTTTCTTCGGAAAAAAATCCTTAATTTTGCAATCGTTTTATCAGAAGAAAATACAAATCCCGTTAAGTACTTATAGAATATGGCAAATACAAAAGAACTAAGTGTAGAAGACAAGTTAAGAGCATTGTATGATTTACAATTAATCGATACGCGAATTGACGAAATCAGAAATGTGAGAGGCGAACTTCCATTGGAAGTAGGCGATTTAGAAGATGAAGTGGCTGGTTTAAGCACGCGTTTGGAGAAACTTAAAAATGACCTTGAAGTTATTGAAGACCTTATCAAAACGAAGAAAAACGCCATTGACGAACACAAAGAGTCGATCAAAAAATACACAAAACAACAAGATACTGTTAGAAATAACAGAGAATTCAATTCTTTGACAAAAGAAGTTGAGTTTCAAGAACTTGAAATTCAATTGGCTGAAAAGCAAATTAAAGAAATGAAAGCTTCAATTGACCATAAAAAAGAAGTAATCGCACAATCGAAAGAACGATTGGAAGTGAAAACAACGCATTTAAAACATAAAAAATCAGAATTGGACGCCATTATGTCTGAAACTGCAAAAGAAGAAGGATTCTTGACTGAAAAATCAGCCGAATATGAAGCATTAATCGAAGAACGTTTGTTGACCGCTTACAAAAGAATTCGTTCAAGCGTTCGTAACGGACTAGCTGTTGTTTCTATCGAAAGAGGCGCATCTGCCGGATCATTCTTTACGATTCCACCGCAAACTCAAGTAGAAATTGCCGCAAGAAAGAAAATCATTACCGATGAACATTCTGGAAGAATCTTGGTTGACAGCTCACTTGCCGATGAAGAAAAACAAAAAATGGAAAAATTATTTTCTAAATTTTAATCTTACTAAGCCCCGTTAATCGGGGTTTTTTTATATGAAAAAGATAGCCTATTTTACATTAACCAAAACTATCGGATTATACCTTAATGTTTTGAGTTTTGTATTTCCGAGAAAATCAATCCAGAAAGCCCATTCCCTTTTTAGTGAACCTCGAATTGGAAAATTATCAAAAGACGCACTTCCGGAAATTCTAAAAGAAGCGGTTTTGGAAACATTGATATTGAGATCACATCACATTCAGACCTATTTGTGGAAAGGAGATGAATCTGTAATATTATTGATTCACGGCTGGGAAAGTAACTCCGCGAGATGGGCGCAGTTAATTGCAGAATTAAAAAAAACGGGCCACACCATTGTTGCAATTGACGCACCAGCTCATGGACTTTCGGGCGAAAAATTCTTTAGCGTTCCAAAATATGCGGATTTTATTGAAGTTGCGGTTCAAAAATTCCATCCAAAATTTCTAATTGGACATTCTATGGGAGGAAAAGCCTGCTTGTATTACCAATATTTGCATCAAAATTCTGAAATCCACAAAATAATCTTGTTGGGCGCTCCGTGCGATTTTAGTATCATTTTTGATAATTTTATAAAGCTATTAAGTTTAAATACTATTATATCAAAAGGTTTGAAAAGGCATTATATCAAACATTATAATATCGAAATTGAAAATTTTTCCGGACAATTATTTGCTTCCAATATTTCTACAAAAGGATTAATTGTTCATGACAACAGCGACAAAGTAGTTTTGTTTAAAGAAGGAAAAAAACTTGCTAATCATTGGAAATCAGCCACTTTAATTGAAACAAATGGCCTCGGTCATAGTTTGCATGATGCTGAATTGTATCAAAAAATTACACAATTTATTGAAGCAGTTGATTAGTCTTCGATTTATCAAATAAATAAATCTGCAATTATTCGTTTCCATATTTTAGTATTACTTTTGTTTTATGGAAGAAAATCTAAAGCGTCTCAATAAATTTATAGGAGAAACCGGCTATTGTTCGCGTCGGGAAGCCGATAAACTCATAGAAGAAGGACGTGTTACAATTAACGGAATTGTTCCAGAAATGGGCACCAAAGTAACTCCAAATGATGAAGTTCGGATTGATGGGAAACTAATTGTAGAAAAAAACGAAAAATTAGTGTATTTGGCTTTCAACAAACCTGTTGGAATTGAATGTACAACCAATCTGGACGTTCGAAATAATATCGTTGATTATATCAATTATCCAAAAAGAATATTCCCGATTGGACGTTTGGACAAAGCCAGCGAAGGCTTAATTTTTATGACCAATGACGGTGATATTGTCAATAAAATTCTCCGCGCAAGAAACAATCACGAAAAAGAATATACCGTAACGGTAAACAAACCTATCACTGACCGTTTTATAGACCGAATGGGAAATGGCGTTCCGATTTTGGATACGGTTACCCGAAAATGCAAAGTGGAACAAATTAGCAAATACATTTTTAAAATCATTTTGACTCAAGGTTTGAACCGCCAAATTCGTAGAATGTGTGAATATTTGGGATACGAAGTAACGGCATTAAAACGCATTCGTATTATCAATATTTCGTTGGACATTCCCGTTGGAAGATACCGCGATTTGACCGATTTTGAAATCAAGGAATTGAACCAACTTATAGAGCCTTCAAGCAAAACAGAAGAAGCGAGTTTTCCAAAAAAAGAAATCCCAAAAAGAACGACCGAATTCATCAAAAGAGATGACCCACGTTATAAAAATCGAGGCGATTATTAATTTTTAGCTAACTTTCTTTGTTCTCTAGCCAATAAAGTATTTTTCAATAACATCGCAATAGTCATTGGTCCAACCCCGCCAGGAACAGGCGTAATATAGGACGCTTTTTTGCTTACATTTTCAAAATCAACATCGCCCGTAATTACATATCCTTTTTCGGAAGTTTCGTCAGCAACTCTTGTAATTCCAACGTCAATAATTACAGCACCATCTTTTACCATGTCGGCTTTTAAATAATTTGGAACGCCCAAAGCGGTTATAATAATATCGGCTTGAATCGTAATTTGTGCAATGTTTTTAGTATAACTATGTGTCAATGTAACAGTTGAATTTCCAGGAAAACCTTTTCGTCCCATTAAAATACTCATTGGACGACCTACAATGTGACTACGACCAATAACAACGGTGTGTTTTCCTTTTGTTTCTACATTATATCTTTCTAATAATTCTAATATTCCAAAAGGGGTTGCGGGAATAAAAGTGGTCATATCTAACGCCATTTTACCAAAATTTTCAGGATGAAATCCATCTACATCTTTACTTGGATCGACCGCCATTAGAACTTTCTGTGTATCAATTTGATCGGGCAAAGGCAATTGAACGATGAAACCATCAATGTTGTCGTCTTCGTTTAATTCTTTGATTTTTAATAACAATTCAGTTTCCGAAGTTGTACTTGGTAATTTTATCAAAGTGGATTCAAAACCAACACGCTCGCAGGCTTTTACTTTACTACCAACATAGGTCAAACTAGCTCCGTCATTTCCAACAATAACAGCCGCAAGATGAGGCACTTTTTCATTGTTGTTTTTCATTTTTTGAACCTCAGCTGTGATTTCAACTTTGATGTCTTCTGCTGTTTTTTTTCCGTCTAGTAGTTGCATATTTATGTATTTTAAAAATAATAATATTATTTCATTCCTGGCATTCCACCGGGCATTCCGCCCATCATTTTCATTAAATTTTTTCCGCCAGGACCTTGCATCATTTTCATCATTTTGCTCATTTGATCAAACTGTTTCATCAATTGATTCACTTGTTCGATTTTTGTTCCAGAACCCTTTGCTATTCTAGTTTTTCGTTTCATATCAATAATCGCAGGTTTTGTTCTTTCAATTGGCGTCATGGAATGAATAATGGCTTCAATATGTTTGAAAGCATCGTCTTCAATCTCAACATCTTTCATCGCTTTGGAAGCGCCTGGAATCATCCCGACCAAGTCTTTCATATTTCCCATTTTCTTCACTTGTTGAATTTGGGTTAAAAAATCATCAAAACCAAATTCGTTTTTAGCGATTTTCTTTTGCAATTTTCTAGCTTCCTCTTCATTGAATTGTTCTTGCGCGCGTTCTACCAAAGACACCACATCGCCCATTCCGAGAATTCTTTCGGCCATTCGCTCCGGATAGAAAACATCAATGGCCTCCATTTTTTCGCCTGTTCCTACAAATTTAATTGGTTTATTAACCACTGATTTAATAGAAATAGCAGCACCTCCTCGAGTATCTCCATCTAATTTGGTAAGAATTACCCCATCAAAATTCAGAATATCGTTGAATGCTTTGGCGGTGTTTACCGCATCTTGACCCGTCATTGCATCTACTACAAAAAGCGTTTCTTGTGGCTGAATCGCTTTGTGAACTTCGGCAATTTCTTGCATCATTTGTTCGTCAACGGCCAAACGACCAGCGGTATCAACAATCACAACATTAAAGCCATTTGCCTTAGCGTGTTTAATAGCGTTTTGGGCAATAGCAACAGGATTTTTATTTTCTGGCTCCGAATAAACTTCGATTCCTATTTGGTCACCCACTACGTGCAACTGATTAATTGCCGCGGGACGATAAATATCACAGGCAACCAAAAGCGGGTTTTTTCCTTTTTTTGTTTTAAGATAATTGGCTAATTTTCCAGAAAAAGTTGTTTTTCCAGAACCTTGCAAACCTGACATTAAAATAACCGTTGGTGTTCCAGAAAGATTGATTCCGGCGACATCACCACCCATTAATTCGGTCAGTTCGTCTTTAACTAATTTGACTAATAATTGACCAGGTTGTAAAGTTGTCAATACATTTTGACCAATGGCTTTTTCTTTTACTTTGGTCGTAAAATCTTTGGCAATTTTAAAATTCACATCGGCATCCAAAAGGGCGCGTCGCACTTCTTTCAAAGTTTCGGCAACGTTTACTTCGGTGATTTTTCCGTGACCTTTAAGTATATGAAAGGCTTTGTCTAGTTTATCGCTTAAATTATCGAACATAGTATTTTCATTTATTGAAGTGCAAAGATAAACTAATTAGAGAATTTGGCAATTAGATATGTTGATAAATGAAGTGCTTTTTTGCAATAAAAAAACCAGCTATAAAGCTGGTTTAAAAATATTTGTAAAAATATTAATTCTTTTCAAATGTTAGATAATCGGTTCCGCCATTTCCTCCACTAATATCAATTAATTCGATTTTTGTTGCTGTTTTAGAAACGATATCCCAATCATCTGACAACTCTGCAAAATTTACTGGTGAAGTAAAAAAGATATTGAAATCTAAATCATCAATTGAATCATCTGAACTATTAGTGTCTGTTACAGACCAAGTTCCATCAATCGTTAGATCAACTCCGACAGCCGATAATACTCCGTTTGAATTGAAAGTAAAATTATAACCAGCAAAATCTGAAGTTTTTATAACATCTGAATCATTATACAATATTATTTTCCATGTACCGGAAGTTGCAGTGTTTATAACATCGCTTTGATTGTTCAAAGAAGATGAATCATCCGAACTGCACATTGAGGCCGTGTTCAAAAAAAACAGAAATCCTAAAAGAGCATAAATTGTTACTTTTTTCATATCAATAATGTTAAGTGTTAATATACAAATATACACAAAAAATATTACATCCTTTCCGGAACAGCAATTCCAAGTAATTGAAAGGCGCTTGCGATCGTGTCGGCCACTTTTTTAGACAATTGCACGCGGAATGTTTTTTCGTCCTGATTGTTCGTGCCCAAAATCGGTACGGCTTGATAGAACGAATTGTATTCTTTCACCAAATCGTAGGTGTAATTTGCTACTAATGCCGGACTATGATTTTGCGCCGCATTTTGAATTACTTCTGGAAATAATGCGATTTGTTTCAATAACTCTTTCTCTTTTTCATGAAGTGAATTAATTGTTACTTTTACCGAAAAATCGAAATTTGCTTTGCGAATAATTGATTGAATTCTGGCGTAGGTATATTGTATAAACGGACCTGTATTTCCTGCAAAATCAACGGATTCTTCGGGGTTGAATAGGATTCGTTTTTTTGGATCTACTTTCAAAATATAGTATTTCAAAGCGCCCAAACCAATTGTTTGGTATAATTTGGCTTTTTCAGCATCGGAATAGCCTTCTAATTTTCCTAAATCTTCAGAAATTTTCTGAGCGGTTTCGGTCATTTCGTTCATCAAATCATCGGCATCCACTACGGTTCCTTCGCGGCTTTTCATTTTACCGGAAGGTAAATCAACCATGCCATAAGAAAGATGAAATAGATTTTTAGCCCAATCAAAACCTAACTTTTTAAGAATTAAAAACAAAACTTTAAAGTGATAATCTTGTTCGTTTCCAACGGTATAAACCATTCCGCCAACATCTGGAAAATCCTTCACCCGTTGAATCGCCGTTCCGATGTCTTGTGTCATATAAACCGCCGTTCCATCCGAACGCAAAACGATTTTTCGATCCAAACCATCTTCGGTCAAATCAATCCAAACAGAACCATCGGGGTCTTTTTCGAAAATACCTTTTTCTAATCCAATTTGAACCACATCTTTTCCTAGCAAATAGGTATCGCTTTCGTAATAATATTTATCAAAATCAACGCCCATGTTTTTATATGTGGCTTCAAAACCATCATAAACCCATTGGTTCATCATCTTCCAAAGCGCCATAACTTCGGTATCGCCTGCTTCCCATTTCAATAGCATTTCTTGGGCTTCTATAATGATTGGTGCATGTTTTTTGGCTTCGTCTTCCGTTTTTCCAGTAGCCATTAAATTGGCAATTTGTTCTTTATATTCTTTATCAAAAGCCACATAATAATTTCCAACCAACTTATCGCCTTTCAATCCTGAATTTTCTGGAGTTTGTCCGCCAGCCTGTCCGCTAGAAAGGTTTCCAAATTTTTGCCACGCCAACATGGACTTACAAATATGAATTCCTCGGTCGTTGATGATTTGTGTTTTGTAGACTTTTTTGCCCGATGCCTTAATGATTTCGGCCACAGAATAACCCAAAAGATTGTTTCGAACGTGACCTAAATGCAACGGTTTGTTGGTGTTTGGCGAAGAATATTCAACCATCACCGCTTTGTCATTGGCATTTGGAGTTACAAAACCAAACTTGGTATTATCCTTAATCTCATTGAAGAAATTTAAATAATAAGCATCCGAAATAACGATATTCAAAAACCCTGAAACCACATTATAGCGAGACACTTCGGAAACATTGGCTACCAAATATTCGCCAATTTTTGTTCCAATTTCAATCGGACTTCCTTTGACAACCTTCAATAACGGAAAAATAACCATCGTAATATCGCCTTCAAATTCTTTCCTTGTGGCTTGAAATTCAACTTTGTCAATAGCAATGCCGAAAACGGTTTGCACCGCTTGTTCAATCGAAGGAGTAAGGATTTCTGAAAGTGTCATTTGTATAATGGTTTTAAGCCCGCAAATATAGGGATTTTATTGTTTGTTGAAAAATGTACTTTCCACACATTTTTACCATTTAATAATCACGCTGCCCCACGTAAATCCACTTCCAAAAGCAGCCAAAACTACAATATCGCCCGATTTGATTTTTCCTTGTTCCCAAGCTTCGGTCAACGCAATTGGAATTGAGGCGGCGGTGGTATTGCCATATTTTTGGATATTATTAAACACTTGGTCGTCGGTCAATTTAAACTTCTGTTGGATGAATTGCGCTATTCGCAAATTGGCTTGATGCGGAATCAACATATCGATATCGGAAACCTCCAAATTATTGGCTTGAAGCCCTTCATGAATGGCTTCGCTAAAACGAACCACCGCATTTTTGAACACAAATTGCCCGTTCATATAAGGAAAATAACTTTCATCATTTGGATCATTATCGGCTAGAATATCCGTTATCCATCGCCCGCCCATTCCGGGTGCTTTCACAATTAATTCCTCGGCATGTTGTCCTTCTGAATGCAAATGTGTGGATAAAATTCCTTTGGTCACATCGGTTTCACGACTCAAAACAGCCGCTCCTGCCCCATCGCCAAAAATAACCGAAACGCCCCGACCGCGTGACGTCATGTCCAAACCTGTAGATTGCACTTCGGAACCAATTACTAATATATTTTGATACATACCGGTTTTAATATATTGGTCGGCCACAGACAACGCATAAACAAAACCCGAACATTGATTGCGAACATCGAGAGCGCCAACGGTTCGCAAACCCAAATCGCGTTGCACCAAAACCCCCGGGCCTGGAAAATAATAATCGGGGCTTAGTGTTGCAAAAACCACAAAATCAATGGCCTCTTTGTCAACTCCAGAACGTTCCATAGCTATTTTTGCTGCTTTGACACCCATGCTAGTGGTAGTGTCTTGTCCTGGGATAATGTGCCGGCGTTCTTTAATGCCCGTTCGTTCCTGAATCCATTCGTCGTTGGTGTCAATTACTTTTGACAAATCGTCGTTGGTAACAACATTATCAGGGACATAAAAGCCAAGCCCAGTTATTTTTGAATGATACATAGCGGATTGTATTTGTGAATTTGAAATGTAAATTTATTAATTAATTATGAGTTATTAGTGGTGAATTAGAAATTAAGATTTGGGATTGAGGATATGGGATTTGCTAATTGCTGACAGCTAAAAGCTAACAGCTAAACTTCAAACCTACCTTCGCTCCTAACTCCATATCGGTTTTGCTTTCAAAAAACA
>CAIMBK010000097.1 GCA_903839195.1 uncultured Bacteroidota bacterium | reverse complement strand
TGTCGTTACAGCTTCCAAAATCCATCGTTTGATAATACGGCAATACAGGTTTTTCACGCACATTAGCGTATGCCCATGTTTCCGCTTGCTCGTAAAAAAGTTCTGGCGTAGTTTGATGATACCGTGCGTACATTTGCATTTGAAGCGTGTATAAATCACGCGGATAACGTAAATGTGATTTCAATTCAGCAGGCATTGTTTCTAAAGGCTTAAATAATTTTGGGTACGCACGATTGTACGCATTGGCAATCGAATCATTGTTATCAACCAAATAATAATCCACATCACCATCAAACGCATCGACAACGATTTTCACTGAATTGCGAATGTAATTGAAGGGCTGTGTACCATTCAAACTTTCGTTCACCATTGGTTTTGAGACAGGATATTTATCAGACAACGTGTAAGCATCTTGAATCCAATAAAAACGGTTTTTTGTCATCACCAAATAAGGATCTTTGTCTAAATGTAGAAATGGTGTGAGTTTATGAACACGCTCGGTAATGTTTCGGTAAATTTTGAGCTTGCTTTCACTAGAAATGTTAGTCGAAAAAAACATTATTGTTTATTCTACTTGCGAACACCATTTGTTGCCAATAATTGGACGGGCGCACGTGGCTTATATTTCTAAAGGACGCGTTATTGGGTTGTCAAAAATGAATAGAATTGTGGCTTATTATGCCAAAAGACCTCAAGTTCAAGAGCGTTTGACAATGCAAATTGTTCAAGAACTTCAAATTGCTTTGGGAACAGAAGATGTTGCGTGCATAATTGATGCCAAACATTTGTGTGTGAATTCGAGAGGAATTAATGACATTGAAAGTAGCACCGTTACGTCGGAATTTGGGGGTCAATTTAAAACCGAAAAAACAAAAAGAGAATTTTTGGATTATATCAAATTAGACACAAAGTTCTAATTAAATCGAAGTTTAGCCCCGATTGCAGTGAAAATCCCACGCTTTTTTGCGTGGATTGTAGCGGAAAGCGGGAAATAGCTCCAAAAAAAATATAGAAAATTATGCCGTTATATAAATCTCATACCTTAAAAATATACAATTCACTTTCGGGAGAGAAGGAAATTTTTACGCCTATTCATGAGGGAAATATAGGTATGTATGTTTGTGGCCCGACGGTTTATAGTCATGCACATCTCGGAAATGTTCGAACTTTTATGTCTTTTGATGTGATTTTTAGGTATTTATTGCATTTGAATTACAAAGTGCGTTATGTTCGAAATATTACCGATGCGGGCCATTTGACGGATGATGGTTCTGTTGAAAATGATCGGTTTGTAAAACAATCGCGACTGGAAAAATTAGAACCGATGGAAGTGGTTCAAAAATATACAGTTAATTTTCACAAAGTTTTGGATGTTTTTAACTTTCTTCCACCAAGTATTGAACCCACCGCAACGGGCCATATTGTAGAACAATTGGAATTGATTCAGAAATTAATCCAAGACGGTTTTGCTTACGAAAGCAACGGTTCGGTTTATTTTGATGTGGTCGAATACAACAAAAAAGGATTGAATTACGGCGAATTAAACAATAGAAATATTGATGAATTATTGTCGAATACCCGCGATTTAGACGGGCAAAACGAGAAGAAAAACCCACAGGATTTTGCTTTATGGAAAAATGCTTCTCCAGCGCACATCATGAGATGGAATTCGCCTTGGGGTGAAGGATTTCCGGGTTGGCATTTGGAGTGTACGGCCATGAGCACGAAATATCTTGGAGAAAAATTTGACATACACGGCGGCGGAATGGATTTGAAATTTCCGCATCACGAATGTGAAATTGCCCAAGGAAAAGCCTGTAACGGAACCACGCCTGTAAATTATTGGATGCATACAAACATGCTTACGATGAATGGACTTCGAATGAGCAAATCGACTGGCAATTTTATTCTTCCTTTAGAATTAATTGAAGGTGGAAATCCTTTTTTCGAAAAAGCTTTTCATCCAAATGTTGTTCGGTTTTGCTTTTTACAAGCACATTACCGAAGCGTTTTGGATATTTCGAACGAGGCGATGGTCGCTAGCGAAAAAGGATTCAACCGATTGATGGAAGGTTTGTCAATTATTGACGAAATTCAAACGTCAGAAACCTCAACTATTGAAATCGATACTTGGAAAAAAAGTTGCTATGACGCGATGGACGATGATTTTAACACGCCTATTTTGATTGCGCAATTGTTTGAAGGAATTCGGTTTGTTAATGTTTTAAATGACAAAAGAGAAACCATAACATCTGCCGATTTACATACTTTAAAAAGCACCTTAGAAACATTTGTTTTTGACGTTCTTGGTATAAAAAATGAAAAAAACGCCAATAATAATATAGAAAAACTGGAAGGCGTTGTGAATTTGATGATACAAATGCGAAATGAAGCACGCGCCAACAAAGATTTTGCAATGTCCGATCAAATTAGAGACCAATTATTGGCTATTGGAATTCAATTGAAAGACGGAAAAGATGGGACTAGTTTTAGTTTATAATGACATTTTCAAAAATAATCATAGCTCCTTTCCTCCTACTCATCCGATTTTATCAAGTCGCCATCTCCCCTTTTACACCAAGTACGTGTCGTTTTGAACCAACGTGTTCCAGCTATTTTATTGAAGCTTTAAAAATACATGGTTTGTTTTATGGCAGTTATCTCGGAATCAAACGAATTTTCAGCTGTCATCCTTGGGGAAAAAGCGGTTACGACCCGGTTCCAACCAAAAAAAGTCAACACAAACATTAATGCAAATTTGTGTCAAAAAATTGCCGTAATTTCTCTATTTTTACCACTAAATAAATACATAACATAACACGAAATATCATGGTTTGGAATCCTTCGGAAGGCATTGATTTAGGTTTTTTTGTAGTTCGCTATTATAGTTTAATGTTCGTTATCGCCTTCGGATTGGGGTGGTACATCATGAAGAAGATTTTTGATCGCGAAAACGAATCGGTTGAAAAATTAGATTCTTTATTCATTTGGACCGTTTTGGCCACATTGCTTGGAGCGCGATTGGGACATGTTTTCTTTTACGATTGGGAATATTTCCGAAATCATTTGGCAGAAATTTTATTGCCTTTTCGTTTTTCACCAAAATTTGAATTCACCGGTTTTCAAGGATTAGCAAGTCATGGAGCTGCGATTGGAATTGTTTTGGCAATGTATTTTTTCAGCAAAAAAGTGATGCACCGATCGCTTCTTTGGATTTTAGACCGCGTTGTAATTCCGGTAGCAAGTGGCGCCATATTTGTTCGTTTAGGGAATTTTTTTAATTCTGAAATTGTTGGACATGAAACGGATTCGGCTTTTGGAATACGATTCGTAAGAGATTATTATAGTTCTAGAGATGCTGTAAATGCTACTAAAATTCCAAACCCAAAAGAAGCTTATAACGCCATAACTACCAACCCACAATTTGCCGATTTATTAGCGCAAGTTCCAGCCAAACATCCAACACAATTGTATGAATCATTTTGTTATATTTTTGTATTTGCGATTTTGTTTTTTGCGTATTGGAAAACCAATGCTAGAAACAAAGCGGGATTTCTTTTGGGATTGTTTTTAGTGCTTTTGTTTTCGGTTCGTTTTGTAGTAGAATTTTTGAAAGAAAGTCAAGGTGGTTTTGAAAGCGAATTAGGAGTTTTTTCAACGGGACAATGGTTGAGTATTCCATGTATTATTATTGGCTTATTTTTTGTCTTTAAATCAAATAAAATGGTTCAGGTTTAAAAGTCTTGTTCTATGATATATTATAAAGCCACTAATTTGCGTTAGTGGCTTTATAATTTGTAGATAATAACTAGGTTTAATTAGCTATTGAATTCGAATTAAATACACAAAAAAAGCCCCACAAATTGCGGGGCTTTTATATATTTAGAAGAACTAATTATTTATTGTGTTCTGCTTCAATTCTTTTGTGTTCCGCATCCGAGATGGTATCAACCAATACCGGTGTTGCGATAAATAAAGAAGAATACGTTCCTACTACAATTCCAATCAACATCGCGAAGATAAATCCACGGATGGATTCACCACCAAAGATAAACATGATTAACAATACTAATATCATTGTTAAAGACGTATTAATTGTTCTTGACATGGTTGAATTGATCGATTGGTTTACAATGGAATTGAAATTTCCTTTTGCTTTACCTCCTAAATATTCACGAACTCTATCAAATACAATTACGGTATCATTCATAGAGTAACCAATAACGGTAAGAATCGCGGCAATAAAATGTTGATCGATTTCCATTCCAAATGGCATGTATTTCCATAACAAAGAATAAATTCCTAATACGAAAATAACGTCATGCGCTACAGCTGCAATCGCACCTAAACTGTATTGCCATTTTCTGAAACTGATGAACAAATACAAACAAACGATTAGCATTGCACCAAGAACGGCCCAATACGAATTGGTTTTGATATCATCAGCAACTGTTGGTCCTACTTTCGAAGCTTGAAGAATTCCAAGATTTTTACCGTCATAACTATTTACGAATTTATCATAAGTCATTGAGGCGCTAAAATGTTTTTTCAAGTTGTCGTACAAAATTTTGTTTACCGCTTGATCCGCTTCTGTTCCGGATTCTGCCACTTTATATTTAGTAGTAATTTTTAATTGATTTGCATCACCAAAAATTTTGGTTTCAGCGCTACCGTCAAATACTTTTACTAATTCTAATTTTACTTCCTCTGCAGAAACAGGTTTTTCGAAACGTACTTGGAATGTTCGTCCTCCAACGAAATCAACACCTTGATTCAAACCATTTGTAGAAAGAGTAATAATACTTCCGATAACAACTAATGAAGAAAAGATATAAGTGTATTTTTTAATACCTAAGAAATCAAAATGGAAATTAGTGAAGAAGTTTTTAGAAAAACCGGTTACAAAAGACAATTTATCACCTTTGTTTACGCTCCAATCCAATAAAATTCGGGTAATAAAAATTGATGTAAATAAGGAAGTTACAATACCAATTAACAATGTTAATGCAAATCCTTTAATTGGTCCTGTTCCGAATGAGAATAAAACGGCTCCAGTCAAAACGTGAGTTACATTCGCATCTACAATAGAACGCATCGCGCCTTTCCAACCGTAAGCGGCTTTTATGGCATCTTCAAGAGTTCGTCCGAGTCGGAGTTCTTCTTTGGCTCTTTCATAGATAATAATGTTGGCATCTACGGCAGTTCCCATTGTTAAAACGATACCAGCAATACCTGGTAAAGTCAATACAAAATTAAAACTTGCCATTACACCAAATAAGAATAATAAGTTGATGGCAACCGCAATGTTGGCGAACCAACCTGTTTTACCATAATAAATCATCATCCAAAGTGAAACAATAAGCAAACCGATTAAAGCCGAATTGGTTCCGTTGTCAATTGCTTCTTGACCTAAGGATGGTCCAACAACTTCCGATTGAACGATTTCTGCAGAAGCTGGTAATTTTCCTGCTTCAAGAACGTTGGCTAAATCTTTGGATTCTGTTATGTCAAAATCTCCAGAAATTTGAGATCTTCCTCCAGAAATTGCTCCGTTTGTAACCCCTGGCGCTGAATAAACAACATTATCCAAAACGATTGCAATATTACTTTTTTGTGTATATGCTTTTCCGGTTAAAACTTCCCAAGCTTTTGCTCCTTGACCATTCATTTGCATTTCTACAATTGGTTTGTTCAATTCATCAAAGCTATCTTTTGCACCAGTTACAACACCACCACTAATAGCCGCTTGATTGTTTCTATTTCCTTTTAAGGCATATAAATCAATTGTTTCTTGTTCTTTTTTGGTTTTTTCGTCAACATTCATTTTTGGTTTTCCCCAAACGAATTTAGCGTAACGCTTATCGGCTGGTAATAAAACACGAATGTCTTGTCTTTTTAAATAGCTATTAATTGCCGCAGTATCTTTTGGTGCAAAAACACCCAAAACTGGTCCACCACGTTGTCCAATAAATTTACTTACAATAGGACCTAAATTTTTAGCATCGGCAACTGTGTCTTTAACTTTATCCGTTAATAAGGTATCAATTCCTTTTTTCTCAGTTTCTTTTAATTTAACTGCTGTTTTTTCGGTCAATTTTAAAGCTTCATTGGCAGCATTTAAAAACGCATCTAAATCATCCGTTTTATAGGTTTCCCAAAATTCTAATTGCGCCGTACTTTGCAATAATTTTTTGATACGATCGACATCTTTTGCCCCTGGAAGTTCGATAAGGATTCTTCCTGATTCACCTACTTTTTGAATACTAGGTTGTGTAGCTCCAAATTTGTCAATACGAGACGTTAATACAATCATCGCACTTGAAATCGATTTTACAACTTTTTGT
>CAIMBK010000096.1 GCA_903839195.1 uncultured Bacteroidota bacterium | reverse complement strand
GAAAGGAATCGCTGCAAGCAGAATCACAGGAAAAGGCTTCGGGGAAACCGGACCAAAAGCGGACTGCAAAGAAACCTGCACCGAAGAACAACACGCTCAAAACCGACGCGCAGAATTCTTAATCGTGAAGTAATTTACAACCAAAATAGAATATCAAAAATAGCGGCTTTTAAGGCCGCTATTTTTTTGGTGAAAATTTCCGTCGACATTTATTATTAAACAAATTATCAAAATATGATTTAAATCATATTTCAACTGCATTTCAATTCGGAAATTTGTCTAAGAAATTTTAAAACCAAATTCTATGTACAAATTAGCTATGTTTATTACTGCATTAATAATGGTTACCTCATGTGGTAACAAAAAAAATTCAGATGATTTTTCTAAAAGTGATGAAACATCAAAAACACCGATTGACCCAACTACTTATGACCCGAATAGGGGTATAGGAAAATTTACCACAGTAGATTTAGGAGATAAACTTAATGAATCATTGGCGGCAGAAGGTGAAAAAATACAATCTGTAAAATGTGCCGCGTGTCATAAATTGACCGATGAAAAATTAGTTGGTCCTGGATGGAAAGGAGTAATTTCTCGTTATAAGCCAGAATGGATTATGAATTTTATTACAAATCCAGACCCAATGATTGATAAAGATCCAAAATTACAAGCGTTATTAGAAATATGTTTGGTTCGTATGCCAAATCAATCGCTTTCTGATACAGATGCACGAAATTTATTAGAGTATATGCGTAAAAATGATGGTATTAAATAAGCATTATAAATAAAATTAACACTTAAATAAACAGAGTATTATGAAAAATAAATTTTTAAAAGCAACATTAGCCATTGTTTTGGTAGCTGCATTTTTTAGCTCATGTAAACCAAAAAATTCAGAAGATGCTGTAAATGGAGATGCCGCGCAAAAAGCATATGTAGCTCCAGGTAAATACGATGAATTTTATAATTTCGTTTCAGGAGGTTTTAGTGGTCAAGTAAGCGTTTATGGATTGCCAAGCGGAAGACTTTTTAGAGTCATTCCTGTTTTTTCTGCCGATCCTCAAAGTGGTTATGGCTACAATGAAGAAACAAAACCTATGTTAAACACCTCTCACGGTTTTGTGCCTTGGGATGACCAACATCATACCGAATTGTCTCAAACGAATGGTGAAGTTGATGGTCGTTGGCTTTTTGCCAATGCAAACAACACGCCTCGTATTGCTCGTGTAGACTTAAAAACATTCACTACAAAAGAAATTATCGAATTGCCAAACAGTGCAGGAAATCACTCTTCTCCTTTCATCACAGAAAATACAGAATATGTTGTGGCAGGAACCCGTTTTAGCGTTCCGCCAGATAATGCAAACGGTGATGTTCCAATTAATACCTACAAAGAAAATTTCAAAGGTTATTTAAGTTTTGTAAAAGTGGGTAAAGCAGGCGAAATGGATATTGCTTTCCAAATAGAAGCTCCTGGAGTAAACTTCGATTTAAGTCACGCTGGTAAAGGTAAATCGCATGGTTGGTTTTTCTTTTCTTGTTACAATACCGAACAAGCCAATACGTTGCTAGAAGTGAATGCCTCTCAAAAAGACAAAGATTTTATTATGGCTGTCAATTGGAAAAAAGCCGAAGAATATGTTAAAGCAGGAAAAGGTAAAAAAGTAGCTACAAAATATGCTCACAATGTCTATGACGAAAAAACACATACTGCCAAATCTGAAATCAGAACCCAAGTTTTAGTTTTAAGTGCAAAAGAATTAAAAGACATTTGTTATATGATTCCTTGTCCAAAATCGCCTCACGGTTGTGATGTGGATCCAACAGGTGAATACATTGTAGGTTCTGGAAAATTGGCTGCTTTGATTCCTGTGTTTAGTTTCGATAAAATGCAAAATGCTATCAAAAACAAACAATTCGACGGAGAATATGAAGGAATTCCTGTAATTAAATATGAAGCGGCATTGCACGGTGAAGTTAAAAAACCGGGTCTTGGACCATTACATACTGAATTTGACGGAAAAGGAAATGCCTATACTACCTTCTTCGTTTCTTCTGAAGTGGTGAAATGGGACATCAAATCTTTGAAAGTTTTAGACAGAGTTCCTACTTATTATTCTGTAGGTCACTTGTGTATTCCTGGAGGTGATAGTAAAAAACCTTTTGGAAAATACTTGGTTGCTTACAACAAAATAACAAAAGACAGATATTTACCAACAGGTCCTGAATTAGCTCAAAGTGCCCAGATATTTGACATTAGCGGTGACAAAATGCAATTGATTTTAGATTTCCCAACCATTGGAGAACCGCATTATGCACAAGCAGCACCAGCCGATTTAATTCGAAATAATGGGCAGTTGAAATTCTATAAAATAGAGGAAAATAATCATCCTTTTGTAACCAAAGGAGAAAAAGAATCCAAGGTAGTTAGAAAAGGAAATAGAGTCGATGTTTATATGACTTCTATCCGTTCTCACTTTGCATCCGATAATATCGAAGGAATAAAAGTAGGAGACGAAGTGTATTTTCACGTGACTAATTTAGAACAAGATTGGGATGTTCCTCACGGATTTGCTATAAAAGGAGCCGACAATGCCGAGTTGCTCATCATGCCAGGGGAAACCAGTACCTTAAAATGGATTCCTAATAAAGTAGGTATCTTCCCATTTTATTGTACCGATTTCTGTAGTGCTTTGCACCAAGAAATGCAAGGATATGTAAGAGTTTCACCAGCAGGAAGCAAAGTGCCGCTAACATTTAGTTTAGGTACAAACCTACCTTCGACAAAATAGTTAGAAATCAATAAGGGGAACCAATAAAACGGTTCCCTTTTTTAATCCATGTTTTCTAATTTTATTTGAATGTCACTTGGGTTAAATAGTTTTTACCGATTTAAATAAATTTTACTTTACTATTTATGAATATTTCAAAAATACCGGTGCTTTCAAAAGTGTTGCTTTTGGTTGTTAGTGGATTGTTTTTCTCGTCGTTATTATTCCCAATGTGGCGAATAGAATTAACAGCTCCTCAATATCCGGAAGGATTAGTCCTTCAATTATACGCAAATAAAATTGGCGGTGACGTTGATATTATAAACGGTTTAAATCATTATATAGGCATGAAAACCCTACATAAAGAAGATTTCCCTGAATTTCAAATAATACCCTACATTTTTGTCTTTTTTGGATTATTTGCTTTATCAATGGTTTTTGTGGCCAAAAGAAAAGGAGTGATTATACTGTTATCCACTTTTTTGCTTTTTGGAGTTTTGGCAGGTGTGGATTTCTACAGATGGAACTATGAATATGGACATAATCTTGATCCAAATGCTGCAATTGTCGTACCCGGAATGGCATATCAACCGCCATTAATTGGATACAAGCAACTTCTTAATTTCGGTGCCTATTCGATTCCTGATATTGGTGGCTGGTTGCTTATTTTAGCGGCTATAATTTTATTTTTTATTGTAATAAATGATTCTAAATGGGTATTAAAATTCAGTATCCGAAAAACAACAGTAGTGTGTTTGCTATTTTTTTCATTCACTTTTTTTTCGTGTTCCAATTCTAATGCAATACCAATCAATTTAAATAAAGACAATTGCGATTATTGTTCGATGGGAATTTCTGACGGACAATTTGGTTCAGAAATTATTACTGAAAAAGGAAGAGCGTATAAATTTGACGATATTATATGTATGGTAAATTATTGCAAAGAAAATCCCAAAAATTCAATTGCGGCCTATTTTGTTCATGATTATTCCAAACAAAATATATTAATTCCAGCTTCATCGGCTTATTTTCTTTCAAGCGATGCTATTCACAGCCCAATGCGAGGCGGAATTATTGCTTTTTCAAATGAAAACATCAAAAATGAAGTGAATAAAAAATACAAAGCCAAAACAATTACTTGGAATTCAATTTTGAATAATTAGGAGGCTGTTAATTTAGTTTTTATTAAAGCAATTTATTCAAATGATAAAAAAAATAATTTATCTACTATTCTTGTTGTCCACATTTATTCATGCCAATGTGATTGAAGTTGGTGCAAACAAACCCATTAAAAATATTAAGAAAGCAATCGCTTTGTCAAGGGACGGCGACACCATTATTGTTTCTTATGGAATTTATAAAGAGGGGACTATTGTCATTAATAAAAAAATTGTTTTTATAGGCAAAAATCACCCTGTATTAGATGGTCAGAAAAAATTTGAAGTACTTTCAATAAAAGCCGATAATGTAATTGTTGATGGTTTTAAAATCATTAAATCGGGCTTTGCAACGCTTGATGATCCTTGTGGAATTAAAGTGTATAATCGAAATCATGTTGTGATTCAAAATAATATTTTGGATGATAATTTCTTTGGAATATATATTCAAAACGGAACCAATTGCATCATAAAAAACAACAAATTACTCGCTTTTGGCAAAGACGAACAGCAAATAGGAAATGGGATTCATTGTTGGAAAAGCGATAGTCTTCAAATTATCGGGAATACAATATCGGGGCATCGGGATGGAATTTATTTTGAATTTGTAACCAATTCTGTAATTTGGAGGAACATTTCGACCCAAAATATTCGATATGGTTTGCATTTTATGTTTTCAAACGATGATGCCTATATTTCTAATATTTTTAAATCCAATGGCGCAGGTGTTGCAGTTATGTTTACAAAAAGAGTCAAAATGTTTAACAATTATTTTGAAGAAAACTGGGGCGATGCCGCCTACGGACTTTTACTTAAAGAAATTTCGGATAGTTTTATTATTGGAAACAAATTTGACAAAAACACTTCTGGAATTTATATGGAAGGAACCAATCGGATTTTGGTTGAAAAAAACATCTTTGAATCCAATGGTTGGGGAATGAAAATCCAAGCAAGTTGTATGGATAATACAATAAGAGAAAATAATTTTGTAGGAAATACTTTTGACATTAGCACCAATGGGAGTTTGGTTCTTAATTGTTTTAATGGCAATTATTGGGACAAATACGAGGGCTATGATTTGAATAAAAATGGAGTAGGAGATGTGCCATTTCATCCTTTAAGTTTGTTCGCAGTTTTAACAGAAAAAAATCCTTCGGCAATGTTGCTTTTTAGAAGTTTTATGATCACGCTTTTGGATAAATCCGAGAAAATATTACCCAGCATTACGCCCGATAATTTCATAGATAATTTTCCTTTAACACACTCATTATCATTATGATTACTATAAAAAATATTTCAAAAACTTTTGGAAAATCGACTGTTTTAAATAATCTAAACTTGACATTTAACAAAGGAGAATGCATTGCGCTTATTGGACCAAATGGCTGTGGAAAAACTACCTTAATTAAAAGTATTTTGGGAATGGTTATTCCTACGAAAGGCGACATTTTATTTCAAAATAAATCAATATTAGGACAATTTGATTATCGGGAAAAAATTGGATATATGCCCCAAATAGGCAAGTATCCGGATTATATGAGCATTGGACAAATTTTGAAAATGATGAAAACTATCCGAAATTCAAATCAAAATTTGGACGAGGAATTAATAAGAGAATTTGAACTAGAAAAAATATTTGACAAACCTATGCGTACGCTTTCTGGCGGAACTACACAAAAAGTAAGCGCAACTTTAGCGTTCTTATTTAATCCCGATGTGCTTATCCTTGACGAACCCACCGCGGGATTAGATCCTCTAGCATCCGAAATATTAAAAGAAAAGATTATTCGTGAAAAAAATAAAGGCAAATTAATTCTGATTACTTCCCATCTTTTAAGTGAATTGGATGATTTAATTACCCAAATTATTTATATGCAAGATGGAAAAGTTCAATTTCATAAAAATATTTCTACACTATTAGAAAACACCAAAGAACAAAAAATATCAAAAGCAATTGCACAAATTCTAAAAACCAGCAGCCATGAATCGTATAATTAAAATCATTTTTATAGATATAGTTAGGAATAAAATTATTTTAGTTTATACCTTATTATTGGCTCTTTTGTCATGGAGCGCATTTGCATTAGAAGACAATTCAGCCAAAGGATTATTAACCCTATTGAATGTAATATTATTTACGGTTCCTTTATTTTCAATACTTTTTGCAACAATTTACCTCTATAATAGCGCAGAATTCATTGAACTATTATTGAGCCAACCCATTAAAAGAAAAAAAATCTGGATGAGTTTATTTATCGGACTTTCACTTTCCTTGATTTTAGCATTTTTCATTGGCGCTGGCATTCCACTTTTACTCAATGCACCCGAAACGGTTGGAGTGCTAATGTTTATAGTAGGTTGCTTGATTTCTGTTGTTTTTGTTTCGCTAGCTTTTTTATGCACAATACTTTCCCGAGATAAAGCAAAAGGAATCGGAATTGCTATTTTGACTTGGTTGTATTTTGCAATGCTATTTGACGGGATTGTTTTGTTTTTGTTGTTTCAATTTTCGGAATATCCAATTGAAAAAGCAATGGTAGGAGTTACCGCTTTTAGCCCAATTGATTTAGCCCGCATACAAATTCTTTTGCAATTGGATCAATCGGCAATGATGGGCTATACCGGCGCTATTTTTAAAGATTTTTTCGGAACCTATTTGGGATTAATAATTTCCTTTATATTACTGTGCTTATGGATTGTAATTCCAATGATCGTATCAATGATAAAATTTAAAAAAATAGATTTATAAATATTTTTTAATTGTAAATAAATTAAAATATAAAAACAGACATTAAAAATCGAGTAGACATTGAAAAATTAGTATATCACTTTTATCTAAAAGTAAACAAAGACCAATCTATCGGTTACTTTTTTAACAAAATGGAACAATCGGATTGGGATAAATTACATCATTGGAACCAAATTTTTGAGGAAAGTGTTGACAAATTATTTGAAGGCGATAAAGCAATAGAAATAAAAAATAGAGGATTAAATATTTCTGCAGCCATTATTCATAAAACACTGCGTTAGATTTTATCACTAAAAAAAGCATAAGATTTTCTTATGCTTTTTTCAAACTAAAAAACTCGAATTAATTAACTATTATTTAGGAAGTAAAACATCACCAATTACATGAATGATCCCATTTGAGGTTGGTATAGAAACTATAATTTCAGAACCATTTACAAACACTTTGTCCTCTTTTTTAGTGATTTTTATTTTTTTTCCATTAACCATGCCAAACTCTTGGCCATCTTGCATGTATTCAAGTTTTAGAACCCCAACGTAAGTGTGGTATCCCAGAACATCAACAAGGGCATCTTTGCTTTCGGGTTTCAACAAACCTTCAACAGTTCCAGCTGGTAATTTGTCAAAAGCAGCATTTGTTGGTGCAAAAACCGTAAATGGTCCAGCATTACTTAAGGCATCAACAAGTGATGCGGCTTTTACAGCAGCAACAAGGGTTGTATGATCTTTGCTTTTGGACGCCACTTGAACAATGTTTGGAGCTGAATTTTCATCGACCACACCGGATTGTCCAGTTCCAACTTGTGCTTCAGAATCCGCGTTGTTTTCTGTTGAAGTTTCGCTATTTTGTTTGCAACTTAAAAAACCTACAAAGCTAATAGCTAATAGAAATAGGGTTGTTTTTTTCATAATACTAATTATCTTAATTTTTATAGTACAAATTTAATAGGATACCATTATTTATTTTATGAGCGAAATCATAAAGGAGGATTATTTTTATCTTTTATTAATGAAAAATAGGTTGTAATAACGATACCCACAAATAACAAAATGGCGATAGCAAAAAGGAAATGATTGACATAGGGAATAGTAGAGTAATTTAAGGACGTTATGCCCTGGAATGCAAGGACAGTTTCATTTAATATAACACCAATTAAGAAAATAAAAATACCAAATTTTAGTTTTTTTGTACTAAAAAACAAACGATTTGCTTTAGTGTAAAAAATTAGAAATAAGGAAATAACGGCAAGTAAAACCAAATGTAAATAGGCAATAACAATTGGGCGAAAGCCAAAAGCCAACTGACTCACATAAGGAACCGTGGAGGCCAATTGAAGCAGCAATTTTATACTCAATCCAATACAGATAAATAGTAATATTTTAGTCAATAAGGGAGTTAAATGAAGTAAATCTATTTTTTTGCTTTTTATTAAAATATATAAAAACACAAACCAAGCAAAAACTTGAATGCTTGCCCCAGTTATAGTGATTACAGATAACCAAAGCGGTAAATTAAGCCAAAGTAAGGATAGAAAATAAACAGGAAAACAAGCGATTGCGAATAGTTTAAATGTTGTTTCAAAAAATGGATGATCTGTTTTTTTTAAATTTAAAAACCCGATAAACAAGCCCATACAAGCAAAGAAAAACCATCCGTTATATTGAAAATGCAAATAATAATACACTGAAGACAAATAAATTTCTTGAACAAATTTTTTTGTTATCATTATAAAAGCTAGATAATAGGTTCCAAAAGAAGATATTATATTAAAAAAAAGGGCTGCTTTAAACCATTTTTTAGACAATAAATCAGGGTTCAAGAGTTTTAGATCTTTATTGAATTGATAGGCAAAAAAATACGACACAAATACGGATGCTGAAGAGAACAATATTGATATTAATCCATATCCTTGGACAATAAAAAACACAAGCATTCCGTAGGAGCAAATTAAATTTGCAACAATTATTTTTTTGTATTTTTCGCCATTAAATGCTTCAATTTTTGTTTGAAGATAATAAATCATAACGGTCATTAATGTATGACTAACCCATCCAGAAAACGCAAAATGTGAATGCGAATGTTGTAGGTTTTTTTGTTCGAGGTATGGAAATGCAAATCCAATTTTATAGCGCATCAAAACTCCAAGAAGAGCAACGATACATAGATTTATTAAAGAAAATTTCAACCAAAATTTTATATTTAATTTCATTTAATAATATAATTTGTGATTGATAATTTTTACTTTGTTGGAATCGTTCATTCTGGAGCATACTCTAATTACTGTTTCAACTCTTAAACCAGTAAAATTTGCGATTTCTTGACGAGTATATGGAACCAATATTCGATCAGCACACACTTCCGACTTTCTTTTAAATGTATTTAAAAACGCAACAATTCTGAATTCGGGCTTCTGATTAATAATCACTTTGGATGTTTCTGATTTGGAATAAATTTTTTGAGCAAGTGAAATCATAAACTGATTACGCAGGAGTGGATAATCTTCAATAATTTTCAAAAATTTTATTTTTGATAATTTAACAATCGTAGTGTCTTTTAGCGTAGTTGCTTTTGACGAATAGGATTTATCAATTAACAAAGAATAATCTCCAAAACTATCGCCATTGTGATAAAAATCTTCTGTAAATTCCTTCCCGTCATCGTTAGAATTATACATACGAACGGAACCTTCAATAATTTGAAAATAGAAATGTGCCGTTTCTTCTTCATCAAAAATTAATTCATTTTTTTTGTATTTTTTAGCTATTGCGCCCCAAGAAAAAAGTAAGTCCAAATCTATATTCATAATATCAAAATAGTATTCCAAAAATAGAGGTCTTCTTTATTAATATATATGACAAATATCATATTGCAAAACAGTGTTTTAGAATTTTTTTGTTCTTCTAATTATAGTTCCTACTTTAAAAATATCAATACCCAATTTGAGTTAATTATTATTTTTTAATTTATATTAAAATACATACACTAAATTATCTAAAAAATTATTTGTCAAAACATTAAAAACTCTTGTCAACTTTTCTAAATTTTTACACTACCATTTTTTTATAATAAAACTATCTATAGTATTGCAGTTAAATTTTACATAATATTATTTTTGAAAATGCCACCAAACCTTTTTCCAAATTATTCGATATTAAATCAAAATACCGATTGGTAGTTTTTGGAGCCAGTTGGTGTAATAAATGTCAAGAAGAAATACCAAAACTGATTCTATATTACAAAGATTGGAAAACCAAATATGATTTAGAAATCGTCTTTGTATCATTAGACACCGCACCTGAAAAATTCATCAATTTCACCTCGATTTTTCCATGGATTTCCAGTTGCGACTATAAAGGTTGGGATTCCAAAGTCGCAATTGATTACTGTGTTTTCGGCACGCCAACAATGTATTTGTTAGACGCCAGTCAAGCCATTTTATTAAAACCTATTTCAGAAAAACAAGTGCTGGCTTTTTTCAGCAGTATTTCTAGATGAAACCCAGAACAATTTACTTATAAATTTTAGTGCTATTTTAATATTTTTTCGAATAGTATTTTGACATATTTAGTTCTCTGGTTTTATCAATAAAATATATTTTTTAACCAGAGTATATGTGTTGTTATTGAATAAATTAATGTCTTAACTATCTTTAGATAAGATTCTTAGAAAATATATTATATATTTGTTGTAATTACTTGTTAATTATCCATTTACAAATAGTTTTTCCTATGTATAATAAAAAATCACTATTTATATTTCTTTTCTTTTTGTTTCAAATTGGAATAAAGATCAACGCACAATTTTCGAAAACCCATTATATCGCTCCTGCTCCATGTTATTGTTTCGATCAAACAAATGAACTTATTGTTTACACTTCTAGTACAACTCCTTTAAATGTAGCCGTGAAATCAAGTAACGGAATTCTAATAACTACTCTTTCAGTTGTTCAAGGCAAATTATTTAATCTTAGTAATACCAAATATAACTGCAGAAATATTCAAAAAAAGGTTATTTATTTATCTAAAGACTAAACCGATATGAAAATTTACTATTTTATTTTTTACACCTTAACATTTATTCAATTTAATTGTTATTCACAATGTTGCGTTTCTTTGGAAACAAGTCAGACTGCTCAAAATTTAATCAATACCTATTATCCAGTTGCAAATGATTTTATTTTAAATGTTGGACAAACATCAATTCCATTAGAGTCTGTTCCCGTTAATGATATTTTCGGTAACTCCTATGGAACTACCCCTATTTCTCCTGGAGATTTATTGTTAATTATTCAAATGCAAGGAGCCGATTTTAATTCGGACAATAGCCAATTATATGGAGCAGGAATCTCAAATTCAGGACCTGATTTTTTAGGAGCTACAGGTTATACCAATATTAATAGTGTAGGGTTATACGAATATGTTGTTGCTCAAAACTATGTTCCATTATCAGGCGGATTGTTAAATATTATTGGAGCTTGTTCTAATGGAGGTGTGTTAAATAATTATTATAATCAAGAACATACAGATACAAATGTTCAAAAAAGATTCCAAGTAATTAGAGTTCCAAGTTTTAATAATTTAACACTTTCTAATGATATTATTACATCAGCATGGAATGGAAAAGTTGGTGGGGTAATTGTCGTAGACGTAAATGGAAATCTAGACATCAATAATAAATCAATTAATGCAACCGGAAAGGGATTTAGAGGTAGTTATATGAATGTTAGACCATCAAATGATAATACTAATATAGAAGTTTCTACAGATTTAAATATTTCGGCAAGTAAAGCGGAAGGTATTTGCGGTTCACCCAGGTTTATGTGGGATGGATTAAATCAAGTTGATAACGGAATTAATTGGATGGGTTACCCAGGAGGTGATTTTGGTAGAGGTGCGGCAGGAAATGCTGGCGGAGGTGGTAATATTCATAATGCTGGAGGTGGAGGTGGAGGAAATGGCGGAAGCGGAGGTGTAGGCGGAAATGGATGGCAAGGAGCAGGTGGCCCATCAACTTTTCCAAATGGAGGAAGGCCAGGTAGTTCGGTACCTAATATAATTTCTAGAATTATAATGGGCGGAGGCGGAGGCGGAGGCGATGCAAATAATGCATTGTCTGGAGTAAAAGGAGGTGTAGGCGGCGGCATAATTTTAGTTAAAGCAAATAAAATCATTGGATCAGGTTCTATTATTTCAAATGGTTCGAACGGACAACCAGGTAATTTAGGAGGGGCACCCGATGGCGCAGGCGGTGGCGGTGCAGGTGGCACAATTCTAGTACAAACATTACAAAACAACTCCGCAAACAACTTAAATTTAATAGCTTTAGGAGGTAATGGAGGTAATGCATTAAATTCAAGTTCAGATCATCATGGGCCAGGCGGAGGCGGAGGCGGAGGAATTATTTTTTATAACACTCCTGGAATTGTAGCATTAAACATAAGTGTTGCCCAGGGTATTCATGGTTTAACAAATGATGGAAATGGCATTTCTTGGGGATCAAATGATGGTATTGTAGGAAATGCATACTCATTTATTCCTTCTGAATTACCAAATAGTTTTTCAATAATTAGAAATCCGACACCAATAGCTCAATTTAGTATTACAGAAGTTTGCGAGGGAATTAATACTGAATTCACTAATTTGTCAACTGTATCAAATGATAACAATTCCTCAATTACTAGTTATTTATGGGATTTTGGAGATGGTTCTACTAGTATTGAAACAAACCCAACTCATACCTATTCTACTTTTGGGTCGTATGTTGTTACATTAACTGTTACAACAAATTTAGGTTGTTTTAATTTTATTACCAATACCGTTAATGTTTTGCAAAAATTTCAACAACCACAAGTGATTGAAAACCAATCATTTTGCAACCAAGCAGTGCTTTCTGATATTATTATTAATGGTGTTTCTATACAATGGTATAATTCGTTAACATCAACAATGCCATTGCCAATAAATACCGAATTAATTTCAGGAACTACCTATTATGCTACAAGTAATGGATCAAATATGTGTGAGTCAATTAAAACACCCGTAACCATTACATTAAATGTTCCAGAAAACCCAATTCAAGAAATCAACCAATCCTTTTGCAATCCCATAAAAATAAAAGATATTGTATCTGTTGGGCAAAATATTCAATGGTTTTCATCAGATTCCGGTGGCATGCCATTAGATTTAGAAACTGATGTTGTTTTTGGAACTACTTATTATTCCAGTCAAACTATTGATGGATGTGAAAGTGAAATTAGAAGCCAAGTTCTTGTAACACTAGAAGAATGTGACGTAATTATTAATAATTATATTTCTGTAAATTCAGATGACACTAACGAGTATTTACACATTGAAGGAATTGAAAGATATCCGAAGAATACAATCGAAATAGTCAACCGTTGGGGTGTATTAGTTTATAAAATTGAAGGTTATAATAATAGCACAAATGTTTTTAAAGGGATTTCCGAAGGAAGATTCACTATAAATTCAAATGCTAAACTACCAGAGGGGACCTATTTTTATATTCTAAATTATACCAAATCTAACGGCAGTACTATTCAAAAAACAGGTTATTTATATATTACAATAAAGTAAAAAATATGAAAACAAAAATAATTTTATTGGTGATGTCGCTAATTGGGCTTGTGAGTTATTCCCAACAAGATGCTCAATATACACAATACATGTATAATACAGAAACGATCAATCCGGCTTATGCTGGATCTCGTGGCGTTTTAAGTATATTTGGATTATACAGAACGCAATGGGTAGGTCTTGCCGGTGCGCCCAAAACAAGTGCCTTTTCCATTAATGCTCCAATTGAAAATTCAAATATTGGAGTAGGATTAACAGTCCTGAATGATGAAATAGGGCCAACAGTAAGTAATTCTATATCCGCAGATTTATCTTATACTATTAGAACTTCAGAAGAATATAAATTATCATTTGGTTTAAAAGGAACCGCAAATTTCTTTAATTTCTTTAAAGACAAACTTAACCCGCAAGCAATTACAGACCCTACTTTAGGCAGTTTAAATAATTATTTTAGCCAAAATCTTGGCGCTGGAGTTTACCTACATTCGAATAAAATGTACTTAGGGTTATCTGTTCCTAATTTTTTTCATTCTAAAATGTATCAAGACAACGAATATGCAGTTTACACCCAGCGAATGAATATATATTTTATTGGGGGTTATGTGATGAATTTTTCTCCTAATCTAAAGTTTAAACCCGCGTTTTTAGTAAAAACGGTTGAAGGCGCTCCATTACAATTGGATCTATCCGGAAATCTACTATTCAATGAAAAATTAATGCTTGGAGCTGCTTACAGATGGGATGCGGTAGGAAGTTTGTTGGCGGGATTTCAAGTAAGCGATGGCTTATATATTGGCTATGGGTATGATTTAGATACTACTAAACTAGCACATTATAACTCAGGATCCCACGAAATATTTTTGCGTTATGAGTTTATTAAACATATAAACCGAATCGTTTCACCAAGATTTTTTTAATATATATTTAGGATGAAAAACAAACTAAAATACCTTGTTCTGGCATGTATAGTTTCTATAAACAGTAATGCCCAATCGAAAGAAGTAAAAGCAGATAAACAATTTGAAAAGTTTGCTTATGTAAACGCCATTAAAACCTACGAACGAATTTTCGCAAAAGGATATAAATCAAAAGACATATTGCAAAAAATAGGCGATTCCTATTATTTTAAAGGCGATTTAATTACTGCCGCAAAATGGTATGGCGAATTGTTTATATTCACCCAGGAAATAAATTCCGAATATTATTATCGCTATGCCCAAGCTCTAAAAGCTACAAAAAATTACAGCAAAGCAGATGAAATATTGGCACAATTTTTTCAAAAAAACGGCACCGATTTAAGAGCTAAATTAGCCAACTCACAAAAGGATTATTTAAATCAAATTCAAAAAAATTCGGGGCGATTTACTATAAATAATGCCGGAATTAATTCTAAATATTCCGATTACGGAAGTGCATTTTATAAAGATAAAATCATCTTTGCTTCTGCTAGAGATAACGGAGAAATGATTATCCGAAAACACGATTGGACAGGAGAAAGTTTCACAAATTTATACAATTCCGATACCCTTTCAAATGTTTCAAAATTAAAACCAGCCAAATTTGGAGCGAATCTAAACTCCAAATTTCATGAGTCAACACCTGTTTTTTCTAAAGACGGAAAAACAGTTTATTTTACTAGAAATAATTATTTAAATGGTAAAAAAAGAAAAGATGCACAACAATCAACTTTATTAAAAATATTTAAAGCAACGATAACCGATTCTAAATTCAATAATATAACCGAATTGCCCTTTAATAGTGACGAATATAATGTGGCACATCCTGCATTAAGTTCCGATGAAAAAACATTATTTTTTGCATCCAATATGCCAGGTTCATTGGGCCAATCCGATTTGTATAAAGTTGCAATAAATGAAGATGGCAGCTTTGGAAAACCAATAAATTTAGGAAATACAATTAATACCGAAGGAAGAGAAACATTCCCAACAGTGACTTCAGAAAACGAAATCTATTTTGCTTCCGACGGGCATCCGGGACTTGGCGGATTAGATGTTTTTGTTTCTAAAATTGAAAAAGACGGAAACTATAAATATGTAGTTAATGTTGGCGAACCAATTAATAGTGCTCAGGATGATTTTGGTTTTGTAATCAATGAAAATTCCCGCGATGGATATGTTACCTCCAATAGAGAAGGCGGAATAGGAAGTGATGATATATATAAATTTAAAGAAAACAAAAAAATTGAATACCCTTGCGAACAATTATTAAAAGGAGTGGTAACCGAAAAAACAACCGGACAACCACTCGCCAATTCAAAAGTAACCTTTTCGGATGCAAATTATAAAATGCTCAAAGAAATGACAACAGATGGCGAAGGAAAATTCAATTTTGGCAACGTGGTTTGTGATTCTAATTACTATGTAAAAGCCGATAAAACGGATTATACAACTGACGAAAAAACAGTATCTATTCCAAATGAATCAGGAGAAACAATAGTGACTTTGGCTCTTGAAAAAGAAGTTAAAGTGGTAAAAATTGGTGATGATTTATTCAAAGCATTTAATATTAAACAAATTTACTTTGATTTAGACAAATCAAACATTCGCATGGACTCGGAGATAGAATTAGCTAAAATTCTAGATGTTTTAGAACAATATCCTACCATGGAAATTGATGTACGCTCGCATACCGATTGTCGTCAAACTGCAAAATACAACAAAGCATTATCAGATAGAAGAGCGAAATCAACCAAAGCTTGGTTACTACTCAAAGGCATAAATAAATCAAGAATTACGGCAAAAGGATATGGGGAATCCCAACTTGTCAATGACTGCGGTTGTGAGCCAACTAATGAGTCTCCTTGTACCGATGCACAACATCAAGAAAATAGAAGATCCGAATTTATAATTACGAAGCTGTAACTCGAAACAGAATTGCGCAATATATAAATCCAGTTGTTTTTAATACTTGTTTTTCTTCTTAAATTATATAAAAATAAAAAGCTTCAGATTTCTCTGAAGCTTTTTTAGTAGCCTGTCCGGACGATATCTCGAACAATTTGCTGGAAGATTATGAGAAGTATAGAGGATTTTGGCAGGACATTGTTTGATATTGATTTAACTTCAAATCAAAGGATATATTTATTTAATTATTTATTTTTTTAGAGATGGAATGAAACAGATCAATAAATTAAATAAAAAAATAATTTATATACTTCAATAGGCCAAAAAAGAGTTTATATCTGGAATAAAGTTAAAATACACAACGCTCGATGAAAACACTGTTTTTTTTGAATCACTTGGGGTTAATCTATCAAAAAGGTTATATTAAAATAATCTAATTAATCCCAATAAGTATATCTATTAAAATTGAATCAGAAAACATTCTATTGATTTTCTATTGTTTTCCAATTAACAAAACAATCCATAACGCAATTTGAAGATTATTATACGCAATTGTCATCTATTAAAAATACGGTTTAATTAACTTCGCTATCGAAGTATCCTAATAAAAAGAGGAAATTCAGTATTAACTAATAAAAAACCAAAAATTAAATTTATGATTAAAACTCTAAAAAAAAGTCTGTTCATTGCAGTATTACTGTTATTAAACGGATTAAGTCACGCGCAAACGGTTACTGGTAAAGTTACCGACTCTTCTGGGAGTGTTCCAGGAGTAAATGTTCAGGTTCAAAATTCCAATATCAAAACAGAAACAGATGTTAATGGAAAATACACTTTAAGCAATTTGCCGAAAAATGCTGTTTTAAATTTTAGTTACCTTGGATTTGCTTCTCAATCTGTGAAAGTGAATACACAAACTACGATTAACATTATGCTAATTTTACAAGATATTTCTTTACAGGAAGTAGTAGTTGTTGGGTATGGATCTACCAAAAAGAAAGATCTTACCGGTGCAGTTGCAATTGTAACATCTAAGGAGTTTGAAGGAAAAGCAAATGCACAATTTGCAAACTCACTTGAGGGAAAAATGGCGGGAGTTCAAATTATTAGACCTTCTGGTCAGCCACAAGGCGGCTTTTCAATTAGAGTGAGGGGAACCTCAACAATTACTGCTGGAAGCGAACCTTTATATATTGTAGATGGTGTTCCAACAGAATCAATTAATGAAATTAGTCCTTCCGATATTGAAACATTAACCGTTCTTAAAGATGCATCTTCTGCTGCAATTTATGGAGCTTCAGGTGCAAATGGTGTTGTGCTTATAACGACAAAACGAGGCGGAAATCAAAAAACTAAAGTAACATTTAATACGTATACTGGTTTTTCTAATGTTTCTAAAAAATTGGATGTATTAAATGCGTCACAATATAAAAATTATATGACCGAAATGGGACAAACTATCAACTGGAGTTTGTATCCTAATGACAACAACTGGCAAGACCAAGCATTTAGAACTGCTAACACCACTAATTATCAGTTAGGAGTTTCTGGAGGAGATTCTAAAACCAATTATTATATGTCTGGTACCATCCTTAAACAAGAGGGTGTTGTTATTACTAATGAATTGGAACGATTTACATATAAATTAAATCTTGATCATAAAATTTCAGATAAAATTAAAGTAGGTACAAGCATTTCTTATAATAAATGGAAAGATATAGATGTTAATGAAAACCGTAAATACGGAGCGGTTTTGGCTCTTATGACTGGTGCACCTGTAAATTCTGTTTACAATGCTGACGGAACATTTGGAGTAAATCCTTTTATTCAAGATTTAGAAAATCCAATTGCTTTAATTTTAAAGAATGAGCATGCCTATCAAAATTATAGATTTAATGGAAGTGCCTATGGCGAAGTTTCTTTTTTGAATAACTTTAAATTCAAAACAATGCTTGGATTTGAACAATTCAACAGCACTTATAACTCTTGGGTTGACCCATATCGAAGTAAGGAAGGTAGAGGATTTAAAGGAATGGCATCTTTGAGTAATTCTCAAAATACTTTTTGGATTTCTGAAAACACAGTTACTTTCAATAAAGCCTACAACAAGCATATTATCTCTGCATTATTAGGAACTATTGCATCCGAAAAAGAGTATTCAACCTCTTCAATTGATGCCAAAGGATTTGGTAGTTCAGCCGTTCATACTGTAAATGGAGGTTCCATTAGAACAGCCGGATATGATAGTTCTAAAGGAAGAAATTTAGCTTATTTTGGAAGAGTAAATTATAGCTATGAAGACACTTATTATTTAACAACAAATTTCCGTGCTGATGCTTTTTCAGGTTTTGGAAAATCTAACCGATGGGGTTATTTTCCTTCGTTTTCAGGAGGATGGAGAATTTCAAAAGAAAGCTTCTTTAAAGATGTAAAAGTAGTAAACGACTTGAAACTTAGAGCTGGTTGGGGTATTGTTGGAAATGGTCAGGTAGGCGATTATTCTCATTACGGATTAGTAAATCCGGGATCTCCTTATGTTTTTAATGGAAATGTAGTTCCTGGTTCAACATCTTCTACATTAGAAAATCCAGAACTTAAATGGGAAACTACAAAACAAACCAATTTTGGAATCGATGTTTCATTATTAAACAACCGTTTATCTATTACCAGTGATTTTTATATCAAGAAAACTAGCGAAATGCTTCTAAATAAAAAAATACCTTCAAGTACAGGTTTTACAGATGCACTGTTAAATGTTGGAGCAATGGAAAATCGTGGATTTGAATTTCAAGTAAGTTCAAAAAATTTAATACACGAATTAAAATGGGATACCGATTTTAATATTGCTTTTAATAAAAGTAAAATTACAAGTTTGCCAGGCGGGAGTATTAAATTAGGAAGTATCTCCGATAGAGGAATGGTTGCAATTGCAAAAGAAGGGGAAGAATTAGGTACTTTTTACGGTTATATTTCTGACGGAGTTGACCCAGTAACTGGAGATATTATTTACAGAGACATTGATGGAAGTGGCGATTTAAGTGATGGTGACCAAACTATCATTGGAAAAGCAAATCCTGATTATACTTTTGGAATTACTAATAATTTTAGTTACAAAAATTGGTCATTAAACTTCTTTTTACAAGGAGTTCAAGGTAATGATGTTTTTAATGCAAGTAGAATTGAAACAGAAGGAATGTTTGATGAAGGCAACCAACTTACAACAGTATTAAACCATTGGACACCAACCAATACAATTACTGATATGCCAAGAATTAATTATGGAGTCGATCATAATACCAAGATATCTTCTCGATACATTGAAGACGGGTCATACATAAGATTAAAATCACTTACTCTTGGATATTCATTATCTGATACAATTGCTAATAGGTTTAATATAGGAAAAGTATATTTCTATGTAACAGGAACAAACCTTTTCACAATTACCAAATACTCAGGTTTAGACCCAGAAGTTAGTGTTTACGGAAATAATACAAACAACTCCTACAAAAATATTGCCCCAGGAGTTGATTATGGTACTTATCCACAAACAAGAGATATAATTTTTGGTATAAATCTTACTTTTTAAATATAACATTATGAAAAATAAAAATAACAAAATCAGATTAGTATGTTTGTCACTACTATTCTTAACACTTAGCTCTTGTAGCGACTTTTTAGACTTAAAACCAGAATCATCACTTACCACAGGAAATGCCTATAATTCAGCGCAAGACTTAGACAATGCGTTAACTGGAGCTTATAGAATTTTTTATGAAGAATATTATCAATGGGATAATGTACTTTTACAAGATGTTCGATCAGATAATGCATATGCAGGAGGTGGAGGTGACGCTCCAATTGTAGCCTATGATAATTTGGATATTTCAACTGGAAACAGCCGAATGTTCGCCAATTGGGTTGCGCTCTACAAAGGGATTGCTCGTTGTAATATTATTTTGGGAAAAATAAATAGCGTAAACGATCCTGCTTTAGGAGTTGATAACTTAAAAGAAAAAATAATTGGACAGGCTAGTTTTTTACGTGCCTTTCACTATTATCAATTAGTGAAAACCTACGGCGGAGTTCCTTTAGAACTGAATTCTAATTCCACAGATGCATCTGCAATTAACTTACCTCGTGCTTCAGAAACGGAAGTTTACAATCAAATTAATGAAGATCTTCAAGTTGCGGTTGCTAATTTACCAGACAATTACCCTGGCGGTTTAATGGAAGATAAAGTTAGAGCTACAAAAGGCGCAGCAAATGCTTTATTGGCTAAAATTTGGGCTCAAAGAAGCGATAGAGATTATTCTAAAGTTTTACAATATTCAAATGCTGTAATAAATAGTCAAGCAGGATATAGTCTTTTGGGAAATTATGCTGATTTATTCGACGGTAGTAATTATATGAACAATGAATCTATTCTTGAAATTTCTTTTCAAGGTGGAAATTGGGATGTTTCTAATTGGGCAGTTCAATTGTATTTAGCACCTGAAGATGGATGGCAAAAATATTGTATTCCTTCTAAAAATTTAGTTGCGGCCTATACAACTGAAAATGATATGGTTCGTAAAAATGCAAATATAATCTTTTGGAATAATCTTCCTTGGACAGACGAAAACTGGAATCCATGCGGAGACCCAGCAATTGCTGCACCTTTCAACTACAAACAAAAACATCCAGACGGATGGAATAGTGGTGATCATTTGTATTTATTGCGTCTTGCGGATGTAATATTATTAAAAGCAGAAGCTCAAAATGAATTAAATGATTTAGGAGGTGCTTTATCTACAACTAATCAAATTCGCGCAAGGGTAGGGTTAACTCCGATTACAGCTTCTTCAAAATCAGATTTAAAAGCTAAAATTTTAAATGAAAGAAGATTAGAATTGGCTTTTGAAGGTCAACGTTGGGACGACTTAGTTCGTGCAGGTATTGCTACATCTACTATGAATAACTTAAATGAGGTTAAATATACTTGTGGAGGTGGAACACCAAGTGCGCCAATAAACATCAACTACAATTGTACAACTGAAAAATGGTTATGTCCAATACCTCAATTAGAAAGAGACGCAAATCCTAATTTAACTCAAAATCCTGGGTATTAGTAGAAACAAATAAATTAGTTTTTTGAATAATTCAAAAATAAAGAATACTTCGGAGATTTTCTTCGAAGTATTCTTTATTTTTATGCAATATATAAATTGGAAACATGAAAATCTACTTTGCCTTTTTTATAAATTTTACTATGCTTCTTTTAGTAAGTTCTTGTACAAGCTCAAGTTTAAATTTTGAAATTCCAATTGTACCAATTGACAACACACCTGCACCTGTTTTAACAGGGAGATTAATTTACCACACCTATTCCTGCTACAATTGTAACGACTCTCAATTGTTTCTATACAATTTTAGCTCAAAAGAAAGAACTAATTTAAGTCAAAATTGGGCAATTACAAATGCTATGAATGCTCATTTTTCAGCTGATGGAACAACAATTGCATTTATGGGAATATCACAAATCACAAACAGTTGGGATATTTATATTTATACTTTAGGAACAACCGCTCAACCACAAAATCTAACTGAAAATTCACTTGGACGTGATGAAGACCCGAAATTTTCATTTGATGGAAGTAAAATAATATTCAAACGAAATGGAATTTTAACCGAAATGGATACTTCAGGAAATAACTTGAGGAATTTTGTAGTACCCAATACCGAAGCATCTATGCCGTATTATAGTTCTGACGGAAATAGTATTATATATTCAGGAAGCGAACCCAATAATTCTACAGCCGATATTATCAAATATTCAATAACAGATGGTACCACACAATCATTAGCTGCTATAATAAATATCAATGAATATTACCCAATTGTCATTGATGCAAATTCATATTTATTTTCAAAATCAACAAGTAGTGACCAAGTTTATTTAGGGTATTTTGACGGAACACTTTCGCAAAAACTACCTTTCAATGAATCCGATTCCGATTTTTCTGATGCATACCCAGTTAACAGCCACACGGTATTACTATCAAGTACACGCAATGGAGGAAAAGGAGAATACGATTTGTATTTAGCAGATATGATTACAGGTAAAAAATGGTCCTTATCCATTTACAATAGCTATATTAACAGTTCTAAAAATGAATTAGGTGCTTGCTACTCTGCATTTTAAGAAAATAATTATTTATTAAATCCATTTATGAAACGTTCAATATATATATATATTCTTTTGTATTTCAGCACGGTAGTATGTTATTCTCAAGAAACACATTTTTTTGACGTCAAAAAACTTCAAATTAATTGGGAATTAATTACAAACAATTACAATAAAGAAGAAAAAGCATCAAGCGTTTTAAAATTTATTAATAATAGCAAAATAGATTTTCCTTCAAGCGGATGGACACTTTATTTTAATTATAATCGTAAGATTTATCCTATATTAGAAAATACAGATTTTTCAATTTCACATATAAATGGCGATTTATTTCAAATAAAACCTTCTGCAGATTTTAAAGGTATTAAAAGTAATCAGAGCGCTTCAATAAAATTTGTTTCGGAAGGTTCTATCCTAAATTTAACAGCTGCTCCTTCTGGTATTTACTTGGTTTGGGATAGTAATTTGAACAATGGGATTACCGTGGAAAATTACAATTTAAAACCAATTTTAGACCCAACGGTAAATTTCATTACACCTGAAGATACCTTTAAAAATAATAATAAAATTGATAATATTCCGATTGAAAAACTGCCAAAAATTTTTCCCACTCCAAAATATTTCAAAGAAAATACAGGAGAATTTATTTTAGATTCAAACGTTAGTATTACTTCTGAAGTTGCTTTTTTATCAGAGGCCAAGTATTTATCTAAAGAAATTTTTAAAATTACAGGGGTCAAAATTGCAGTAAATCCATTAGTAAAAGGCAAAAAAGAAATCCTGATTAAAGGCGAAAACTTAAATTCCGAAGAATATATTCTTAGTGTTAAAGCGGATAAAATTGAAATAAATGCCAAAACAGGAAGCGGAATTTTTTATGGTATTCAATCGATAAAATCTTTATTACCTATTGCTGTTTGGAAGAAAATATCACCTTCAATTGTCATTAAAAATTGCTACGTAAAAGACGAACCTCGTTTTGAATTTAGAAGCTTTATGATTGATGTAGCGCGTAATTTCCAAAACAAAGAAACCATTTTTAAAATTTTGGACGCCATGTCATTGTATAAAATGAATGCTTTTCACTTTCATTTTAGTGATGATGAAGGTTGGAGAATTCAAATACCATCATTACCTGAGTTAACTGAAATTGGAGGAAAGCGAGGACATTCCGTAAATACTAACAATTACTTATTACCTTCGTATGGAAGCGGTCCTAATACTGGAAGTTATCCAGGAAGTGGCTATTATTCCACTAAAGATTTTATCGCAATATTAAAATACGCAACTGAAAGACATATCCAAGTAATTCCTGAAATAGAATCCCCTGGACACAGTCGTGCAGCTATAAAAGCGATGGATTCGAGGTATGAATATTATATGAAATTAGGAAATCAGGAAGAAGCTGAGCGCTATTTACTTAGAGATATTAATGACAAATCAATTCACACATCGGCACAACTTTGGACAGATAACGTGATGTGTGTTGCGTTACCATCTACTTATTCTTTTTTGGAAAAAGTTATTGATGAGATTTTAAATCTATATAAAGAAGCAAATGCACCAATAGAAACGATCCACCTCGGTGGTGATGAAGTTCCTTCAGGTACTTGGGAATTATCGCCATTATGTACAAAATTAATAGCTGAAAATAAAACTGTTAAATCAACTGATGATTTATGGTATTATTATTTTGAGAAAATGGAGTCGATTTTAAGCAAACGGAAACTAAAACTTTCTGGTTGGGAAGAAATTGCAATGCGAAAAACAATTATTAATGGGGAGAAAAAATATATTCCAAATTTAGATTTTATTAACAAAGGGTTTCGTGCTCACGTATGGAATAACGGAATTGGATGGGGTTCTGAAGACTTGCCTTATAAATTAGCAAATGCCGGATATAAAGTGGTGCTTTCTTGTGTCAGCAATTTATATTTTGATTTGGCTTATGAAAAAGCAGCAGATGAACCAGGTTATTATTGGGGTGGTTTTAATAATATTGATAAACCATTCTATTTTATTCCTTTTAATTATTATAAAAACACTAAAGAAGATACGGGTGGAAATCCTATTGAGCCTAGCTTATTTATAGGAAAAGAACGATTAACAGCTTTTGGAGAATCAAATATCCTTGGGATTCAAGGACAATTATTTAGTGAAAATGTTCGAAATACAACCATTTTAGAGTATTTATTGTTTCCAAAATTATTGGCTTTAGCGGAAAGAAATTGGGTTCAAAATCCGACTTGGGTAACCGAAAAAGATGAAGCTAAAAGTGAATTATTATACAATAAAGATTGGTCAATTTTTGTAAATGTACTTGGAAAAAAAGAATTGCCTCTTTTGGATTATTATTTTGGAGGCTATAAATATCGAATACCTCCAGTTGGAACAACAATTCAAAATGGAATAATAAGTGCTAATATTCAAATGCCTGGATTTACAATTAGATATACAACTGATGGGTCTGAACCTAATTTAAAAAGTAAAATATATTCCAATCCAATAAATACAAAAGGGAAAATTACATTTTGTGCCTTTTCATCAAATGGCAGAAAAAGCAAATTAACAAAAATAGAAAATCAATAACTAAAGAATAATAGCATTTGACTTTCTGTACTGCAACGGAGTGCACCCTTTTACTTGTTTGAACAATCTTGAAATATTTTTATTGTCAGAAAAACCAAGTTCTATAGCTATTTCATATATTGATTTATCGGATTCCAATAATTTTATTGAAAATTTTTGAATTCTTAAATCGCAGATATATTTATAAATCGCAGAACCTGTAACTTCTAAAAATCTTTTTTCTAATGCCCTTCGAGAAATAGAAACTTTTTTCAAAACATCATCCACATTGATGTTATTCTCAATGTTCTGATGGATGAAATTCAATGCTTTTGCAATTTGATTGTCTGTTGTTGCACAGATATCTGTTGATTGTCGTGTAAAAACAGAAGTTGGTTTCACAATTATGTTGTACGGTTTTTGGTCTTTATTTTCAATTAATAAGTGCATCAATTTTGCCGCTTCATAACCACCTTGTTCAATTCCTAAACCAATACTCGACAAAGGGGGATCGGCCAAATTACAAGTAACATCGTCATTATCAACCCCTAAAATAGCAATTTCTTCAGGTATTTTAATTTTAGAAAGCCGGCAGGCTTCAGTAATATTTTGAGCTCGTTCATCATCACAAGCCATTATTGCAATTGGCTTAGGCAAAGAGAGAAGCCAATTATTCAATGCCGAAGGTTTATAATGCCATAATTCACGTGATGCCATTTTCTTAGGATTAAAAAAATGCACTTTTTTACCATGTTTTACAACAGAATCTTCAAATCCATCCGCACGCTCCCTTGACCAAACAATATTATTAAAACCATAAAAAGCAAAATTTGAATAGCCTTTATTTATAAAATACTTGGCTCCCATTTGCCCTGTTTCAAAATAAGCACCTGAAATATTTGAGAATTCATCAAACCTTTCTTTGAAATCTTCTGCAATAATTGAAATTTTAGTGTCAATTAATTTTTGAATGTCAGAATTATTATAAAACTGCCCTATGATTCCATCT
The DNA here is from genome assembly GCA_903839195.1 of uncultured Bacteroidota bacterium. GTDB lineage: Bacteria > Bacteroidota > Bacteroidia > Flavobacteriales > Flavobacteriaceae > Flavobacterium. The sequence goes on along the minus strand of CAIMBK010000096.1, from coordinate 19,535 downwards.
GCTTTCCACTCTTTAGCAAAATTTATTATTTGATCCATATTTAGGTTTTCCCTAAAATGCAAAGGCATTCTACAAAATAAAAAGTGACCCGATTCTTTTGAATATCTTGTAATCCCTCTTAAAAGACTTTTCCCGTAATCTTCGGTAAAATCAATTAGTAAAATTATTTTATACATTCCTTAAAGCTATTTATATGAGTGGATTGATGTAAAAATAATTATTATTTTTGGATTAATTTGGTATTAATAGATTCAATTAGAACTTTATTTCAATTTTTCCAACAACATTTCCGGTTCATTTGTAGTAATAAAATCAAAATTATTCGATAAAAACCAATCCATTTCAACTGAATCATTAACTGTCCAAGCATTTAATAAAATTTGATTTTTTTTAGCGCTTTTAATCCACTCGGGATGTAATTTGAAATCCGAAAAATAATAATCCGCACCAGAAATTCCTTCAACCATTAATTGTTCGGGAGTTTTATTAGCTTCTAAATATTGTGTTTTTGCTGTTGGATTTAAAGCTATAATTTCTTTTAAAATTTGAAAATCAAAACTAATATATACCATCCAATTCTCTGCTTTTAGTTCTTGAACTAATTGGATTACTCTGGAAGCAATAATTTCACCTCTTTCCTTACTTATATCAGACGGTTTAATTTCGCAAACTAATCTTGTGGTGCTATTATTTTTAATTCCTGCCATTATATATTCTCTCAATGTAGGTAATTTCTCGCCATTTGAAAGTTTAAAAGCTAATAAATCTTGATACTTAGTTTTTTCAATTTGAAGTGAATTATATACCGAGTCGTGATTTATTACTAATGAATCATCAGCGGTCATTCGCACATCAAATTCAGATCCAGCACATTTTAATGCAATAGCCTGATGTAATGAAGCAATTGAATTTTGTGGAAATCCTTTCTTTTTCCATGCTCCACGGTGCGCAATTACTTGATTTTTTGAAAAAGTAATTGTTTTTTTTGATGATGAACATCCAAAAACAAAAAGTCCCAAAGCCAATATTGAAATTAGTTTTATCATTTTAAAGAATCTAAAAATTGATGTTCTGAGTTTTTATATTCCATCCTGAAATTATTAAATTTTTCTTGGAATTCTTAACGTTATTGGGAATAATACATTTTATAGTTCTTTTTTCATTGGGTAAAATACTAACGAAATTTTCATTCCAAAATACAGGAAAAATAGTTTTACCAAATTTATCCAAAATATTTAAATTAACAAAAAAGGCTACTTTAGAAGTAGTGTTTTGTATTTGAACACTTAATTCCGTGGAACTTGTTAAGCTTTTTGTCGAAACAAATGCATTAATATTTGATTTAGGCAAATCATGAAGTTTGTTATAATCTGCATATTCTTTTATTGGAGTATTTCCCCAAAAAGTTTTATCCCAATCAAAAACATCTTTTTTATTTGATAACCAATAAAAATTAGTTGTAATAATAGCTCCTTTATCATCTAATAATTTTAAATCAAGAAATACATTATCAGCATAATTATCTAATATAAAAATAGATTTTGATTGGATTGATTCAATATCAAAAGGAACTATTTCACTTTTTAATATCTTAGAATTAAAGTCCAAAATTGAAATATGTGCTTTATAATTTTTTAATGGATTTAACGCTTCATTTACAGCAATAACCTCATTTTTAGCATAATCATAAACCAACTGATTTACTGCATTTGCCTTTTTCGTCGCATAATAACCTGAAGTTGGTAATAAATAATAATCATATAATTGCCAATAAAAAGAAGGCCACGCCGAGTTTAACATCCATTGAATAATTCCAGTCGATTTAGGAATATTTGCTCTAAAAGCCTCAAACATTCCGCTCATTGCTTCATATCCAAGAACATCAGATTTCATCAGATAATCTTTTAAATCCAAAGCTTTCCCATACCGTTTATCAATCATTAATGTATTGACATCTAAATTTTTGAACGCAACTGCTGAATGAGTGCAATGATAATCCCAGTCCTTATTTATAGGCCATAATTTATCAGAAGGAATCATTTTTTTTATGGATTCAAATGTTGGAATTTGTGCCCCTGGTGATGTTTCTGTATTGAAACCAAATGCCCCACCATTTTTTGTATCTTCATACCAATAATTTGGGGAAACATACTCATATGGTCCATTCATTTTCACTCCAACAGGACCACTAATTTCACTTGTTCTAGTTCCTGCAGTTAATAAATAGGGGCGGTTATCAATTTTTTCAATTAGATTTTTATATTTAATTTCTAATTCTGGCTTCGGGAGTTTATCACTTCCTAAAAACCAAACGAAAATACTTGGATGATTTCGTAACCAATATATTTGATCGCTTAAAGAAGATAGCGCCAGATTTACATCCGATTCTGTTTGAATTCCACCAAAAGCATCACACGGTTTTCCTAAATATTCATCCCATTCCCACTGGCAACTCCAACCAACCATTGCTAATATCCCGTATTTATCACACAAATCATACAGGTTTTGAGATGTTCCCCAAATACTTTCAAAACGTAATGTATTAAGATTCATGTGTTTCACATATTGGATTTGTGTTTCCAAACTTTGTTTGGTGTCTCTAAGAAAAATGTCATCCGTCCAACCAGCGCCTTTAATTAATATCTTTTTTCCATTTAGAATAAATCCTTTGTGGCCTTCATCAGTGAAATAAGTTTCAATTTCCCTGATTCCAAAAGTGATTTCATCAGAATCTGTAATGTTTATATCAGTTTCAAAACGAAGTGAAAGTTTATGTAAATTTGGATTGCCTAAATTATTACACCACCAAAGTTTCGGGTTTTTGATATACAATGCAGCAATTTCCTTCGATGTTAATGTTATGTTTTTGTTTTCGTTTGCTCTTAATTTAATTGGATATCTAAATTCAACTTTGTCAAATGTTCCAATTAATGTTCCTGAAACCCCATCCAAACTATTATTTTGAAGTTCTGTTTTAACGGTCAACCAAGCTTCGTTTAAAGAAGTCGTATTAACTTTTGATTGAACCACTGTGTTTTTCATTCCCACTTTTCCATGAATTTTAATGTATACAGGACGCCAAATACCCATGTTTTCATCTAAAGGTCTAGGATTCCAATCTACAAAACCTAAATTAAAATCTCCTGGCTGAGCTCTAAAAAGTTCAACAGCAAGGACATTTCCTTTCTTTTTAGCCAAAGATGAAATGTCAAATTTAAACTGTCGAAAAGTTCCATAAATGATTGTTCTTGAGGCTATTAATTTTCCATTTAGCCAAATATTTGCATAATAATTTATACCATCAAAATTTAGGGAAATTGTATTTTCTGGAACTAAATTTGGCAAATCAAATTTAGTTGAATACCACCATGAATCATCAAATTGTTTTTTATCTACTTGTTTGTAGTTGTCCCCCATAAATAGATCTTTATAGAGTCCATTTGCAGTCAAAACCCCTATAACCGTGGAAGGAATAGTAGCTTTATACCAATTTTTGCAATCATTTTTGCTTGAAGAAATTGCGCTTCCATCTTTCATAACTTTTCCGTTTTGTTGCACTTTCCAATTGTCAATCAGAACAATTTTCCTTGAAACATTCGGTTTTGTTGCCGCTAAGAAGTTTTGTGAGGCAATAAAAATTATTAATATAATTAACGGTTTTAAATGTATTTTCATTTTAAATAAATTGATTTTTTTACCACTTTATGTTTATTAAAAGTACTAAATTAAGTTGCTGCTTAATAATATTCTTGTATTTATTATTTTAAATAACCCATAACTTATGCTACTAGTAATTTTGTTTTAAAAAAATCCCTGAAAGTTTTTAAACCTCCAGGGAAAACAATTAAAAAACTAAACATAACCCTAAAAACAAAATCTTTTAAATGCTTCAATTGCCATGTATTCTGCAAGACCCAAAGCATTGTATTTTTCGGCAGTTTTTTTAGTACGTTCTTCTGCTCGGACCCAAAACTCTCTTGAATCCTCACCTTGATACATCACATTATCTTTTTGAGATTGGTGATAAAAAATAGCTTTTCTCTTTTTGAGCACTTGATTTTCACTCATCGGAACCGCCATTTCAATTTCATGCAGTTCCCATTCATGCCAAGCTCCTCGGTATAACCAAAACCAACAATCCTTCATAAAAGGTTCTGGTTTTAATTTATTTACTGCTGTAAATAGCGCATCAAGACATACTTTATGTGTTCCGTGTGGGTCTGCTAAATCACCTGCTGCAAAAATCTGATGTGGTTTAATTTTAGAGATTAAATTACTTACAATTTCTATATCAATATTTTCTAAATTATTTTTCTTTACTGTTCCCGTTTCATAAAAAGGCATGTCTAAAAAATGAACTTGATTGTCTGGAAGCCCAAAAAAACGAGTAGCTCCCAAAGATTCTTTACGACGAATCAATCCTTTAATCTTACGAATATATAAAGCAGTCTTTTTATTAAAGACACCCGTTTGCAAGGCTTGGATTGCTTTAATAGTTTCTCCATTATTGTCTGATGAAACTTCTAGAGCAACTTCGGCATATTTTAAAGCTTCCTCATCAGAAACTGCAATATTTCCTGAAGTTTGATAGGCAATATGCACTTCATGCCCTTGTTCAACTAATCTGTCAAATGTTCCTCCCATTGAAATTACATCGTCATCGGGATGCGGACTAAAAATGATAACTCTTTTAGAATTAGGGAAAGTTCTTTCTGGTCTGTTTTGATCATCAGCATTAGGTTTTCCACCCGGCCAACCCGTAATTGTTTTTTGAAGTTTATTAAACATTTTTATATTTAAGTCATACGCAGGACCCTCTTCGGCAAGTAATCCAGACATCCCATTATCATTGTAATCTTTATCCGTTAATTTTAAAACGGATTTATTGGCAATTCCACACAACCAAACTATCGATTTACTTTTTAATTCCTCCGTCCATAAACAAGTAGAAACTAACCAAGGTGTTTTAATTCTAGTGAGTTCTGAGGAAGCAGATTCATCCAAGACAAAAGTAGTATTTGTGTGGCTTTGCAGATAGGTTGCAGGTACTTCAGAAGAAATTTCCCCTTCAATAGTTTCCTTGATTACTGTTGCTTTATTTTCTCCCCAAGCTAAAAGAACAATTCTTTTTGCTTTTTTAATTGTCCCTATTCCCATTGTTATTGCTCTTCTTGGGACATTTTCAATTCCCATAAAAGACGTGGAGGCATCTACCCTAGTAATGTGGTCTAACGTTATACTTCTTGTTCCAGAATTGGAATGCGAGCCAGGTTCGTTGAAACCGATATGTCCTGTTCTCCCTATTCCTAATAGTTGAAAATCAAGACCTCCAGCTTCCAGAATTTTCGAATCATAATCCGAACAAAATTGATTCAGATTTTCTTGAGAAACTTTTCCGTCAGGAATATGAATATTCATAGGGTTAATATCAATATGTTTGAATAGATTTTCTTGCATAAAATAATGATAGCTTTCAGTATCGTCAACCTCCATTGGATAATATTCATCCAAATTAAAAGCAACAACGTTGTAAAAGCTCAATGCCTCTTCGTGATGAATACGAATTAATTCGTCATAAACTTTTATAGGGGAAGAACCTGTTGCTAAACCTAAAACACAGGTTTCGCTGTTTGCTTGCTTTTGTAAAATTAAATCTGCAATTTCCCGAGCTACAATTTTAGAACCAAATTCAGAAGATTTGACAATTACATTGTGAATTTTCTCAAATCTGGTTTCTTCAAATTGACCAGGTTCCTTAAAGGATATCGATACTTTATTTTTTTGCATTTATGATTGAATATTCGTTTTTGACGAGATTAATTTTTTTATTAACTTACTTACAAAGTTATTTAAAATCAAAAATTCAATAATAGAAAAATGCGTATTGTAATCGTCATATTGCGCTAATTTATTTATAAAAAATGCAAGAATTTCTTGCATTTTTAGCTTTAGTAAATATAAAAGTGAAAATTATTTTACAATTTTGTATTTTTCTGATTGTGTTATCGTCTTCCAATCATCTGTTCGAAAAGGTTCCGCTGGAAATCCATCTTTATTATAAAGGTTTGATTCACTGGCATCATCCGACCATCCAAAATGAATTGCAATTGGGTTTATTACTTTTTCACTAAAAATAACAACTTTATTATCACTAATATAAGCTGTGGCATAATGAAATATTTTATCCTTTCCAGCAATTTCAAATCCTCTCAAATTCCCATATTTGTCAGGTGTTGTTAAACCGTTTTCACAGTTTTCAAAAGTTACAATAATTTGATTGTTTCTGATTTCTAAATTTTTAAAAACAGGTCCTCTGCTTACACATTTTATATTGTAAATAGAATTTAAAGCAATAGCCGCCAATCTTTTACCAACGTCTTGTTTGTTTGTAGGATGGATGTCGTTTGGAATCCCAATATCAGTAGTAACACACATTGCAGTATTTGGCAATCGCAGAGATTGGGTTTGTGACTCTCGGAGTTCAGCCCAAGTGCTTCCAGCATTACTATTTCCATTTGCTTCATTAAAACTGGATAATTGAACAAAATAAAACGGAAAATTTCCTTGATTCCATTTTTTTCTCCAATCTTCAATTAATAAAGGAAATGCTTTTCTGTATTGAAATGCTCGTCCTGCATTTGACTCTCCTTGATACCATAAAACGCCTTGAAAAGAATAAGGTATTAATGGATTTACCATTGCATTGAACAATAATGACGGATAACTATTTGGTCCAATATCACTTTTAACCGACTCAACTTGGTATTTCCATTTCCCGCTTAATGGTATAAAATGATCTCCTATTGTGAGTCTAAAATCCGAAGCTTCTCCATAAATTCCACCTCCGCCCCCATTATCAACAACTCGAATTAGTATAGTATTATCGCCTTCTTTTAATATTCCTGTCGGAATATTATATTTTCTAATGCCATCCCAATTAAGATTACTTCCAACTTCAAAACCATTGACATAGGTAATGTCTTCATCATCAATTTTAGTAAGTTCAAGAACTGCTGGTTTTCCTAGGTCAGAAGTTGCAATTTGGATTGTTTTTCTAAGCCAAACTACACCATCAAATTCTCCTAATGCTTGAGATTCCCATAATTCAGGCTCATTCATTTCGGGCCAACTAACATTAAATTGTTTTACGTCTTTAAATTTAGTAACATTAGACTCCGATATTTTTGAGCCTTGAAGTATTTCTACCCTTTTTGAGATTATCGTATTAAAAACTTTAGAAATAGAATCTAAATTTATGTGAGGCATTTCTGCAATCATATCTTTAAATTCGTCACTACTTTCAAATCCCTCTCTACTTGTCCAGGTTTCAGAAACTGTTCCTCCCCAAGATGTATTTATCAAACCTATTGGGATTTTTAATTCTTCATATATTTTCTTTGCGAAAAAATATCCAATTGCAGTGAAATTTCCAACGCTTTTAGGGCTGCAAACTTCCCATTTTCCGGATTTCAAATCGTCTAAAGGTAAAGAACTCATATCTCTAGAAACAGTAAAATGTCTAATTAACGGATAATTAGCCTTGCTAATTTCTTCTTTAGAATTTGCAACTTCGTTAACTGAAAATGCCATATTGGATTGCCCACTACAAATCCAAACTTCACCAACTAAAACATTTTTAAAAGTAACTTTATTGAAACCCTTAATAATTAGTTCGTATGGACCTCCTGCTATTTCAGAATCTAATTGTAACGTCCATTTGCCATTTTTATCTGCTTTTGTCCATTTAATTTGCTTATTAAATCGAACTTCAATTTTTTCATTGGCATCAGCCCAGCCCCATATAGGAATTAACTTATTCCGTTGTAAAATCATATCATCTGCAAAAATCTTTGGCAAATGAATATTAGCAGTGGTATAAATAGTAAAAAAGAATGCTAATAAAAAAAAATGTTTTTTCATTTATTTTGATTGTTATGATTATTAAAAATAAACTAATAAACGTTCGGTGCGTTTATTTAATTTATAAAATGTTGCATATATTTAGCAATAGAATGAAATTAAGCACCTTGATGCTTTCTAAACAACCAATATTTATATCAAATATAGTGAAATATTAATTGAAAAAATTATTGAGTTTCACCAGAAGTTTTTTGGAACTAAAATGAGACATTGATTTAACCTCAAATCAAATGTTAGAATTTATGGAATTTTTTATTGAGAAAATATCATAAAAAAAACGGCTAAAATTTCTTTTAGCCGTTTTTGGTTCAACTTAGTAGCGGGAACAGGACTCGAACCTGTGACCTTCGGGTTATGAGCCCGACGAGCTGCCTACTGCTCTATCCCGCGATGTTTCGAGGGCAAATTTACAATAAAATTCCATATTCTCAATAATATATTCATTTTTTTTTATTTTATCTATTGACTTGATATGATTACCTTTGAACCTTAAATAAATTAGTAAATGGTACACAAAGCAGGTTTTGTAAATATAATTGGTAATCCAAACGTCGGAAAATCAACCTTAATGAACGCCTTCGTTGGCGAAAGACTGTCCATAATCACCTCCAAAGCCCAAACCACCCGCCACAGAATCCTCGGAATCGTAAATGGCGATGACTTTCAATTAATTTTATCCGACACGCCAGGAATCATAAAACCGGCCTACGAAATGCAGGAATCAATGATGAACTTCGTCAAATCGGCCTTCGAAGATGCCGATATTTTGATTTATATGGTCGAAATTGGCGAACAAGAACTAAAAGACGAAGCGTTTTTCAATAAAATAATTCACGCCAAAATCCCCGTTTTATTATTACTCAACAAAATTGACAATTCCAATCAATTACAACTCGAAGAACAAGTTGCTTTTTGGGCTGCCAAAGTTCCAAATGCCGAAATTTTTCCGATTTCTGCCCTTCAAAACTTTAATGTTCCCGAAACGTTCAGTCGAATTATTGAACTTTTACCCGAATCGCCAGCCTATTATCCAAAAGACCAACTCACCGACAAACCCGAACGTTTTTTTGTAAACGAAACCATTCGCGAAAAAATCCTCCTCAATTACAGCAAAGAAATTCCCTACGCCGTCGAAATCGTAACCGAAGAATTCTTTGAAGACGAAAACATCATCCGAATTCGCTCCCTAATCATGGTCGAACGCGACACCCAAAAAGGTATCATTATCGGACACAAAGGCGCTGCATTAAAAAAAGTTGGCGTCGAATCACGAGCCGATTTGGAGAAATTTTTTGGCAAACAAATTCACATCGAATTGTATGTAAAAGTCAACAAAAACTGGCGAAGCAACGCAAATATGCTAAAACGCTTTGGCTATAATCAATAAATTTTGGGCGTGACCACAAGGGTCAGGCTATTCGCTACAATCTTTGTTGCCAAAAAAGGGCAACAAAGGATTTCCACTACTATCCTTCACGCAATCAAGATGGTAGCATAACAAAAATAATAGCGTACCTTTGCAAAAAATTAAAATGCTTTGTTATTAGTGTTTTTTAGAAATTCTTTTTTGGTAATCCAAAATCCAAAATCTAAAATCCACAATCTAAAATTATAATATGAATAATATTGTCGCAATCGTAGGAAGACCAAACGTAGGGAAATCAACCCTTTTTAATCGATTGATTCAACGAAGAGAAGCTATCGTAGATTCAGTTTCGGGCGTAACCCGTGATAGAAATTACGGAAAAAGCGAATGGAATGGAAAAGAATTTTCAGTAATTGATACTGGTGGCTATGTGCGCGGTTCCGACGACGTTTTTGAAGCAGAAATTCGCAAACAAGTCGAATTAGCCATCGACGAAGCCGACGTAATTATTTTTGTCGTAGATGTCGAAGAAGGAATAACCCCAATGGATGACGCCGTAGCACGATTATTACGAAAAGTAACCAAACCCGTTTTATTAGCCGTAAACAAAGTAGATAATTCCATGCGCGAAAAAGACGCCATCGAGTTTTATAATTTAGGTTTAGGCGAATATTATACGTTTGCCAGTATTTCTGGAAGCGGAACCGGCGATTTATTAGACGCCTTAATTGATGCTTTCCCTATCAAACCAGAACCAACACAAGAAGAATTAGAATTACCACGTTTTGCCGTTGTAGGTCGACCAAATGCTGGAAAATCGAGTTTCATAAATGCCTTAATTGGCAAAGATCGATACATCGTAACCGATATTGCAGGAACAACGCGCGACGCCATTGACACCAAATTTGACCGTTTTGGATTCGAATTCAACTTGGTCGATACCGCTGGAATTCGTCGTAAAGCAAAAGTAAAAGAAGATTTGGAGTTTTACTCCGTAATGCGCTCCGTTCGCGCCATTGAACACGCCGATATTTGTATCTTAATCATTGACGCCACTCGAGGTTTTGAAGGTCAAGATCAAAGTATTTTTTGGCTTGCTGAAAAAAACAGAAAAGGAGTTGTAATCCTTGTAAATAAATGGGATTTGGTCGAAAAAGACACCATGTCGACGCGTGATTACGAAGAAAAAATCAGAAAAGAATTAATGCCATTTACCGATGTGCCTATTCTTTTCGTTTCCGCATTAACCAAACAACGTTTGTTGAAAGCTTTGGAAGCAACGGTTCAGGTTTTTGAAAACCGAAAACAACGAATTCCAACATCCAAATTCAACGATTATATGTTGAAAGTCATCGAAGGTTATCCACCACCCGCTTTGAAAGGAAAATATGTGAAAATTAAATATTGTATGCAATTGCCAACGCCAACGCCTCAGTTTGTGTTTTTTGCCAATTTGCCGCAATATGTCAAAGAAGCCTACAAGCGTTTCCTAGAAAATAAAATTCGTGAAAAATGGGATTTTTCGGGAGTTCCAATCGATATTTATATTAGAGAAAAATAATAATTAGCCCTTTTTAAGGGCTTTTTTTAGCGCAATATTTTAGACGATTTTTCCCGAATAATTTGCGCAACCGGTTTGTTTTCAATCTTGCTTTCAAGCCAAGAAATAATGTCCAAATACAAAAAGGCCCTTTTTTCATAAGGGTGATTTTCAAACACTTGCAACCTTGCATGGAGTTTTCGAAATTCCGATTTCAAATCTTGCGGATATATTGAACCTAGATTTTTTAGAAACTTTATCATTTCTTTTTGAACTCCGTGTAAATCATTCATTTTAATCAAAAAAGTATAGGTGCTTTTCAATTGTTTTTCCAAATGATAATCCAAACCAGCGTCAAAATGAGCCACTAAACTTAAAACACGCGCAAAACACATCAAATCTTCCCGCATGCTTAAGGATTTATTATCGATGATTTTTTTCAAATAGTCGATGCATTTTTTATTGTCGCCATTTCCAAAATACAAACAAGCGATTTTGTAATACAAAACCATTACGTGATGTTCGTCAATTCGGTCTTCGTGAACTTTCATGTTTTTCAAAATGGAAGCAACTAAATACATTCCGCCTTCAAAATCGCCTTCTAAAAAATGAAGGTTTAATTTGCTATTCGAAACACATAAAAAGCGTAAGGAATTTAAATTTTCATTCTTTGGAAACAAATCAGAATCAAAGCTTTGTTCCAGTTTTTCAAGTGTATTTTTGAAATAGGATTTGTGTTTTATCAAATACAAACATTCTAATAAATAGTTGTTTCCCTTGATAAACCAAACGGGATTCAAGTAAATCATTTGTTCATTTTCATGAAATAAATTCACCCATTTTTTGGCATATTTATAACAGGAAAGAAAATCTTGAATTAAAAAACTATGCCACAAATTGGCTTTATATAACCACAATTTTTCTCGAAATCCAAGCGTTTCAATTTTGTATTTTGGCATGTTTTTATGAAAGTCGTCCGTAATAATTTTCATCTCCAAATCGCTTTTGGCATAACCGCTTTTAAGCATAATTCGATACAATTGAAGCGATAAATTGGAAAGTTCACTCGCAATGCCATTCTGCCGGCTCAATTCCTTTGATTGGAGAATCAATTCGTCGGCGCGACCATGAATGCTTCGTGTAATGTATTGGGATTCAATTACTTTTTCTAATTCGACTATTTCGTAGGCGATGTTTTTCTCCTCGTTTTCAACAGCCAATACTTTTGTTTTTTCTAATATTTTCAGACTTTGTTTGTAAAGTCCTTTGTAGTATAAAATAGTGGCAAAATCCAATTGTTCTCGAATGTGAATTCGGATATTTTGATTCACCGGATTCAATCGCAAACTGATTAAGATTTGCTTGTATAAATGCGCTTTAAGATTCGATAATTGTTGTTTGGTAACTATCTTGCTTTTTAGAATTAGCGCTTCGTCATACTCGTTCATTTTGTCCAAAAGATTGAAAAGCATCAAGAATTTGGCATCGCTATTCACATCCAAACGATTCACATAAAGTTTGAAATGCCGCTTTTCCGACTTGGAAAGCGATCGAATAAGTACCAACAAATTATCTTTCGGATGGTTTGACATGGGCTAAAAAAAGACTTTTATTTCTTAATTTGAATTGAATATTTACCAGCTGCCACCAGAACCACCGCCGGAGAAACCTCCACCGCCGAATCCACCACCAAAGCCGCCGCCACCAGAACTTCCTCCGAAGCCACCTCCAGAATTATCGCCAAAACCACGACCCAAACTACTCAGAATTAGTACGTCCATAAAACTTGGACCTCCCCCTGAATTTCCAGAATTTCCGTTTCCACCGCCTTTAATTTTTGATAGAATTACTAGAATTATAATGAAAAGGATAATGAAGGGTAATACGGGCAATTCCTCGTCTTTGGATTGTTTTCGTTCGCTTTTGTATTTTCCTTTAAAAACACTAAAAACAGCATCGGCTCCTTTGTCTAATCCGTTGTAATAACTTCCAGCTTTGAATTCGGGTGTGATGATATTTCGGCAGATTTCGCCACCAATTCCCGCAGTTAATCGATCTTCAAGACCATAACCCGCAGAAATCCAGATTTTTCTTTCGCCTTTGGCAACCAAAATCAAAACGCCATTATCTTCTTTGGCTTGGCCAAGCCCCCATTGATGAGCCCATTTTGGTGTTAAAATCCCAATGTCTTCGCCTTTTAGACTTTCTATTGTTATGACCACGATTTGTGTTGAAGTGGAATCTGAATAGCGAATTAGTTTTTCTTCCAATTGCGCTTTTTCATTTTCGTTCAATAAACCGGCATAATCATAAACACTTGATTGAAAATCAGGTTTTTCTGGAATGGTAAATTGTGCCAAACCCATTTGCGAAAGCATTAAAAAAAGTAATAAAATGCTAAAATTTATTTTAAATAGTTGCTTTTTCATTACCCTTTAGAGATTTCGTTTGACAATTCATTCGTATCACCTTCTGTCCAAGGAAAATGTTTTTTTAGTTGTTCGCCCGCCTTTTGAATGCCTTCAACAAAACCTTGCTTGAAATCCCCTTTTTTGAAATGGGAAGCCATAATGTTTTTGGTGCTTTCCCAAAAACCATCACCAACAATATCGTTAATGCCTTTATCGCCACAAATAACAAATTGTTTATCGGCAACTGCAAGATAAATTAAGACGCCATTTTTGAGTTCGGTTTGGTCCATTTTTAGTTCCGAAAAAACGATTTTGGCACGTTCAAAAGGAGCAATTTCTGAAGAATTTTCAATATGAACTCGTATTTCCCCCGACGTGTTTTTTTCGGCCAAACGAATGGCTTCAACAATTTCTTGTTCGTCTGTTTGGGATAAAAAAGCAGTTGTTTTAGACATCTTTAGTGATTAGAATTTTACTTCAACGGGTTTATCAGCGCCAACTGTTGCTTCAAAGTATGGTTTTTCTTTAAATCCAAATGCTCCTGCGAAAAGAGAATTCGGGAACGTTTTGATATGAGAATTGTAAGGTTTTACCGCTTCATTAAAACGGGTTCTTGACGTTAAAATTTGGTTTTCTGTACTGGCCAATTCGTCTTGTAATTTCAAGAAATTCTCGTTGGCCTTCAAATCAGGATATTTCTCCACAGAAACCAATAATCTTGACAAAGAGGAACTTACGCCACTTTGGGCTTGGTTGAATTGAATCAATTGTTCTGGTGAAATATTTTTTGGGTCAATAGTTACCGCTGTTGCTTTAGCTCTTGCTTCAATTACAGCAGTTAAAGTGCTTTTTTCAAAATCGGCAGCACCTTTTACAGTGTTTACTAAATTGCCAATAAGATCATTTCTTCGTTGATAAGAAGTTTGAACATTTCCCCACGCTTCGTTGATGTTTTGTTCATAAACCACCGCAGTGTTGTTGATTCCTTTAATCCAGGAATAACCACCAAAAATAACAACTGCAGCAATAATCCAAGGTAAAAATTTTTTAAAATCCATGTTTGTTTAATTTAAGTATTAATGTTTATTTATCTATTTATTTATTATCAATTAAAAAATTATAATCCAGTTTTCAAATTCACCAATTGTACTTTGATGGATTCTAACTTGCTAATAATTTCATATTTATCGAGCGTTTTCTTTTGGCCTTCTTTCAAATGTGTTCGTGCTCCTTCCAAAGTGAATCCGCGTTCTTTTACCAAATGATAAATTACCTGAAGATTTTTTACGTCTTCTGGCGTAAACATTCGATTGCCTTTGGCGTTCTTTTTGGGCTTAAGAATATCAAATTCCTTATCCCAAAACCGAATCAAAGAAGCGTTGACATCAAAGGCTTTTGCCAATTCGCCAATGCTGAAATATCTTTTGTCTTTTGAAAGTTCTATATGCATAGTATTAACTTATTTTTATTATAAATTATGAATTTTAAATTATGAATTGTCAATTTAAAAAATCCCAAATCCTGAATCCCAAATCCTCAATCCTCAATCTTCAATCCTCAATTCCAAATCCTCAATCCTCAATTCCAAATCCTCAATTCCAAATCCTCAATTCCAAATCCTCAATCCCAAATCCTCAATCCTAAATCCTCAATCCCAAATCCTCAATCCCAAATCCTTAATCCCAAATCCTCAATCCCAAATCCTTAATCCAGCGATTGATTTTCTTGGTTCGCAATTTTTGAAATTGCAACATATTCGGCGGCCGAAATATTGCCATAATAAAAATTCAGCGGATTTACGACTTCACCGTTTTTGTGAACTTCATAATGCAAATGTGGCGCTTCCGAACGTCCCGTACTACCAACATATCCAATAATATCGCCCCGATTAACGCGCTGTCCCACTCGTGATTTGTATTTACTCAAATGGCCGTAAAGTGTTTCATAACCAAAACCATGCCGAATCACAATATGATTGCCAAACCCAGAAGCGGAGTTGTCAGCCCGGGCTACAACACCATCTCCAGTGGCAAATATAGGCGTTCCTGTTTTGGCAGAAAAATCCATTCCTTCATGAAATTTCCGAATCTTTGTAAACGGATCACTTCGGTAACCAAACCCAGAAGCTACTCGTCTCAAATTTTCATTTCGAACAGGTTGAATAGCTGGAATTGCCGCTAATAATTTGCTTTTTTCTTTGGCCAATTTCAAAATTTCATCCAATGATTTCGATTGAATCACCAATCTTTTTGATAAAACATCCACCCGTTTTGTTGTGTTTATCACCAATTCCGAATTGTCAAATCCAGCCAATTCTTTATACCGATTAACTCCGCCAAAACCCGCTTTTCGCTGCTCCTCTGGAATCGGAGAAGTATTAAAATAAACCCGATATAAATTATTATCTCGATCCTCAATACTTCCAATTACATCATCCACTTGATCCATTTTCTTATTCAAAATCGAATATTGAATCTTCAAAACATCCAATTCTCGAGTCAAAAACTTATCCTTTGGCGTTTCCAAAAATGACGTATTCAACAACAAAATAAAACTCAAAAGTCCAAACAATGCCGCCGATAATAAAAACAAAGCAATCATGCCAAATTTCCTCCGTTTTAGGTTGTTTATCCTCCGATAAGCCAAATTTTCAGAATCGTAATAATATTTTACCTTCGACATGTTTTAAAATATGCTATTTTTGCACCTTGCAAGATAAGATTCTTAGAATTATAAATTACATGGCGAACAAATTTAATAAATGTTTTTTCAGTTTACCTTACAATTTAATACAATTTTATGAGCCTTATCCAGCTGTTCGTTGCAAGTTCTCGTTTTGAATTCTTTTTTTCTACGCGCCAGCAGGAGCTTCCTTTGGTCGCTCTGCCGCCACAAGAAAAAATAAAATTCTAAACTTCGAAGCTTTCCACTACCATCTGGGGCAAAAAAGTTAATTTTTTAATTGGAAATTCGTTGATTCGAAAACCAATTAACAAATTAACCAAATAACCGAATAAACAAGAACAATGAAATCACAAGACGTTAGAAAACAATTTCTAGATTTTTTTCAAAGTAAAGGACATACCATTGTTCCTTCAGCACCAATTGTACTCAAAAACGACCCCACCTTGATGTTCAACAACTCAGGAATGGCACAGTTCAAAGAATATTTTCTCGGAAACGGAACTCCAAAAAGCCCCCGAATCGCCGATACCCAAAAATGCCTTCGCGTTTCAGGAAAACACAACGATTTGGAAGAAGTTGGAATTGATACCTACCATCATACGATGTTCGAAATGCTCGGAAATTGGTCTTTTGGCGACTATTTTAAAAAAGAAGCCATTACTTGGGCTTGGGAATTATTGACCGAAGTTTATAAAATCGACAAAGACATTCTCTACGTTACGGTTTTCGAAGGAAGCAAAGAAGAAAACGTTCCGTTCGATCAAGAAGCCTATGATATTTGGAAAACATTAATTTCTGAAGACCGCATTTTATTAGGAAATAAAAAAGATAATTTTTGGGAAATGGGCGATCAAGGTCCGTGTGGTCCATGTTCTGAAATTCATGTCGATATTCGTTCCAAGGAAGAAAAAGCAAAATTCCCTGGGAAAGATTTAGTAAACAATGACCATCCGCATGTGGTAGAAATTTGGAACAATGTTTTCATGGAATTCAACCGAAAAGCCGATGGTTCGCTTGAAAAACTTCCAGCGCAACACGTCGATACAGGAATGGGTTTTGAGCGTTTGTGTATGGTTTTACAACACGTTCAATCCAATTATGATACCGATGTTTTTTCGCCATTAATTACTAAAATTGAATCCATCACTGGGGCAAAATATACCATCAAAGCCAAAGACGATGCCGAAGAAAAAATCAACATCGCGATTCGTGTTATTGCCGATCACGTTCGCGCCGTTGCTTTCGCTATTGCCGATGGACAATTGACTTCCAATACGGGCGCAGGCTATGTAATTCGAAGAATTTTGCGTCGCGCTATTCGCTATGGTTTTACGTTCTTGAATACCAAAGAAGCATTTATATATCAATTAGTGGAAACACTTAGCGACCAAATGGGAAGTTCTTTTCCAGAAATTTCCTCACAAAAAACGTTGGTAATGAACGTAATTCGCGAAGAAGAAAATTCGTTTTTAAGAACTTTGGATCAAGGATTACAATTATTAGAAAATGTAATAAATGCCACCAAAGGCAATTTGGTTTCAGGACAAAAAGCATTTGAATTATACGATACGTTTGGGTTTCCAATCGATTTGACCGCTTTGATTTTAAGAGAACGCGGATTCGAATTAGACGAAGCCGGTTTTGATGCTGCGATGCTGGAACAAAAAACCCGTTCTAGAGCGGCTTCCGAAGTTTCTACAGAAGATTGGGTAATTTTAGTTCCAGGAAATACAGAAACTTTTGTAGGTTATGATCAAACTGAAAATGAAGTGCAAATAACGCGTTTTCGTAAAATTGATAGTAAAAAAGAGGGTTTGTTATACCAAATCGTTTTAAATACAACTCCGTTTTATCCAGAAGGTGGTGGGCAAGTTGGCGATAAAGGAACGTTGGTTTCTGCCAATGATTCAATTGAAATTGTTGATACCAAAAAAGAAAATAACTTGATTTTGCATTTGGCAAAAAAATTACCCGAAAACATAAATGCCTCTTTTGTCGCCAAAGTCAATACGGATTTAAGAAGTTTGTCTGCCCGAAATCATTCGGCGACACATTTGATGCACCAAGCTTTGCGAACCATTTTAGGAACGCATGTCGAACAAAAAGGGTCTTTGGTAAATCCAAATTATTTGCGTTTCGATTTCTCTCATTTTGCAAAAATGACGGAATCCGAATTACAACAAGTGGAAGATTTTGTCAATGATAAAATCCAAGAACAATTGCCATTAATCGAACGAAGAAGTATTCCCATTCAACAAGCTTTGGAGGAAGGAGCCATGGCGCTTTTTGGTGAAAAATATGGCGATGAGGTTCGCGCAATCAAATTTGGCGAAAGCATGGAATTGTGTGGCGGAATTCACGTCCAAAACACGGCAGAAATCTGGCATTTCAAAATCGTTTCGGAAGGCGCCGTTGCTGCTGGAATTCGTCGTATTGAAGCCATTACGAGCGATGCGGTAAAAGCGCATTTTGCTTCCTACGAAAACACTTTAAATGAAGTGAAAGAAGTGCTGAAAAATCCACAAGATGTCTTAAAAGCCATTCATTCCTTGCAAGACGAAAACACCAAACTTGCTAAACAAATTGAAGCTTTCGTAAAAGATAAAGTAAAAAACTTAAAAGCTGTTTTAACTCCTGAAATTCAACAAATAAATGGGGTTCAATTTCTAGCCAAGCGCGTCGATTTGAACGCTGATGGCGCCAAAGATTTGGCTTACGAATTAGGAAATTTAGGTACAAATTTGTTTTTGGTTTTTGCCACAGCAGAGGAAGATAAACCAATGTTAACGTGTTATATCTCCAAAGAATTGGTAACCGAAAAAGGATTAAATGCTGGAAATGTAGTTCGAGATTTAGGAAAATTCATCCAAGGTGGTGGAGGGGGACAACCATTTTTCGCAACTGCAGGAGGAAAAAATTCAGCTGGAATTTCGGAAGCTTTAGAGAAAGCAATTGACTATATAAAATAAGGGTTAACCTTAAATTTTTACATAAAAAAGCCCTTTCATTTTAGAATTGAAAGGGCTTTATATTTGATAAAAAATTATTGTTTTGTAGCTTCAGCAGCTTCTTTTTGTTCTTTTTGAATTTGTTTGAACGCTTTGTATTTGTCTTCGCCTAATGCCGCTTTTAAATTGTTATTTCGAACGGTGCTGTATTCTTTTGAACGCGCTTTTTTCGCTTCTTCATCAAGTGATGCATCTGCTTTTAGGGTTTTGTAAAAAGCAGCACTTTCTGCCAAAATTGCTCTCACTTTTTGCTCTTCTTCAGCCGTTACGCCAGCCGCTTTGAAAGCCGCCACTAAATCAGCTTCTTTTTTGTCTTTTACCGATTCTTTACTTTTTAATGTTGCCGAAACTTCGGTAACTACTTTTGCACTTTCTTTTTCTTGAGCAACTGCCGAAGTACAAGTTAATCCTAAAACAATAATGGTTGATAATAAATGTTTCATTTGATAATAAATTAAATAGATTAGTTTTTTTTTAATATTAACAAATATAAATAAAAATTATTTTAAAAGTAAAAATAGAAATACTAAATTTTCAATTGGCTTTCTAATAAAATAGTTGCTATTTTTATGGACTTATTCCATTACATTTGTATTTGATTCTAT
>CAIMBK010000095.1 GCA_903839195.1 uncultured Bacteroidota bacterium | reverse complement strand
GTTTATCATTTGTTACATCAAAACGATGAAAAAATTGAGATCCAAGCAAATTGATAACAATCAATAAAACCAGCGTTAGCGCCAATTTTTTCAGTTTTAAGTTTGTATTGATAGCCATTATAATTTCATGGATTTTAGTTTATAAACGGTTAAGGAAAGAAACAAAATAGTTACACTAAAAAAATAGGTAATATCCCGTGTGTCCAAAACGCCACGACTCATGCTTTTGAAATGATTTTCCATTCCAAGACTTGAAATAAAGTTTTCAAAACTAGGAAGATAGGTCGATAATCCTTCGAATCCAAAGTAGAAAAAGAAGCATAAAAATACCGATAGAATAAACGCAACAATTTGATTTTCGGATAGGGTAGAAGTGAAAATCCCAATCGCCGAATACGCTGAAATTAAGAAAAGTAAGCCAAAATAGGATCCAAATGTACTTCCCATATCAATATTTCCTTCTGGCATTCCCAGGGTTGAAATTACTTTCACATAGATAAATGTTGGAACAATTGCAATTACAATTAAAAGAAAAGCACCGAGAAATTTCCCATTTACAATTTGCCAAATACTCAAAGGTTTTGTCAGTAATAATTCTAAAGTTCCTTGCTTTTTTTCGTCCGAGAAACTTCTCATGGTTACTGCCGGAATTAAGAAAATCAAAATCCATGGGGCGATTGTAAAAAACGGACTTAAATCGGCAAAACCAGAATTTAAGATGTTGTAATCGCCTTCAAAAACCCAAAGAAATAAGCCGTTAAGGAGCAGAAAAATGGCTATGACCAAATAACCTATTGGCGAACCAAAAAAGGACTTAATTTCCCTAATTACAATTGCTTTCATATATGATAATTCGTTGATTTGTTAATTTGGTTATTTGAATCGATAACTTATTACTGTAAACTGACTAATTTTTCAACACTCCAAGCTTCTGGTTTGGCGTTGAACAACACTTTTGTAAAACTCCAAACGTCTTTAAAAAGCATTGAATTTCGATAATTTTCTAAATCGTGTTCGGTTTCCCAATAACTATAAGTAAAGAAAATAGTCTTGTCATTTTTATCTTGATATAACTCTAAGAAACGATTTCCTGGCGCATTTCGTATGTTTTGTTTCACTAATTCAAAATGAGTTAAAAAAGTTTGAATTTTATCTGGTTGAAAACGCATTTTTACTATTCGAACAATCATATTTTGAATTATTTTATTGACCAAAAACAATCGTAATTACGTCTCTATATCCAATGCCCAATAAACTTGTTGCGGCGCCCACTTTGGTTGGGTTACTTCTAAAAACACCAATTTCTAAAAACCCCGCTTCATTAAAAATAGCCACTTTGCTACCTTCATAGTTTTTTATGGCATAATTCGTGGCGCTAGCAATATCGGAATATTTGGACCAAATATTTTTGATATTTCCTTTGTCTTTCTGTTTGAAACGTTCGTTTAAGACGATTTCATAAGCCCGACCTTTTGCCGTTTCCAGAAACAATTTCTTCGAAATATTTGTCACCACATTTCCAAAATGATCAATATAAATTACATATCCTTTTATCGAATTTTTATCCGATGGAACCACCGCCTGCAACTCCGTTACTTGTTTTATCGAGGTAATATCTTTTCCGATAACGTTCAATAATCCGCCTTTTGCCAAATGACAAGCCACGGTAACCAAAACATCCAAATCGGTTGCTGCTTCGGGTAATCGGTCGTGAATATTGATGGAAACTATTTTTTGAGGAACCAACTTTTGAATCAACATGCTCAAAATTCCATTGTCGGCACAAATGAAAAAATGGTCGTTCCATTGCATCGCCAAATGCAAATTTTCTTTGTTTAATTCGGAATCAACGCCAATTAAATGCACCGTTCCTTTTGGAAAACTGGCATAAGCTGAATTTAGAATATAACTGGCTTCGGCATAATTAAAAGGATCGATATCATGAGAAATATCGATGATTTTAGCTTCCGAAAATTCGGACATAATTTTCCCTTTCAAAGCACCAACAAAATGGTCTTTTAGCCCGAAATCGGTTGTTAGGGTAATTATTGACATAAAATTGTTTATAAATAATTTTAACGAATTAAACTTAAATTCATTAAATTTGAAATGCAAATCTACTAAATCTCACTGATTATTTTTAATTAAATAGTATTCCATTTGAACGAAAGAACTATCGAGCTCATAGACATCGCTCCAAAAGATTTTTGGGGCGCTCAAGACACTCATCTTGAAACCATTAAAAAGTATTATCCGAAACTAAAAATTGTAGCTCGAGGCACCACCATAAAAGTATTTGGCGAAAAAGAAGCACTAGATGAATTTGAAAAACGGTTCAACCGATTGATGCTTCATTTCACGCGTTACAACAACATTGACGACAACGTAATTGAAAGAGTCATTCAAAGCGATGCAAATGATGACAAAAGAAATGAATCTCACGACAAGATTTTAGTTCACGGCGTTGGCGGAAAAATCATCAAAGCCATGACGGCCAATCAGCAATTACTAGTTGATACGATGAACAAAAACGATATGGTTTTTGCCGTTGGACCCGCAGGAACTGGGAAAACCTACACGGGTGTTGCGATGGCGGTTAAAGCGTTAAAAGAAAAGCAAGTTAAAAAAATTATTTTGACCCGTCCCGCAGTTGAAGCAGGGGAGAACCTGGGTTTTCTTCCAGGCGATATGAAGGAAAAATTGGATCCCTACATGCAGCCATTATACGATGCGCTGCGCGATATGTTGCCCAACGAAAAACTCGAAGACTATATTTTGAAAGGAATTATTCAAATAGCACCATTAGCTTTTATGCGGGGCCGAACGTTGGACCATGCTTTTGTGATTCTTGATGAAGCCCAAAATACCACGCATTCGCAAATGAAAATGTTTCTGACGCGTATGGGAAAAAATGCCAAATTCATGATTACCGGCGACCCAGGGCAAGTCGATTTGCCGCGACGCACCATTTCTGGTCTGAAAGAGGCACTTTTAGTTTTGAAAGATGTCGATGGAATTGGGATAATTTATCTCGATGACAAAGACATTGTGCGCCACCGATTGGTCAAAAAAGTGATTGATGCCTACAAACAAATAGAAAACACCGATTAATTATTTTGATTCGAAATCTACATTCTTAAATATTAAAAAAAAAGAAGCTTTTTTTGTACTTAAATTTGGACTAAATTTGCAAAAAAACTACATATAATCATAATGAGCAATACAATTACTACAACCAATTTTAATTTCCCGAATCAAAAATCAGTTTACCACGGAAAAGTACGTGAAGTTTACAATATTAATGACGAACTTTTAGTGATGGTGGCCACTGATAGATTATCGGCTTTTGATGTTGTGATGCCAAAAGGAATTCCCTATAAAGGTCAAATTCTGAATCAAATTGCTACAAAATTCATGGAATTAACACAAGATATTGTTCCGAATTGGTTGGTTGCCACGCCCGATCCAAATGTGGCCGTGGGTCATTTGTGTGCGCCTTTCAAAGTAGAAATGGTGATTCGTGGCTATCTTTCGGGTCATGCCGCGCGTGAATACGCTTTGGGAAAACGAATTTTGTGCGGCGTAACCATGCCTGAAGGATTAAAAGAAAATGATAAATTTCCAACGCCAATAATTACGCCAACTACAAAAGCAGATATGGGCGTTCATGATGAAGATATTTCTCGAGAAGCTATTTTATCAAATGGAATTGTATCGGAAGAAGATTATTTGGTTTTAGAAAAATATACCCGCGCTTTATTTCAACGTGGCACCGAAATAGCCGCTTCTCGCGGATTAATTTTGGTAGATACTAAATATGAATTTGGTAAAACCAAAGAAGGAAAAATCGTTTTGATTGACGAAATTCATACCCCAGATTCCTCGCGTTATTTTTATGCTGATGGCTATCAAGATCGACAAGATTCTGGCGAAGAACAAAAGCAATTATCAAAAGAATTCGTGCGTCGTTGGTTAATAGAAAATGGTTTTCAAGGAAAAGAAGGGCAACAAATTCCAAACATGACCGAGGAATATATCCACACGATTTCGGAACGTTATATTGAATTGTATGAAAATATTTTAGGAGAAAAATTTGTTAAAGCCGATATTTCAGACATCAATTCGCGCATTGAAAAAAATGTTTTGGCGTATTTAAAGAACAGTTAAACTTAGTTTAAAGATAAAAAAAACCGCGATTCTTATGGAGTCGCGGTTTTTTGTTTGAGGTTTGTTTTTATTTAAAATAAGAAAACGTTTCGTTGTTTTTCATATTTAATAAACTTTCGTAAATCAGTTTAATTACGTTTTCAACATCTTCACGATGCACCATTTCTACGGTGGTATGCATATAACGCAAAGGCAACGAAATTAACGCCGAAGCCACGCCGCCATTGCTATAAGCAAAAGCATCGGTATCTGTTCCAGTAACTCTTGACGAAGCCATTCTTTGAAACGGAATTTCGTTTTCCATAGCCGTATTTAGAATTAATTCTCTCAAATTATTCTGAACCGCTGGTGCGTAAGTAATAACTGGTCCTTTTCCCATTTTGATTTCGCCCTCAATTTTGACGTCAATCATAGGAGTCGAAGTGTCATGACACACATCGGTAATAATCGCCGCATTGGGTTTGATGGTTTTTGTAATCATTTCGGCACCACGAAGCCCCACTTCTTCTTGAACGGAATTCGTAATGTACAATCCAAAAGGCAATTTCTTTTTGTTTTCATGCAACAAACGAGCGACTTCAGCAATCATAAATCCGCCCATTCGGTTGTCAATTGCACGACAAACAAATTTATTTTCGTTCATAATTATAAATTCATCAGGATATGTAATTACGCAACCCACATGAACGCCCATTTTTTCTACTTGTTCTTTGGTTTCGCAACCTATATCAATAAACAAATTACTGATTTTCGGATTTTCTTCCTTATCTCTATTTCGTGTATGAATCGCTGGCCAACCGAAAACGCCCACAACAATTCCTTTCTTGGTATGAATATTAACGCGTTTAGAAGGCGCAATTTGATGATCGGAACCTCCGTTTCTAATGACATAAATCAAACCGTTATCGGTGATATAATTTACATACCATGAAATTTCGTCCGAATGACCTTCAATAACTACGCGATAAGGCTCATCAGGATTGATAACTCCAACAGCCGTTCCGTAAGTGTCTGTAATAAAAGTATCGACATAGGGTTTTATGTATTCCATCCATAGTTTTTGACCTTCGGCTTCAAAACCAGTTGGAGAGGCATTATTTAAATAGGTTTTCAAAAAGTCTAATGAAGAACTTTTTAGGATTGACTTATTGCTCATATAATATTTTTTTTGCTAAATTATAAATTTGGCATTACAGTTGCGTATATAATCTATAATTTTGACAAATAAATAACTTTTAGATGAACACATTCAAGTTTTTTTTGCTTTTAACATTTATAACTTCAGGAGCTTTTGCGCAAATCCTTCCCAAAGAAAGCAATCCTACCGAAGATACTTCCGAAGAAAATGATACGCTTTTAGAAGAACCAATTGAGCTTCAAGAAGTAATTATTCATAGAAGCAAACTCGACCCACAAGCCCAAAAAGAGTATTTAATGTTGCAAAACAGGGTTTATAAAGTTTATCCGTATGCCAAAATTGCATCCGATCGACTTGCGGCGCTCAATCAAAACATGGGCAAATTAAAATCCAATCGCGAAAAAAGAAAATATTTCAAAATAGTCGAAGATTATATCGAAAACGAATTCAGGGATAAACTCAAAAAACTTTCACGAAAACAAGGACAAATCCTCGTTAAATTAATCCACCGCCAAACCGGAATTTCAACCTACGACCTAATCAAAAACCACAAAAGCGGTTGGAAAGCGTTCTGGTCAAATACCACCGCCAAATTTTTTGATATAAATTTAAAAACCACCTACGCGCCTTATCAAGTCAACGAAGATTTTCTCATTGAAACCATTCTCGACCGCGCCTTTACCAACGGTCGTTTGATCAAACAAGAACCCGCCATCTCCGTAAACATCGATAATCTAACCGACTATTGGTACGAAAAAGCAAGTAAAAAAGAGTAATATCAGGAGCGGCACCCTTGTTTTCCATAAGATCAGTTGTCCCGCTTTCCGCTAAATCCACGCCACTTGGCGTGGGATACCGCTACAATCGGGGCTAAAAAGGGCGTTTTAGTTCTTCAAAACGCGCAAATTTCTGACCAAAAAAAGCAAAAACCCCATTTTCATAAAAAAAAATTAAATTCAAAAATCGCGCAATCAGGCGTTTACAAATTACTGCCATAATTAATCAAAAATAAGGGAAAAAAATTTTGCAAAAGTGAAATAAGGGCTTATCTTTGCCGTCCCGCAAGGGGGAGTAAAAAGAGTTAAAAAGTGAGGAAAAAGTTTTTTTTCAAAAAACTAAACGAATTACTTGTGGGATTAAAAAGAATCATTACTTTTGCACCCGCTTTGAGACACAAGCGATTTAATCTGAACTTGTTTCAGATACTAAAAAATAAAGACACGTTCCTAGACATATTGAATTGACAGCCGTCACGCTGAGAAGCGTGACAAAAATAAGAGAGTAAAGAGAGTCGCAAGATTTTCTAGCTAGAAATTTCGTCGAAAAATTATTAAAATATACGATGAAGAGTTTGATCCTGGCTCAGGATGAACGCTAGCGGCAGGCTTAACACATGCAAGTCGAGGGGTATAGTTCTTCGGAACTAGAGACCGGCGCACGGGTGCGTAACGCGTATGCAATCTACCTTTTACAGAGGGATAGCCCAGAGAAATTTGGATTAATACCTCATAGTATGTGAGAATCGCATGGTTTTCACATTAAAGTCACAACGGTAAAAGATGAGCATGCGTCCCATTAGCT
>CAIMBK010000094.1 GCA_903839195.1 uncultured Bacteroidota bacterium | reverse complement strand
GACAAACTCGACGACGGAACGTTTATTGTAACCACAAATAAAGGCACCAAACATCACGCCAATTCCGTTGCAATTGCAGGCGGTTTGGGTAGTTTTGAACCCCGAAAACCCGTGCTGGACACTATCAAATTTTTTGAAGAAAAAGGCGTTGAATATTTTGTTAAAGACCCCGAATTGTTCCGAGACAAACGAATTGTAATTGCTGGCGGTGGCGATTCTGCCTTGGATTGGAGCGTTTTTCTCGCCGATGTGGCCTCAAGCGTAACACTCATTCACCGAAGAAATGAATTCCGAGGCGCATTGGATTCTGTCGAAAAAGTACAAGAATTAAAAGCATTGGGCAAAATCAAATTAATTACACCCGCCGAAGTAATTTCGCTTCATGGAACAACGAATTTGGAATCCATTACTATTGAAAGTGAAGGAAATCAGCAATTAATTGAAACCGATTTTTTTATTCCGTTATTTGGTTTAACCCCAAAATTAGGCCCAATCGCCAATTGGGGATTAGAAATTGAAAAAAATGCCATTAAAGTTGATAATGCGTTGGATTATCAAACCAATATTCCAGGAATTTATGCTATTGGCGACGTCAATACCTATCCAGGAAAACTAAAACTGATTTTGTGCGGTTTTCACGAAGCGACTTTGATGGTTCAAAGCGTGTATCAACGCATGAATCCTGGAAAAAAATATGTCTTGAAATACACCACTGTTTCTGGTGTTGATGGTTTTGACGGAACTAGAAAAGAGGCCGAAAAACAAGTTGTAAAAGCAATACAATAAATGACATCACAAGATATTACCATAAAAATAATTGATCGGAACGGACAATCTCACGAGGTTCTAGCGCCCACCGACATGAATTTGAACATTATGGAATTGGTTCGAATGTATGAGCTTGCGCCCGAAGGAACTATTGGAATTTGTGGAGGAATGGCCATGTGCGCTTCCTGCCAATGCTATGTTTTGAACGATATTTCACTCCCAGAAAAAGGCGACGACGAAGAAGCAATGCTTTCAGAAGCGTTCAACGTAAAGCCAAATAGTCGTTTGGGTTGTCAAATTCAAATTTCAGAAAACTTAGAAGGTTTGGAAATAGAATTGGCGCCAGAAGCTTAAACTAAAACAGTTTCTTTTTTTATAATCATTTCCTCAATCGCATCCCAAAGTCCAATGCGTTTTTCGAGTGCTACTATCGATATTGCAGAAACTTCTTCCCATTTTGATTCGTCTTGGCCACAAAGCTCAGAAATCATTTGCATCGCCATCGGACCATGTTCGTCCGCATCCAATTCGATGTGTCTTTCGAAATAGTAAATCAATTTGCTTAAATCGGTTTCGGGAAAATTGGCTTGAAAATTCTTCAATATTTCGGTAAACATACTTGGAATCAAATCTTCTCTTCCAAAAGTAAACGCAGCCGCCGTTTTGTTAGATTTTCCTTCATCAATTACTCGAAAAGTGAAATCTAAAAAGGCTTTTATATTTGGATGTAAATTGCTTTTTTTGATAGAGACAAAAATATTTTTTGTTTCAAAAACGTCTTCCAAAAACGCATTAATTTCTCGCGTATCCGCCCCACAGGATTCCATCGCTTCGATATACATTTCAAAATGACTTTGGTGTTTTCCGTCCAATGTCAAATCGGTTTCTTCTGCCAAAACGATTTCATTTATTAAATAACGAATTTCAGTATTTTTCGTTGCAAACCATGGGGTTGTTGTACAGGTTAATTGCGATTGCAACGCTTTTAATAAAGACATAAAATCCCAAACAGCGTAAATATGACTTTCCAAAAATAGATGTAAATCAGAAATAGTTTGTACTTTATGGTATAAAGAATGCTGCAATAACGCTTCTTTTTGTGATTGAATGCGTTCGTTTATGGTTTGAATGTTCATTGTTTTCTAATTTGATGTAAAAATAAAAAAGCTTCCTGTTTCCAAGAAGCTTTTGCTATCAATTTTATAAATACTTTAATATTTGTTTACTATTATTTAAAAGCAGGAATTCCTGTAATATCCATCCCTGTAATTAATAAATGAATATCATGAGTTCCTTCATAGGTAATCACCGATTCTAAATTCATCATGTGACGCATAATCGAATATTCACCTGTAATTCCCATTCCGCCTAATATTTGTCGGGCTTCTCGGGCAATGTGAATTGCCATATCCACATTATTTCTTTTAGCCATCGAAATTTGTGCCGTTGTTGCACGACCTTCATTTCGTAACACACCCAAACGCCAAGTTAGCAATTGCGCTTTGGTAATTTCGGTAATCATTTCGGCCAATTTCTTTTGTTGTAATTGGGTTCCAGCAATAGGTTTGTCAAACTGAATTCGTTCTTTCGCATAGCGTAAAGCCGTGTCATAACAATCCATCGCCGCGCCGATAGCACCCCAAGCAATACCATATCGAGCAGAATCTAAACATTGCATTGGCGCACCAAGACCTGTTTTACCAGACAATAAATTTTCCTTAGGCACTTTTACATTATCAAAAATCAATTCGCCAGTTGCCGAGGCACGTAATGACCATTTGTTATGTGTTTCTGGAGTTGTAAATCCTTCCATTCCGCGTTCTACGATTAATCCGTGAATTCTACCTTCTTCATTTTTGGCCCAAACCACTGCAATATCAGCAAAAGGCGCATTCGAAATCCACATTTTTGCACCGTTCAATAAATAATGGTCGCCCATGTCTTTATAATTGGAAATCATACTTCCAGGATCAGAACCATAATTTGGTTCGGTCAAGCCAAAGCAACCCATGAATTCTCCAGAAGCTAATTTTGGTAAATATTTAATCCGTTGTGCTTCATTTCCAAATTTCCAAATAGGATACATTACTAATGACGACTGAACAGAGGCTGTTGAACGAACACCAGAATCGCCGCGTTCAATTTCTTGCATAATCAAACCATACGAAATTTGATCCAAACCTGCGCCACCATATTCTTCTGGAATATAGGGTCCAAAAGCTCCAATATCGGCTAATCCTTTGATGATTTGAGTTGGAAATTCTGCTTTTTGAGCATAATCTTCGATTATTGGCGACACTTCACGTTTTACCCATTCCCGAGCGGCATCGCGAACCAATTTGTGTTCGTCTGTCAATAAATCATCTAAATTGTAGTAATCTGGGGCTTGAAATAAATCTGGTTTCATAGTTATATCATTGCGATGGAAAAGCCTTAAGCGAATCAATCTAATTAATAATAAGATGCAAATTTACAGAAAGAAAAGTAACATTAGTGCATGAACATTTGATAATTTTTTTGGAATTAATAGAATTAATATCAAAACGGCACGTAATATTGCGAAATGCGTAGTTACATTTTCAAATAAAAAGCTTTTGTCAATTCGATATATTCGTCGGTATATTCATGACGGTTGATTTCTATTACCAATTCATCGGCAACTAAAACGGCCAATTCATATCTTTTAAAAGCCAATAAACTTCTCACAATTGGGGTTTTATGAGAACCTTTAACACGAGTTACTTTTACAGGAAAAAGTTCGACTTCTGCGCACAATTCAATAAAACGTTCTTCTTCTTTGTATGGTATAATAACCGAAAAAATACCGTTTTCAGACAACAATAAATCGGCAGCTTCAATCAAATCTTCAAAAGGCATGGCTTCATGAAATCGTGCTAAATCACGTTGTTCATTTTCCGAACGGAAATCTTCAGAATAAAATGGGGGATTAGAAACTATCAAGTCGTACTCGTCTTCAGGATCATCAACAAATTCATCTAAAGCAACATGAAAACAAAACAAACGGTCATTCCAAGGGCTGTTTTCAAAATTATCGGTCGCTTGTTCGTAGGTGTTTTCGTCAATTTCTAAGGCGTCAATTTGCGTTGCATTACTTCTTTGCGCTAGCATTAATGCAATAATTCCTGTGCCGGTTCCAATATCTAAAATAGATTTAGGATTTTCTATTGGTGTCCAAGCGCCTAACAAAACTCCGTCTGTGCCAATTTTCATTGCGCATTGGTCTTGTAAAACGGAAAATTGTTTGAATTGGAATACTGACATTGCTATTTTCTGAATTTCTCGATTAATCGAATAGCCAATTTTAAAGATACATTTCAATTAATCCTTCTGGCAAATCCATGATGACTTTTTTGTTTTCGCGGTCAATTTGAATCAGAAAATGATCAATCATTGGAATTAGAATTTCTACTTCGCCATTCAAAACTTCAAAAAGCGGTTGCGCAGTTGTGTCATTTATGGAAATAATTTTTCCAACAATTCCAAGGCGTTTGTCTTCGACTTCAAATCCAATTACTTCATGAAAATAAAACTTATTGCCGCTAAGTTTTGGCAACATTTTTAAGGGAAGATAAATAGAATTGCCAATAATAGCATCGGCTTCTTCCTCGGAATTGACATCTTCAAAACGAATTCGAAGAAAATCATTTTTATGCAGCGAACTATTTTCAATAAAAAATGGAACCAAGTGTTTGTTGCATTCAACAAACACTGATTCCAAGTTTTCATATAATTCAGGCTCGTCCGTGTCTAAATAGGCTAGGACTTCGCCTTTGAAACTAAATTTTTTTGCGATTTTACCTAAATAGAAACAATCTTCTTTACGCATGAATCGCTTTTGAATTAAGCCTCAGGTGTTTCTTCAGTTTCTTCTGCAGCAGGAGTTTCTTCTGCAGCTTCAGCAACAGTTTCTTCTTCTACTTCAACAGTTGTTTCTTCAGCAACTTCTACTTCAGCAGTAGCAACTTCTTCTTCAACGGTTGTTTCTTCAGCAACTTCTACTTCTGCAGCAGGAGTTTCTTCAGCAGCTTCAGCAACAGTTTCTTCTTCTACTTCAACAGTTGTTTCTTCGGCAACCTCTACTTCAGCAACTTCAACTTCATCAGCAGGAGCTTCTTCTTCAACTTCTTCAGCTTTTGTAGCAGCAGCAATTGCATCTGCATCTGCTTGAGCAGCGGCGGCAATACGTTTTGCATTTGCTTCTTTTTCAGCTTTCAAAGCTTTTGCTTTTACTTCTTTTTCAGCTTTAGATAGACCTTCTTTTTTCGAATCTACTTTTCCAGCTTTTGCTTCTAACCAAGTAGCTAATTTTGCATCGGCTTGTTCTTGAGTTAAAGCGCCTTTTCGAACGCCGCCATCAAGGTGGTGTTTCAATAAAGCTCCTTTGTAAGAAAGAATTGCTTTTGCTGTATCAGTTGGTTGAGCACCATTGTGCAACCATTGTACTGCGCTATCAATGTTTAATTCGATAGTTGCAGGATTGGTGTTTGGATTGTAAGTACCAATTTTTTCTAAGTATTTACCATCTCTTTTTGAGCGAGCATCTGCCGCTACAACCCAGTAAAAAGGTTTTCCTTTTTTACCGTGTCTTTGTAATCTAATTTTTACAGACATAATCGTATGATTAAATTTTGAGGTACACGACCTCGATTAATTAAGGGTGCAAAGATACATCTTTTTTTGAAACATACTAATTCTCTTTTTAATATTAATAATCAGAAGGTTATATTTGAATATAAATTAAATATTTACATAATAATATCATAAATAACTTGCACGATAGTGGTTTCCGTTAAAATTAGAGTACATTTGCCTAATATTATAAATAAGTACATATGAATATTTTTGTTGGAAGTCTTCCATTCAGTATTGAGGAAGCAGATTTAAGAGAGTCTTTCGAGGCTTATGGAACAGTTGATTCTGTTAAAATTATTACTGATAAATTTACTGGAAGAAGTAAAGGATTTGGTTTTGTTGAAATGTCAAGTGATGAGGATGCTCAAAAAGCAATCGATGAATTGAACGGTGCTACTGTTCAAGGTCGTGCTATTGTAGTAAACAAATCGGAACCAAAGCCAGAAGGTGAAAGAAGAAGCTTCAACAACAACAGCCGTGGTGGAGATTCACGCGGAGGTTATGGTGGAGGAAACAGCCGTGGTGGAAATGACCGTGGTGGAAACAGAGGCGGATATTAATTATCAACTTTAGATAAAATTTCTATTTAGATTTTTCTAAATACACTTTTAAATAAGACCATTCAGAAAATTGATTTTTCAATTTTTTGAGTGGTTTTTTGTTAATAACTAAAATTGATATTTTCTATTACAAAATGTATTTTTGAAAAAACTATAAGGTTCTCGACTTTAGGATGACATCGTTAATTGATTTCAATCTAAAATTTAAAATCTAAAACTAAATTCCTAATGTATTTAATCTTCGATACCGAAACTACTGGATTACCAAAACGTTGGGATGCGCCCATTACCGATATCGGAAATTGGCCTCGTTGTGTCCAAATTGCTTGGCAATTACACGACGAAATGGGAAAACTTATCGAACATCAGGATTATCTTATTCAGCCCGAGGGATTCAATATTCCGTTTGACGCCGAAAGAATTCATGGTATTTCAACCGAATTAGCGCAAGCGAATGGAATTTCTTTAGCCGAAGTTTTAGAAAAATTTAATATTGCATTAGAAAAAGCAAATTTTATTGTCGGACAAAATCTAGGTTTCGATATTAATATTATGGGATGCGAATTTCATCGTTTGCGAATTTCATCGCCAATGGCAACCTTACCCGTTTTGGATACTTGTACCGAAATAACTGCATCCCTTTTGCAATTGCCTGGTGGTCGCGGCGGAAAATTCAAATTACCAACTTTAACCGAATTACATAGTTATCTTTTTAACAAACCTTTTTCAGAAGCGCACAACGCCACCGCCGATGTGGAAGCAACCACCCGTTGTTTCTTAGAATTAATCCGAAGAGAAGTTTTTACCAAAGAAGAATTGGACGTTTCTCAAGAATATTTTACTGATTTTCAAAATAAAAACCCTAAAGAAATCCAACTTATTGGGTTAACCCATATCAATCTAAAAGAAGCCTCTGAAAAAATACGTCAGCAATTTGGGGAAACGCAAACGGACGTAATTTCAAAAGAAGAATTACAAGATAACAAGCAAATATTAACAGAAACTGATTTTGTTCATTTACACAATCACACACAATTTTCTGTTTTGCAATCCACAATCAGCGTTGCATCACTTGTAAAAGCTACTGCCGAACAAAAAATGCCCGCGGTTGCCATTACAGACCACGCCAATTTGATGGGCGCTTTTCACTTTGTTCGCGATATTTTATATCACAATAAAACAGCACAAACCAAAAACGACGCGGCCGTTGCAAACGATGAAATCCCAACAGAAACCATCATTAAACCCATTGTGGGCTGTGAATTTTTTGTATGCGAAGACCACAAAGACAAAACCCGAAAAGACAATGGATTTCAAATTGTTTTTTTAGCCAAAACCAAAAAAGGGTACCATAATTTAGCCAAAATGTCGTCCATCGCTTATACGGAAGGCTTTTATTATGTTCCAAGAATTGACAAAAAAATCATTGAAAAATACAAAGAAGATTTGATTGTTTTGTCAGGAAATTTATATGGCGAAATTCCGAATAAAGTTTTAAATCTGGGCGAAAATCAGGCGGAAGAAGCCCTAATTTGGTGGAAAAATCAATTTAGAGATGACTTTTATATTGAGGTCATGCGTCACAATCAAGAAGATGAAAATCGTGTAAATACCGATTTAATTTCTTTAGCAAAAAAGCATGAAGTAAAACTTATTGCAACCAACAACACCTTTTATATTGAGAAAGGAAACGCCAACGCCCATGATATTTTATTATGTGTTCGTGACGGCGAAAAACAATCCACGCCAATAGGACGCGGGCGCGGATATCGATATGGATTACCAAATCAGGAATATTATTTCAAAACGGGCGATGAAATGAAAAAATTGTTCAACGATTTGCCAGAAGCCATTTCAAACACCAAAGAAATCGTTGACAAAATTGAAATTTATGATTTAGCCAGAGAAGTATTGCTACCAAAATTTGAAATTCCTAATGAATTTTTAATTTCTGAAGACGAAAATGATAGCGGAAAACGAGGTGAAAATGCCTTTTTGAAGCACCTCACTTTTGAAGGAGCTAAAAAAAGATATAAAGAAATAACACCAGAAATTCAAGACCGAATTGATTTTGAATTATTGACAATTGAAAATTCAGGCTATCCTG
The DNA here is from genome assembly GCA_903839195.1 of uncultured Bacteroidota bacterium. Lineage (GTDB taxonomy): Bacteria > Bacteroidota > Bacteroidia > Flavobacteriales > Flavobacteriaceae > Flavobacterium. Next base: position 4,229 of record CAIMBK010000094.1, on the reverse strand, counting down.
GTTATTTTTTGATTGTTCAAGATTTTATAGCCGAAGCCCGAAAAATGGATGTTTCCGTAGGTCCAGGAAGGGGTTCCGCAGCGGGTTCGGTGGTGGCATATTGTCTCGGAATTACCAATATTGATCCGTTATTGTATAATTTGCTTTTTGAGCGTTTTCTGAATCCAGATCGGGTTTCATTGCCCGATATCGATATTGATTTTGATGACGAAGGAAGAAGCCGCGTTATGGATTATGTGATACAAAAATATGGTTCAAAACAAGTGGCTCAAATCATAACTTATGGAACAATGGCCGCCAAATCGGCCATTCGTGATACGGCTCGTGTTTTGGATTTGCCGCTTTTTGAAGCCGATAAAATAGCCAAATTAATTCCTGCAATGATTCCTGCAAAATGGAGTTTAGCTCGTTTTTTGAAAGATGCTGAAGGCGAAATAAAAAAAGTCCTCCGTCCAGAAGACTTTGATAAAATAAAAGAATTAATCGGGCTTTCAAAAGATGGTGATTTGAGTGGAGAAACCATCCAACAAGCACAAATCTTAGAAGGAAACCTAAGAAACACTGGGATTCACGCCTGCGGCGTTATTATTACTCCAAGCGATATTACCGATTTTGTTCCCGTGGCCACCGCCAAAGATTCGGATTTGTATGTGACGCAATTTGACAACTCTGTCGTTGAAAGTGCGGGTTTATTAAAAATGGATTTCTTGGGATTAAAAACGCTAACCTTAATTAAAGACACCGTTAAACTAGTCAAATACCGCTCCGGAATTCAACTAAATCCAGATGAATTCCCGATTGATGATGAAAAAACGTATGCGCTTTTTCAACGGGGCGAAACGGTTGGAATTTTTCAGTATGAAAGCCCTGGAATGCAGAAATACATGAAGGAATTGAAACCCACTGTTTTTGGCGATTTGATAGCCATGAATGCACTTTATCGTCCTGGGCCAATTGCTTATATCCCGAGTTTTATTAAACGAAAAAACGGCGAAGAAAAAATCGAATACGATTTGGATGCTTGTGAGGAATTACTAAAAGATACGTATGGTATTACGGTTTATCAAGAACAAGTAATGCTTTTGTCTCAGAAATTAGCCGATTTTTCTAAAGGCGACGCCGATGTTTTGCGTAAAGCAATGGGTAAAAAACAGAAAGATGTTTTGGATAAAATGAAGCCAAAATTTATTTCTCAGGCTGTAGCCAATGGACATGCCGAAGAAAAATTAGAAAAAATCTGGAAAGACTGGGAAGCTTTTGCGGAATATGCATTTAACAAGTCGCATTCTACTTGTTATGCGTGGATTGCGTATCAAACGGCCTATTTGAAAGCCAATTATCCAGCGGAATATATGGCGGCCGTTTTGTCTAATAATATGAGCGATATCAAGCAAGTTTCTTTCTTTATGGAAGAATGTAAACGCATGGGTTTGCAAGTTTTAGGCCCCGACGTGAACGAATCGTTTTATAAATTTACCGTAAATGAAAACTATGCCGTCCGATTTGGGATTGGCGCCGTAAAAGGCGTTGGTTCTGGCGCCGTTGCTACAATTGTAGAAGGCAGAAAAGACGGAAAATACAAATCCATTTTTGATTTAGCCAAGCGAATTGATTTGCGTGCCGCCAATAAAAAAGCATTTGAAAATTTGGCTTTAGCTGGCGGTTTCGATTCTTTTGGAAATACAACAAGAGCGCAATATTTTCATATTGAAGGCGAGGGAGTTACCTTTTTGGAAAAAGCCATCCGATATGGTTCCAAATTTCAAGAAAATGAAAATTCCTCACAGGTAAGTTTATTTGGTGAAACCAGTGATGTTCAAATTGCTGAACCTATTGTGCCGCCTTGTGAAGATTGGAGCACGATGGAAAAATTGGCCAAAGAAAAAGAGGTAGTTGGAATTTATATTTCGGGTCATCCGTTGGATGATTTTAAATTTGAGATGAAATATTTCTGCAATACACATTTGTCTAGTTTGAAAAATTTAGAAAATCAAATTGGAAAAAATTTAACCTTCGCAGGAATTGTGACCAATGTGCAATATCGAACAGGAAAAAACGGAAAAGATTGGGCATTGTTTACGGTTGAAGGTTATGACGAAAGTCATGAATTTCGCATTTTTGATGAAGAGTATTTAAAACTCAAACATTATTTAGTCAACAATCAGTTTATTTATTTCAAAATTGGGGTAAAAGACGGATGGGTAAACCGCGAAACCGGAAAAAAATCGGAGCCAAGAATTATGTTTCAAGACGCTAAATTATTGGCAAATGTTTTGACTATTTTTGCAAAAAAACTAATCATTCAAACCAATATAGCCGACATTCAACCGGATTATGTTCATCAATTGAGTGCTTTGTTTCAAGCCAATAAAGGCGATCATTCGGTTTTGTTTGAAGTGATGGAATTCGAAAAAGTAAAACGTTTAATTGAAACTCCTTTACCCGAAGTTTCTGAAATGGAAACCGTTTCTTTTGATGGAGATGAAGATACAATTGAAGCCACCGAGCCCGAAATTAGTATTCCAACCGAAATAGAAGAAATGCGAATAATTACAAAATTGGAAATGCCAAGTCGGAAATTGAAAATCAAGATTTCTAACGAATTGCTATTCGAATTAGAAAAAATGCAAGTGAACTTCAAATTGAATTAATTCCACCAAAGCCCTAGCCCTGATGGAAGCGGCATCCCACGCTTTTTTTGCGTGGATATAGCGAACAGCAGGAAAAAGCTCCAAAATAAGAATTGACAATACGTTCATAATCAAAACTAATTTCAGAATGGTGTTTGATTGATTTTAAATTTATAAATTTGTATTCAAGTTTGGAATTAGAAATCTTCAAGCTTTAACTTAAATAAAAAACAAAATGGCATTAGCAATAACAGACGCTACTTTTGAAGAAGTAGTTTTGAAATCAGACAAACCGGTAATGGTGGATTTTTGGGCCGCATGGTGCGGACCTTGTCGAATGGTTGGCCCAATCATTGATGAAATTAGTGAAGAATTTGCTGGAAAAGCAGTAATTGGAAAAGTAGATGTGGATGCTAATCAAGAATTTGCTGCAAAATATGGCGTTAGAAACATTCCAACCGTTTTGGTTTTTCAAAATGGCGAAGTGGTAGGCCGTCAAGTGGGAGTTGCTCCAAAACAAACTTATGCCGATAGTTTGAACGCATTATTATAATAGTACAAATTTCTGGAAAAAGGTTTGGCGAAAGTCAAGCCTTTTTTTGTTTGGAATAAATAAAAAACTCATTCTATTTTAATACATTTGAAGGATGAAATTGGAATCACAAATAGAGAAAATCGCGAGTTTTCAGCACCTTGAATTGTTAGCGCATCAGGTGGTTGAAGGCTTTATTTCGGGGATGCATAAAAGTCCGTTTCATGGTTTTTCTGCTGAATTTGCGGAACATAAAGTTTATAATTCTGGCGAAAGCACGAAGCATATTGATTGGAAATTATTTGCCAAAACCGATCGGCTTTATACAAAACGCTACGAGGAAGAAACCAATTTGCGTTGTCATATTATTATAGACAATTCGTCGTCGATGCATTATCCAAAATTGAAAGAGGGTCAAGATTTTTATGAAAGCAAAATGGGTTTTTCGGTTTTGGCTTCGGCGGTTTTGATGAATTTATTAAAGAAACAACGCGATGCTGTAGGTTTAAGCGTCTATTCTGACACCTATGAATATTATGCTCCCGAAATGGGAAGCGACCGCCACCATCGGATGATTTTGAGTAAATTGGAAGAATTATTGGCGCAACCAAAAGGGTCTAAAAACACGGATACAACTTTGTTTTTGCATCAAATTGCCGAGAAAATTCACCGCCGTTCGATGATTATTTTGTTTACCGATATGTTTCAATCGGGAGACGAAGCGGCATTATTTTCGGCATTACAACATTTGAAACACGACAAACACAAAGTACTTTTGTTTCATGTATATGATGAAAAAACAGAATTACATTTTGATTTTGACAACGCTCCAAGAAAATTCATTGACGTTGAAACAGGCGATGAAGTAGCTATTTTTGCTGAAAACATTAAAGAAAACTACGAAAAACAAGTGTCAAATTATTTTTCAAAACTGGCATTAACTTGTGCTCAAAATAAGATTAAGTATGTTCCCGTTCCTGTTGGGGCCAATTTCGAAAAAATACTAACAACCTATTTGATTGAAAAACAAACTTTTGGATAGCCTCCGAATTAATAATCGAACATTT
>CAIMBK010000093.1 GCA_903839195.1 uncultured Bacteroidota bacterium | reverse complement strand
TGTTGACTTTTATAATTTTGTTTTAGATGAAATTTCTAAACAAGAAAATATCACATTTGAAAATCAAAAAGTAATAGAAGTTGAAGAAGTCGAAAATCGAATTACAGTCCACGCAAGTTCAGAAATTTATACTTGCGATCAATTATTCAACAGCATTCTAAATCCATTTGAAGTTGAAAATCAAACCCGATATCCGCTTTTAAAACAGCATTTCATCGGTTGGTTCATTCAAACAGAACAAGAAATTTTTAATCCAGAACAAGCAATGTTCATGGATTTTTCTGTGGAACAAAAAGGAAATACACGATTTATGTATGTTTTGCCAACATCAAAAACCGAAGCGCTTTTAGAATATACGCTCTTTTCACAATCGCATTTAGAAACTTCAGAATACGAATCGGAAATTGAACTATATATTCAAAAATTAGGAATTACCAATTATAAAATTGTCGAAAAAGAACGCGGTAGCATCCCTATGTCGTGTTTCCCATTTTGGAAAAACAACACCAAAAGAGTATTAAATATTGGGACTGCAGGAGGTTGGACAAAAGCAAGTACCGGATATACTTTCAAAAATGCCGATAAAAAATCAACACAATTGGTTCAATTTCTTCAAACTAAAACAGACTTCAAACAGTTTCATAAAATAAAAAAATTCTGGTTTTACGACTTGCTATTACTCGATATTTTGTTCAGAAAAAATGAAATAGGGGCAACCATATTCTCTGCGCTATTCATAAAAGCAAATCCCCAATTGAATTTCAAATTTTTAGATGAAGAAACCTCCTTTTGGGAAGATTTACAAGTCATTTGGAAATGCCCAAAAGGGCTTTTTGTAAAGGGTTTATTTGCCTTAATCTTCAGGTATTCATTTAATATCAAACTATAACAAAACTTTATAATTGAAATAATAATTAAACTGTAATTCTCTTTATCTTTGTACCAGATTTTACAATCTAAATTCAGAAATCAACAATCTTAAATCATAAATAATTATGTATCCAGAAGAAATGGTATTCCCAATGCAAGCCGAATTAACAGCGGCTGGATTTGAAGATTTACATAGCGCCCACGAAGTTGAAAATGCTCTAAAACAAGAAGGAACCACTTTGGTAGTTGTGAATTCTGTTTGTGGATGTGCTGCAAGAAACGCCCGTCCAGGCGTAAAAATGAGTTTAGAAGGCGGCAAAAAACCCGATCATTTAGTAACGGTTTTCGCAGGAGTTGACAAAGAAGCGGTTGATTCTGCTCGACAACACATGTTTCCTTTTCCGCCATCATCGCCAAGTATGGCTTTGTTCAAAAACGGCGAATTGGTTCACATGCTTGAGCGTCATCATATTGAAGGTCGCCCAGCCGAAATGATTGCCGAAAACTTGAAGGACGCTTACGCCGAATTCTGTTAATTCGAAAAACACATTACAGAAACCTCTTTTAATTAATTTTTAAGAGGTTTTTTTATTTTCAAATGGGTGCATTTCTAAATTTTCAAATTATCTTTGTACTCGAATTCTTCCATTTAGAATTCAAAAAATAATTCTCACTTAAAACGTTTATAGCATGCAACTGTATAACACCTTAAGCGCAGAAGAAAGAGCCGAATTGATTGATCAAGCGGGCAAACAACGACTAACGTTGTCTTTTTATGCGTATGCCAAAATTGAAGACCCAAAAAAATTTCGCGACGATTTATTCATTGCTTGGAACCAACTCGATGCCCTTGGTCGAACGTATGTTGCCAAAGAAGGAATCAATGCCCAAATGAGCGTTCCTGCGGAAAATATTGAAGCCTTTCGGGAAACTTTAGAAGTTTATGATTTTATGAAAAACATTCGTTTGAATGTTGCCGTAGATCAAGATGACCATTCGTTTTTAAAACTTACCGTAAAAGTTCGTGACAAAATTGTAGCTGATGGATTAAACGACGAAACATTTGACGTGACCAACATTGGCGTTCACTTGAAAGCGGCAGAATTCAATAAGATTTTAGATAATCCGAATACGATTGTGGTCGATTTTAGAAATCATTACGAAAGTGAAATTGGTCATTTTAAAGGCGCCATTACGCCCGATGTGGAAACCTTTCGAGAATCATTACCAATAATAAATGCGCAATTAAAAGATTTTAAAGAAGATAAAAACCTAGTGATGTATTGCACCGGAGGAATCCGATGTGAAAAAGCTTCGGCTTATTTTAAACACCAAGGATTTAAAAATGTGTTCCAATTGGAAGGCGGTATTATCAATTATGCCAAACAAATCAAGGAGGAAAATATTGAAAGTAAATTCATCGGAAAGAATTTTGTTTTTGATCACCGTTTGGGCGAGCGAATTACCAACGATATTGTTTCCCAATGCCACCAATGCGGAAAACCTTGCGACAATCATACCAATTGCGAAAATGACGGTTGTCATTTGTTGTTTATCCAATGTGAGGAATGCAAAGACAAAATGGAAAATTGTTGTTCAGCGGAATGTTTGGAAACCACTCATTTGCCTTTGGTAGAACAAGTAAAACTTCGCAGAGGCATTCAAATTGGAAACAAAATATTCCGAAAAGGAAAATCAGATAAATTATTGTTCAAACATTCTGGCGAATTATCGGATATTTCCTTGGCAAAATCGGATAAATCTGTAGTTATTCGTCAAAAAAATAAAGTCAAAAAAATGATTCTTGGCAAAGCCGAACATTATTATGTGAAAGCGCAAATAGCGCTATTTATTATAGAAAACAACGAATTGAAAATTGGCGACACCATATTGATTTCGGGTCCAACAACTGGAAACGAAGAATTAATCCTTGAAAAAATGTTGGTCAACGGAAAAGAAAATACGTTTGCAAAACCAGGAGACAAAGTAACTTTTGAAACTCCGTTCCGAATTCGATTGTCGGATAAATTATTCAAAATCATAAGTTAAAACGATTTGTAAAATTATTTTTATTCCAAATTCCATAAAACATAATAGTTGTTGGGATTTGGAATTTTTATTGTAATATATTTTCTAAAAATACTATCTTTACCAATTAATCGTTTTAAGAACTTAAGTTGCGCCAGTAGCAACACTACATATAGAATTATGGCATGTACAAGTTGTTCAACTTCTGATGGCGGTGCGCCAAAGGGTTGTAAAAATAATGGGACTTGCGGCACCGATAGCTGCAACAAATTAACCGTCTTCGATTGGCTTTCCAATATGAGTTTGCCTAATGGCGAAGCTCCTTTTGATTGTGTTGAAGTGCGTTTTAAAAATGGAAGAAAAGAATTTTATCGCAATACTGAAAAACTTACTTTAAGCATTGGCGACGTCATTGCAACTGAAGCTTCTCCAGGACACGATGTTGGAATTGTAACCCTTACAGGCGAATTAGTAAAAATTCAAATGAAGAAAAAAGGGGTTAATCATACTAGCAATGAAATTCCGAAAATTTACCGAAAAGCCTCACAAAAAGATATCGATATTTGGTCAAATGCCCGTGACAAAGAGGAGCCAATGAAGGTGAAAGCTCGTGAATTGGCCATTGCCCACAAACTAGAAATGAAAATTTCTGACATTGAATTTCAAGGGGATGGATCAAAAGCAACTTTTTATTATACCGCCGAAGACCGAATCGATTTTCGTTTGTTAATTAAGGATTTTGCCAAAGAATTTAGCACCCGTATCGAGATGAAACAAGTGGGTTTTCGGCAAGAAGCCTCTCGTTTGGGCGGAATTGGTTCTTGCGGAAGAGAATTGTGTTGTTCCACTTGGTTAACCGATTTTAGAAGTGTAAATACCTCTGCGGCAAGGTACCAACAATTGTCATTAAATCCGCAAAAACTTGCGGGACAATGCGGAAAATTGAAATGCTGTCTAAACTACGAATTGGACACTTATATGGATGCGCTTCAAGGATTTCCTAGCATGGAAACTAAATTGGTTACGGAAAAAGGAGATGCAGTTTGTCAAAAACAAGATATTTTCAAAGGATTAATGTGGTTTGCTTATACTAATAATTTCGCCAACTGGCACGTGCTAAAAATTGAGCAAGTAAATGAAATTATTGCCGAAAATAAACTAAAAAACAAAGTATCGTCCTTAGAAGATTTTGCTTTAGAAATAACACAAACCCCTGAAAAAGATTTTAATAACGCAATGGGGCAAGAGAGTTTAACTCGTTTTGATCAACCTAAGAAAAAGAACAAATCAAACAAAAAAAGAAGACCTTCTGGAGAAAACGTGATCGTTGCAACGAATCGCCAAAACTCAGAGCCAAGACCTGCTTCAAACAAAATAATTCCGAACAATAGAAATGAACCTAACACGTAATTTTCTTTTAATAATTATAATCACAATCGCATTTTCCTGTGATAAGAAACGGGTTTTTGACGATTATCAAACCGTTGGAAATGGCTGGAAAAAAAACAGCCAAATGACTTTTTTGCTACCAAAACTAGACCCTAATAAAGCTTATAATTTATTTGTAAATCTTAGAGCAAATGACGATTACAAGTACAATAATTTGTTTCTAATTATTGCATTGGAACAACCCAACGGATTAACAAAAGTTGACACTTTAGAATATCAAATGACCGAGGATAATGGCGCCCTTCTCGGCGATGGATTTTCTGATGTTAAGGAAAGTAAATTAGTTTATAAAGAGCGAATAAAATTCAAATTTCCCGAAAACAATAAGGTTCATATAAAACAAGCCGTCCGGCAATCGGGCAAAGTTTCCGGCGATGAACTACTTGACGGAATTACCGATGTTGGCTTCAGAATAGAATCAATAGAAAAATAAAAAATGGCTGCACACAAAAACTCCAATCAAAACAAAGACATCGCCTATTATAAAAAGAAATTTTGGAAAGTTTTTTTCTATGGTCTTGGCGGGCTTTTCTTATTCTTTCTTTTTGCTTCCTGGGGAATTTTTGGTTCCATGCCTTCTTTTGAAGATTTAGAAAATCCCGATTCCAATTTAGCCACCGAAGTCATTTCGGCAGATGGCGTCACCATTGGAAAATTTTATAACGAAAACAGAACGTCAATCAAATACAAAGACCTTCCAAAACACCTTGTTGATGCGCTTGTTGCAACCGAAGACGAACGTTTTTATGAACATTCTGGAATTGACGGAAGAGGCACTTTAAGAGCGGTTTTAAGCCTTGGGACAAGTGGTGGAGCGAGTACGTTAACCCAGCAATTAGCCAAACAATTATTTCACGGCGAAGGTTCTAAATTTTTGCCTTTTAGAATCGTTCAAAAAGTTAAAGAATGGATTATTGCGATAAAATTAGAACGACAATATACCAAAAACGAAATCATCGCAATGTATTTTAACAAAGCCGATTTTGTGAATACTGCCGTTGGAATTCGTTCAGCAGCAAAAGTTTATTTTGGAAAAGAACCTCGCAATTTGTCTATTTCAGAAGGCGCAATGCTTGTTGGAATGCTAAAAAACCCTTCTTTATTTAATCCAATTCGAAGATTAGAAAGAGTGCGCCAAAGACGAAATGTGGTAATGAAACAAATGGTGAAAAATAATTTTTTATCGGAAGCAACAAAAATTTCTTTAGAAAAAGAACCCATTGTTTTACATTTTCAACCCGAAAGTCACAAAGATGGAATTGCCACGTATTTCAGAGAATACCTTCGGGAATTTATGAAAAATTGGCTGAAAGAAAATAAAAAACCGGATGGTTCCGAATATGATATTTACCGTGACGGACTAAAAATTTATACCACAATTGATTCGCGAATGCAAGCTAACGCTGAACTAGCCGTTACAGAACATTTGACCAATTTGCAACAAGAATTCTTTTCACAAGCAAAAACAAACAAAAATGCCCCTTTCATCAATATTTCTGATGTGGAAACCCAACGCATTTTAATGCAGGCGATGAAATCATCCGAAAGATGGCGCCAACTAAAAGAGCAAGATAAAAGCGATGACGAAATCATAAAATCATTTAGTATAAAAACTGAAATGACTGTTTTTACTTGGAAAGGCGAAAGAGACACTATTATGACGCCGTTAGATTCTATTCGCTATTATAAACATTTTCTTCAAGCAGGATTAATGGCAATGGAACCTCAAACGGGACATGTAAAAGCATGGGTTGGAGGAATTAATTACAAGTATTTTCAATACGACCATGTGGGTCAAGGTGCGCGGCAAGTAGGTTCTACTTTTAAACCATTCGTTTATGCGACCGCCATCGAACAACTTAATATGTCGCCTTGCGATTCGATTATTGATTCCCCTTTTATGATTCACAAAGGGCGTCATCACGTAACCGAAGATTGGGAACCAAAAAATTCCGATCAAAAATACCGCGGAATGGTTACTTTGAAAAAAGCATTGGCCAATTCCATTAACACCGTTTCGGCCAAATTAATGGACAAAGTAGGTCCTGAAGCAGTTGTCGCATTGGCGCATAAATTGGGTATAAATTCTGAAATTCCGGTGCAACCTTCCATCGCATTAGGCGCTGTAGAAATTACGGTTCAAGATATGGTGGCGGCTTATAGCACATTTGCGAATCAAGGAGTTTATATCAAACCACAATTCATTTCTAGAATAGAAGATAAAAATGGTGTTGTAATTTATGAGCCTATTCCTGAGTCGCACGATGTGTTAAACAAAGACATTGCTTTTGCAGTAATAAAACTATTAGAAGGCGTTACCGAAGATGGTTCAGGCGCCCGATTACGAACCCAAGGCGGTGGTTATGGCTACGAAAGAGTTACGGGTTATCCATATGTATTTACAAATCCGATTGCAGGAAAAACCGGGACAACTCAAAATCAATCCGATGGTTGGTTTATGGGAATGGTTCCTAATTTAGTTACAGGCGTTTGGGTAGGTTGCGAAGACCGTTCGGCGCGTTTCAAAAGTATAACTTATGGTCAAGGAGCGGTGGCGGCTTTACCAATTTGGGGACTTTTTATGAAGAAGAATTATGCTGATGAAACGATGACCCTTTCGAAAGAAGATTTTGAAAGACCGGATAATTTATCCATAAAAGTAGATTGTTGGTCGCCCCCAAGTACTTCAAAAGACACAACAAATTCAGAACAAAGCACGGAGGAATTTGGATTATAAATAGACTTCATTATGATTAACAAAAAAGTAAATTCGGTACAAGAAGCACTTCAAGGAATTCAGGACGGAATGACGCTAATGCTTGGTGGTTTCGGATTGTGCGGCATCCCAGAAAATGCAATTTCCGAACTTGTAAAAAAAGAAGTTTCTAACTTAACTTGTATTTCCAATAATGCTGGCGTAGATGATTTTGGGTTGGGTTTGTTATTACAAAAAAAACAAATTAAGAAAATGATTTCTTCCTATGTAGGAGAAAATGCCGAATTTGAACGCCAAATGCTTTCGGGCGAACTTGACGTAGAACTCATTCCACAAGGAACGTTAGCCGAAAGATGTCGCGCTGCGCAAGCTGGAATTCCTGCTTTTTTTACTCCGGCTGGTTTCGGCACCGAAGTAGCTGAAGGAAAAGAATATCGCGAATTCAACGGAAAAATGCACCTGCTCGAACATGCTTTTAAAGCTGATTTTTCAATAGTGAAAGCCTGGAAAGGCGACACGGCAGGAAACCTCATCTTTAAAGGAACCGCTAGAAATTTTAATCCTTGTATGGCTGGCTCCGCCAAAATTACCATTGCCGAAGTAGAAGAATTGGTTGAGGCCGGAACATTAGATCCGAATCAAATTCACATTCCGGGAATTTTTGTGCAGCGGATTTTTCAAGGAGAGAAATTTGAAAAGAGAATTGAACAACGAACGGTGAGACAACGATAATTTTCAAACAATTAATTATGGCACTTAATAAAGAAGAAATCGCAAAACGCATTGCTCAAGAAGTTCAAAATAATTATTTTGTAAACCTCGGAATTGGCATTCCAACTCTTGTGGCAAACTATATTCCAAAAGGAATTGATGTCGAATTTCAAAGTGAAAATGGCGTTCTAGGAATGGGGCCATTTCCGTTTGAAGGCGAAGAAGATGCCGATGTAATTAATGCCGGAAAACAAACCATAACTACTTTGCCAGGCGCGAGTTTCTTTGATTCGGGAATGAGTTTTGGAATGATTCGTGGGCAACACGTCGACTTGACAATTCTTGGCGCCATGGAAGTTGCCGAAAATGGCGATATTGCCAATTGGAAAATCCCAGGAAAAATGGTCAAAGGAATGGGTGGCGCAATGGATTTAGTGGCTTCCGCCGACAATATTATTGTGGCAATGATGCACGTGAATAAAGCGGGCGAATCAAAAATATTGAAAAAATGCACCTTGCCTTTAACTGGCGTGGGTTGCGTGAAAAAAGTTGTAACCGAATTGGCGGTGCTTGAAATTACCCCAAAAGGATTCAAACTAGTAGAACGTGCGCCAGGCGTTTCTGTAGCACATATTATAGCTTCCACAGAAGCCGATTTACTTATTGAAGGTGAAATCCCAGAAATGGTGATTGATTAGTTTTCCTAAAAAAACCAACCTGCCACTAAAATTGCTGTAATCACACAAACCACATCCACAATTAACATTGTTCCTAAGGCGTATCGGGTATTTTTAATATTAACCGACCCAAAATAAACCGCAATCACATAAAAAGTGCTTTCGGCGCTACACTGAAAAATACTGCTTAATCGACCAGTCATTGAATCGGCTCCAAAAGTATTCATTGAATCGATCAAAAATCCTCTTGATCCCGCAGAACTAAATGGTCTTAGTAACGCAACAGGCAACGCATCGGTGATTTCTTTGCTAACGCCCATATTGGAAAAAGCAAACGCAATCCAATTGCTAATAATTTCAAATAATCCACTGTTTCTGAATAAAGAAATCGCTACTAACATCCCTAAAACATAAGGGAAAATAGTTACGCCCGTTTTCACTCCATTATTCGCTCCCGCCACAAAAGCTTCATAAACCGTTGTGTTGGCTTCGGTAAATTTCTTTTCTTTGATGAAGGAAAAAAGTAATGTAAAAACGATAATTCCAACCAAGATTAATGCAGAAAGATTAGAAGTAAAATAGTTTTTTCCAATTAAATCCAGATGGTTCACATACATCAATAACCCAACAATAGCCGAAATCAAAACCATTAATCCGAGTACCAATGAAGCGCTTTTGAAATTAATTTTTTGTTTAATTCCAACAATTAAAAAAGCCGCAATCGTTCCAATAAAGGAAGTGATAATACAGGGCAACATCACATCGGCGGGGTTGCTGGCATTGGCGGCAGCACGATAACCAATTATAGAAGTTGCAATTAAAGTAAGTCCGGAAGCATGCAAACACATGAACATAATTTGTGCGTCACTTGCCTTATCTTTTTCGGGATTTATTTCCTGTAAACTCTCCATCGCTTTTAGTCCAAAAGGCGTTGCTGCTGAATCCAATCCTAAAAAATTAGCCGCAAAGTTCAAGGTCATATAGGAAATTGAAGGGTGATTTTTCGGAATACTTGGAAATACTTTCACGAATACAGGACTCAAACCTCTGGCAAGTTTCTCGGAAACTCCAGAGATAATTAATAGTTCCATCAAGCCACAAAAGAAAGCCAAATAGGCCATTAACGGTAAAATCAAATCAAGCAAGGTGTTTTTGCATGTGGGTAATAATCCGTCTGATTTTTGAACGCCACTGTAAATTTTTACGGTTTTGTTTTTATAAACATACGTCGTATCGCTGTCGGCTTCATTATTATTGACAACAAGGGTTTTTTCGGTGGCTTTTTCAATAGTATCCTGAACAAAAGCAGGAACTTGATTGAGGTATTTTTCAGAAATTAAAATCGGGTCGTCTTTTTTCCCGTTTAATACGTGGTCAATTGTATACCTGTTGCCCGAAAACAAACTGAAAACAACAAATAGAATTGAAGAAATAAAAATTGCGAGCCAAAATCTACTTAAAACCATAATCTATATTTTTTGTAAATGTAATAAATCAATTTCAATGGCAAATGGCAATTTCAATGGCAAATGGCAATTTCAATAGCAAATGGCAATTTCAATGGCAAATAGCAATTTCGATAGCAATATATAAAAGTTTAAATATGCAAAATTTCGTCTTCAACGAGCAAGTCTTCGCGACGCAAGCGCAGAAAAATTTGCGCTACGGCGACGGTGTCTTTTTCGCAATAGGTTACAATCCGATCGATGTCTTTTTCTACATAAAAAACATGTCCGACTTGACTTCCGTCAATGTCGCCTTTTGAGGAAGGAATTCCGAGGACTTTACACATTAATTTCAAGGATGTATAATGTTTATAATCGCCAAATTTCCAGAGTTCTAAAGTGTCTAAATGTGGAATTTCCCATGGTTTTTTGCCAAATAAATTCAGTTTGTTTGGAATGGCAATTTGGTTGATAATCATACGACGAGCGATAAACGGAATGTCGAATTCCTTTGCGTTATGACCGCACAAAACGTGTTGCGGCTGATTGAAATGCTGGTTTAAAAGGTTGTTGAAATCGGTAAGGATTTTCTTTTCTTCGCCAAAAAAAGACGTCACGCGAAAATTTCGGATATCGCCTTTAATGATAAAATAGCCAACCGAAATGCAAACGATTTTGCCAAATTCGGCCCAAATTCCGGCGCGTTCATAAAAATCTTCGGGAGAGAAATCGTCTTTTCGTTGGTATTGGGTTTTGAGTTCCCAAAGGGATTTCATTTCGTCGTCTAATTCCGAGTAATTGGCAACTTCTGGAACGGTTTCAATGTCGAGAAATAGGATGTTTTCTAGTCTAACTCTTTCTATCATGGCTTTTAAATTTTGGTTATATGATTCAAATATAAAAAGAAGAAAATAAAAATGATAGAAAAACCGAAATAAAATACCCAAAACGCAATCTCTAGAGATATAGCGGATAGCGTGAACCTGCCGGCAGGTAGCTTCAAAAACTATTTCAAATAACTGTAAATATAGGCTTCCAAACCTTTTAATTCTTCGTCGGATAGGGTTTTGGTAATGGCAAAATTGGTTTTCATGACTTCGTATTGCGTAGGGTCAACCAATGGTTTGGCGTCGTCTTTTAGAAACGAAATAATGTTGCCGTTTTGCGCTTTATAAATTGTGGCAATCTCGTGAATACTGGGTCCAATAATTTTTTGATTGGGTTGATGGCACGCCACGCAATTGCCTTTTCCTTCAAAAATAGATTTTCCGAGTTGCTCGGGCGTTTGAGAAACTTCCGTTGATTTTCCAAAAGATTCTTGGCTTTCTTTTTTGCAAGAAATCACTAAAATCAGGCCGATTAATAAAGCTGCTTTTTTCATTTTATTTGTTTAAAATGATGGCGGCTTCTTTGGCAAAATAGGTCGAAATTAAACTGGCTCCTGCCCTTTTGATGCACATTAATTGTTCCATCATGATTTTGTCGTGATCGAGCCAGCCTCTTTCGGCAGCGGCTTTAATCATGGCATATTCGCCCGAAACATGGAAAACCGTTACAGGAACATTGACCGCATTTTTGACTTCGCGAACGATGTCAAGATAGGCAATTCCGGGTTTTACCATGACCATATCGGCGCCTTCTTCAACATCCATTAAGGCTTCTTTGATGGCTTCGATGCGATTGGCATAATCCATTTGGTAGGTTTTTTTGTCTTTTGGAATATCTGCATTATCCACAGGCGCGCTGTCTAAAGCATCGCGAAAAGGTCCGTAAAATGCCGAAGCATATTTGGCCGAATAACTCATAATGCCCACATTTTGAAATCCTGCCGCATCCAATCCTTGACGCAAACGCAAAACACGTCCGTCCATCATGTCGCTTGGTGCTACAAAATCGGCGCCCGCTTGCGCATGAGAAACGGCCATTTTCACCAAAGCTTCATTAGTTGAATCATTTTCTACATCGCCATTGGCGATAATCCCGTCGTGACCAAAAATGGAATACGGATCCAATGCCACATCGGGCATAACAATCATTTCTGGACAAACGGCTTTGATGGCTTTGATGGCGCGTTGCATCAATCCGTTGGGATTCCAAGCTTCTTTTCCGGTGTTGTCTTTTAGCGATTCGTCCACTTTTACATAAATGTTTACGGCGCGAATTCCTAAAGCGAACAATTCTTTGACTTCCTCAACGGTTAAATCAATCGAACGTCGGTAAATCCCAACCATAGATGGAATTTCTATTTTTACGTTTTCTCCTTCTGCGATGAACATTGGAAACATAAAATCGGAAGGACTTAATGTGGTTTCACGAACTAAACTTCTAATGGATTCGTTTACTCTTAATCTGCGACCTCTTTGTAATGGAAACATATTTTTTAGCTGTTAGCTATCAGCAATTAGCTGTTAGCATTATTTAATTTTGTTATTAATCCGTTTAGCATTTTTTTTATTTCTTCAACTTGAGATAATAGTTTTTGACCATTTTCAATTTGTATAAACTGTAAATCAATGCTTAATATTATTTGATATTCTAATTCATTAGCAGAACCAAAAGCAACATAAAGAAATCTACAAAAATCTTTATCAGAATTTCTTCCACAACCCTCTGCAATATTAGTCGGGATGGAACTAGAAGACCTTTTTATCTGACTAATTAATCCGAACATTTCGTCTTTTGGGAATGACTTTGTATTTCTATAAACATCAAGCGTTAACTGATGTGATTTTTCCCAAACTAAATATTTTTTATAATCTCTCATTTTTTTTGGCGTTTAGTTATAGACTTATTCTTATTGCAATATATTAATTATTATCTAGTAATAGCTGACGGCTAATAGCTAATAGCTGATAGCCATTCTCTTGGATTCTCTAATACTTCTAATAATTTTTCTTCTTCGCTTCCTTTTTCCGCATGATGGTCGTAAACCCACTGAACGTGTGGCGGTAAACTCATTAAAATACTTTCTATTCTTCCGTTGGTTTTTAAACCAAATAACGTGCCTTTGTCGTGCACCAAATTGAATTCGACATAACGGCCACGACGGATTTCTTGCCAGGTTCTTTGTACTGAAGAATAGGATAAATTCTTTCTTTTTTCGACAATTGGAACATAGGCTTCTAGAAAACTATTACCCACTTCAGATACAAAGTTGAACCAGTTTTCCATTGAAATTTCGTCTGTTGCTTTACAATAATCGAAAAACAATCCGCCAATTCCGCGGGCTTCATTACGATGCGCATTCCAAAAATAGTCGTCACATTGTTTTTTATATTTCGGATAAAAATCTGAATTGTGTTTGTCGCAAGCCGTTTTACACGTTTGATGAAAATGTATTGCATCTTCTTCAAAAAGATAATAAGGTGTTAAATCTTGACCGCCGCCAAACCAAGCCCCTCCCAGCCTCCCCGAAGGGGAGGAGTTTTCATCGTACGGATACATTTCAAAATAGCGCCAATTCGCATGAACCGTTGGCACCATTGGGTTTTTAGGATGCAAAACCAAACTCAATCCACAGGCAAAAAAATCAGCTTCGCCCACGTTGAATAGTTTTTGCATTGAATCGGGTAATTTACCATGAACCGCTGAAATATTGACACCGCCTTTTTCGAAAACTGCTCCGTTTTCGATAACGCGTGTTCTTCCTCCACCACCTTCTAGTCGTTCCCAAATGTCCTCACGGAATTTAGCTACGCCATCAGCAGCTTCTAATCCTGCACAGATTTGATCTTGGAGATTTTGTATGTATTGGTAGAATTTATTTTTCATTTTTAAGCTTTAAGCTTATTTTTTATACTCCTTCACCGCATCCACAAATGCCTTCGCGTGGTCGACAGGAATATTTGGTAAAATTCCGTGACCTAAATTGGCGATGTACTTGTCTTTTCCGAATTCGTCAATCATTTCGTGAACCATTTTCTTGATTACAGGAATTGGCGAAAGCAAACGGCTTGGGTCAAAATTCCCCTGCAAAGTGATATTCCCACCTGATAAATATCTTGCATTTCTTGGCGAACACGTCCAATCCACTCCCAATGCCGAAGCCCTGCTTTTTCCCATACCTCCCAAAGCAAACCAACATCCTTTTCCGAAAACAATCACTGGTGCATCATCGGCCAAAGCTTCTACAATTTGGTTGATGTATTTCCATGAAAATTCTTGATAATCCACCGGCGAAAGCATTCCGCCCCAAGAGTCAAAAATTTGAATGGCATCGCAACCTGCTTTTACTTTTTCTTTTAAATATAAAATAGTCGTATCTGTAATTTTTTGCAATAAAGTGTGCGCTGCAACGGGATTTGAAAAACAAAATCCTTTGGCAGTATCAAAACTTTTTGATCCTTTTCCTTCCACGGCATAACAAAAAATCGTCCATGGTGAACCCGCAAAACCAATAAGCGGAACCTCATCATTCAACATTTCCTTAGTTAATTTGATAGCATCAAAAACGTAACCTAAAGTTTCATTTACATCTGGAACAAAAACTTGATTCACTTGTTCCATCGTCCGAATTGGATTTGGGATAATCGGTCCCAAATTGTCTTTTAATTCCACGTGAATCCCCATAGCTCTTGGAACCACCAAAATATCAGAAAACAAAATTGCTGCATCTGGACCAATTCTACGAATGGGTTGTACGGTTATTTCAGCCGCTAATTCCGGCGTTTCGCAACGCGTGAAAAAATCATATTTGTCACGTAATGCTCTGAATTCGGGCAAATATCTTCCAGCTTGACGCATCATCCAAACGGGCGGGCGCTCAACGGTTTCTCCGCGTAATGCTTTTAAAAATAGGTCGTTTTTTATCATAATTTATTGTTTTTTGCCCCAAAGGCGCAAAGTTTTTATTTATATTCTTCTATCACGTCTTCTATCACGTTCTCAACAGAGGGTTGTGCCGCTATTAAAATGTTTTTTGATTTAGTAACTAATGCTTCCGCAGTTGTTTCGCCGATGCAAAAGCAAAGTTCTTTTTTGATAGTATTTTCTTTCAAATAACTTTCCACACCCGATGGGCTAAAAAACAAAATTGCTTCCACTGGCGATTTTATTTTTTGTGGGGTTAATGTGGTTTCATATACTTGAATTTCATTAAACGTTATTTTGGCGTCTTTCAACGCTTTCGGCAACGTTTCTTTTCGCAAGTTGCCACTAAAAAAAGTATAGCTTTCATTGGCATAAATCAAAGTAATTATTTCGGCTAAATCAGAAGCATAATCAACGTAAACAATCACATTAAATCCGTTTTCTTCTAATAATGCTTTGGTTTTCAGGCCCACACAAAATACGTTTTTGGATTTTAATTCATTCGATTTTGGATGAAGTAAAACGCTTTGTGCAGCATTTTGACTCGTAAAAATAAGATTGTCTTGTAGCTGAATTAATTCAAAATCTTGATTTTTGGTTTGAATAAAATCGGCATCAATAACTGAAAAATTAGCCTCCAACAACGCTTTTTTCTGAATCTCTGTGAGGATTTTGGTCGAAAGTATTTGTATCGGACTGTCCATTATTTTTTAAGGGAATCTTTAATGTTTTTCATAAGTGCTGCTCCGCCATTATTTAGAATTTCCTTGGCTAGTTCATATCCTAGTTTCTTCCAAAGTTCAATTGGCACCACTTTTTCAACTTCTAATTTTTGTTTTCCATCTATTGAAAAAAGTGCGCCTTTAAACGAGATGGTGTCTTCGGTAAATTTTGCAATTGCTCCAATTGGCGCGGTACAACCGCCTTCCAACGTTTTTAAAAATTGTCTTTCGATATAGGTACAAATATCGGTTTCTAGATCATTTAATTGTGAAACCGCTTCTTTACAAAATTCGTCATTTGCCATGGTTAAAACCGTCATTGCTCCTTGTGCTGGCGCGGGAATCATCCAATCAAGATTAATGTAATCTAATCCGATTTTCTCTCCCTCTCCTTTGGAGAGGGTTGGGGTGAGGCCAATTCGTTCCAATCCTGCTGCGGCAAATACGGCTCCATTCCAATCGCTTTCATTGAGTTTTTTCATCCGCGAATTTACGTTTCCGCGCAAATTCACAACTTTGTGATTTCGATATTTGTGCAGCCATTGCGCTTGACGCCGCAAACTTCCTGTGGCAATTATTCCATCGGAATCTAAGAAATCGAGGTTGTTTTTATAAACTAAAAGGTCTTTTTCGTTTGCTCGTTCTAGAACGGCTGCTTGAACAATGCCGATTGGCAATGCCGTTGGAACGTCTTTCATAGAATGAACCGCAATATCTACTTGCCTATTTATCATAGCGATATCAAGGGTTTTGGTAAAAATTCCGGTGATTCCTAATTCATAAAGAGGTTTGTCGAGAAGAATATCGCCTTGCGCTTTTACGGCAATAATTTCGGTTTTATAGCCTAAATCGTTGAGTTTTTTTTGTACTGTATGAGCTTGCCAAAGGGCGAGTTCGCTATCTCGGGTTCCTATTTTGATGATTTTACTCATTAAGAAGCGGCTTCAATTTGAAATACTTTTTTAATCCATTCAATGCTTTCGTCAACCGCCGTTTCATCGTCTTTTAAATGATTTGCGAATTGATTGGTGATTTTTTGAATGATGCGATTGCTGATGATTTCGGCTTGTTCTTCATCGAAATTGGATATTTTTTTTCGTTGAAAAGTAAGTTCGCCTTCTTTAATCGAATTTAGTTTTGCTTTTAAAGCATGAATTGTTGGCGCAAATTTACGATCGCGAGTCCAAGAAATAAATTCATCCCTAATTTCATCGATGATCAATTCGGCTGCGGGAATGTGTTTTTGTCTATTTTCTAACGTTTCGTCCGTGATTTGAGACAAATGATCCAAATGGATTAAAGTAACCCCCGGAATTTCTTTAACATTATCATGAACGTTTTTTGGAATGGATAAATCCAAAATTAATAATGGTTTTTTTAGATTTAAAACAGCCGCATCAACCGTTGGATTTTGCGCGCCAGTGGCAACTACCAAAACATCGGCATTTTGCAATTCGAGATGCAAATCGGCATAATCTTTCACGACCAAATTTAATTTTCCTGCCAATTTTTCGGCTTTATCTTTGGTTCTATTAATTAAAGTGATTTGTTCGTTTTTGGTATGTTTTACTAGATTTTCGCAAGTATTTCTACCTATTTTTCCTGTTCCAAAAAGCAAAATATTTTTGTTGCCAATGTCGGCTACGTTTTTCATTATATATTGAACCGATGCAAACGAAACCGAAGTGGCTCCTGAACTAATTTCGGTATCGGTTTTTATTTTTTTACTCGCCTGAATTACGGCATTTACCAATCGTTCCATAAAAGTATTGGCCAATCCAAACGATTTGGCTTGAACGAAACTGGATTTTATCTGAGAAATAATTTCAAAATCGCCAAGAATTTGACTGTCTAAACCCGTTCCTACTTTGAATAAATGCGAAATGGCTTCCTGGTTTTTATAAACGTGTGCTACTTTTTGAAATTCCTCAACGGTTCCTTGGCTGTTTTCGCAAAGCAATTTAATTAATTGAAACGGATGTTGTGCAAAACCATAAATTTCGGTTCTATTACAAGTAGATGTAACTATTAAACTATCAATTCCTTCTACTTTTGCCTGATTCAAAAGTGCTGTTTTGGCATCATCACTTAAACTAAATTTTCCTCGAATCTCGGCATCCGCTTTTTTGTAGCTCAATCCAATAGCGTAAAAAGTTTGATGTTTTGATAAGTTATGATTTTCCATAGCGTGTGCTTTCTTTAAAGCACTACAAATTTATTGCTAAGGTTTTGATAAAAGTAACGCTTAAAGGACAATTTGTATCGCTGTGTGTGATTTTGGATTTATTTCGTTGTTTTTATAAAAAAATTGTTATTTTTGTAATGAAAACAGGGTGTTTCAACTGTTTTATTTAGAGTTGTTCTAAATAAAAAAAACGATATTTGTCATAAAACTGAAAAAAATATATCGCTATGGGTTCACAAGATGTGATTACAATTGAAGATGATTTTACGCTTTTACGCTTTCAAAATGACGACAACAAAACCTTTTTGGCGCAGCGAGAAGTCACAAGTGGTTTGATTCAGTTTCATTTTGGCTTGAAAGGAAGCGCCAAGTTTATTTTCAACCAAGGGAATTATGCCTTGGATTTAAAGGAAGAAAAATCGTTGCTTTTATACAATCCGCAAAAAGAATTGCCACTTCATTTAGAACTAGCGCCCAATTCGTGGGTGATATCGGTAATTATTTCCATTAAAAAATTTCATGCTTTATTTTCAACCGAAGCCAATTATATTACTTTTTTGAGCGACGAGAATAAGGACAAAAAATACTATAAAGAAAATAATATTAGCCCTTCGATGGCTATCGTTTTGAGCCAAATGTTTCATTATAATTTAAATCCATCCATTAAAAATTTGTATTACAAAGGCAAAGGATATGAATTATTAAGCTTATATTTCAACCGTTCGGAAGATCCAAATGCAGAACAATGTCCGTTTTTGATTGACGAAGAAAATGTTTTGAAAATAAAAAAAGCAAAAGCAATAGTTATTGCAAATATGGCCGAACCTCCAGGATTACAAGAATTAGCCGATGAAATTGGTTTGAATTTGAAAAAATTAAAAATGGGTTTCAAACAAATTTATGGCGACACGGTTTATGGCTTCCTTTTTGATTATAAAATGGATTTTGCAAGAAAATTGTTAGATTCTGGTTCTTATAATGTTAATGAAGTTGGTTTGAAAATTGGTTACAGCACAGGAAGTCATTTTATTGCAGCCTTCAAAAAGAAATTTGCAACCACCCCAAAAAAATACCTAATGTCCATTAATTCAAATACTGAAAACAAAAATATAAAATAGCATGAAAGGAGTATTATTAGTCAATCTTGGTTCGCCAGAAAGCCCAACCGCAAAAGATGTAAAGCCTTATTTAGATGAATTTTTAATGGATAAATACGTGATTGACGTTCCGTTTTTATTGCGAGCTTTATTGGTTCGTGGCATTATTTTACAAACAAGACCAAAAAAATCAGCCGCTGCTTACGCCAAAATTTGGTGGGAAGAAGGGTCGCCATTAGTAGTAATTTCAGAAAGAATGCAGAAAAAAGTGCAAACAAAAACCGAAATTCCTGTTGCTTTAGCGATGCGTTACGGAAAAATGTCGATTCTAAAAGGTTTGCAAGAACTGAAAGACAAAGGCGTTGATGAAGTGATGCTTTTTCCATTGTATCCGCAACACGCAATGGCTTCTACAACGACTATTTTAGAATTGGCCGAAGAGCACCGAAAAAAGTATTTTCCGGAGATGAAATTCACTCTTGTGCCTGCGTTTTATAACAAACCCGATTACATTACAAGTTTATCAAATTCAATCAAAAAGCATTTGGATGGATTTGAATATGATCATTTGTTATTCTCCTATCACGGGATTCCAGAGCGACATATTCGCAAAACGGATATTACAAAATCACACTGCAAAATAGATGGTTCTTGTTGTAATACGCCTTCTCCGGCGCACGAATTTTGTTATCGCCACCAATGTTATGAAACCACAAAACAGGTGGTAAAATATTTAGGTATTCCCGAAGGAAAATACAGCCAAACGTTTCAATCAAGATTGGCGGGCGATAAATGGTTAACGCCTTACACGGATGTGGAAGTAAATAAAATGCCTGAAAAAGGCATTAAGAATTTAGCGGTTGTAACGCCCGCTTTTGTTTCGGATTGTTTGGAAACATTAGAAGAAATTGCAATGGAAGCCAACCATGAGTTCAAAGTGCACGGAGGCGAAAATTTCATGGCCATTCCTTGTATGAATGATGGCGACGAATGGTGTCAAACGGTTGCGAATTGGATAAATGGTTGGGCAAAATCTTAAATTATATTTATGTACGATTATTTAAAATCCCTCCACCTCATCTTTGTAATCACTTGGTTTGCAGGGCTTTTTTATATTGTTCGCCTTTTTGTTTATCAGATTGAAGCCAACGACAAACCTTCGCCCGAAAAGGAAATCTTGCAAAAACAATACAAAATAATGACGTATCGGTTGTGGTACATTATCACTTGGCCAAGTGCTGTTTTAGCTAGTATTTTTGCTTTTTGGATGTTGTTTTTTACCGATTTGGGAGCCGCTTGGTTGAAAATGCCGTGGATGCATGTGAAATTAGGATTTGTTTTTTTGTTGTATGTATACCAATTAAAATGCCAACAAATTTTTAATCAATTGCAAAGAAATGAAGTTAAGTATTCGACAAATTTCATGCGATTATGGAACGAAGGCGCTACCTTAATTTTGTTTGCCGTAGTGTTTTTGGTCATCCTAAAAAATGCTGTCGACTGGATTTATGGCGTAATCGGAATTGTTGTTTTTTCACTACTTTTAATGCTTGGTTTCCAATTTTATAAAAAAATAAGGGAGAAAAATAGGTCGTAAATGCTAAAAGGTTTCAAAATGTCAATGCTTTCACTCCGAATTAGGATTTTCCTATCGATGATTGTATTGGTTTTGATTGCATCTATTTTAATGGCGTCTATTTCGATTATTCAATTTAAAAACGAAGCCAAAGAATACCATCAAGAACGACTTGAACGCAAAGAAAGCGCTATAAAAGAACATATTAATTATGTACTTTCCAACACAACGTATCCATTAACAACAAGAAATTTAGCCTTAATTTTTAAAGACAAAATTCATGAATTGGCTCAAATTCACGAATTAGAAATAAACATCTATGGCCTGAACGGAAAATTACAAAAATCGTCAAAAGCCTCTTTTTCAGTTGACACCGTTAAGCCGCCCATTCCAAAATATATCTTGAAACTCGTAGAATCTTCCATTGAAAAAAGATATGTTGATATCAAAAACATTGACGGAATAAAAAACCGTTCTTCTTATAGTCAAATTAAAGACGAAAAATTCAAGCCGCTGGGAATTTTAAACATTCCGTATGTTGAAGATGACGGATTTTACGAAGCCGAATTAAAGAATTTTCTATTAAAATTAGGGCAAGTTTATTCGTTAATGCTTTTAATCGCATTTGGATTGGCTTATTTTCTTTCGAGTTATATCACGAAATCATTGAAGACCATTTCGGACAAATTGAGAGACACGAGTTTGGACCAAAAAAACGAAAAAATCGTATTGGAAGCCAATAGCAAAGAAATTAATTTACTGATAAAAGCCTACAACGGAATGGTGGACGAATTGGAAGAAAGCGCAACAAAATTAGCCCAAAGTGAGCGAGAAGAAGCTTGGCGCGAAATGGCAAAACAAGTCGCGCATGAAATCAAAAATCCATTAACCCCAATGCGATTGACGGTTCAAAGTTTTCAACGAAAATTTGATGCGAATGACCCCGATTTGAAACAAAAATTAAATGATTATTCCAAAACTTTAATCCAACAAATTGACACAATGAGTTCGGTAGCTTCGGCATTTTCAAATTTTGCTTCCATGCCTGCGCAACAAAACGAAACCCTTAATGTGGTTCAAGTGGTGGAATTGGCTTTGGATATTTTCAATGAAGAATTTATTGCTTTTGAGAGCGAAAGTAACGCCGTTATTTCCAAAATGGATCGAACACAGCTCATTCGGATTATTACTAATTTGGTGAAAAACGCGATTCAATCCTTCCCAGAAGAACAAATTGAAAAATCGGTGGTGGTTGCTGTTAAAAAAGATAACGGAAACGTTCTGATTGTGGTAAAAGACAACGGAAACGGAATAGACCCTGAAAATGTTGATCATATTTTTGAACCTAAATTCACCACAAAAAATAGCGGAATGGGATTGGGATTGGGAATCATTAAAAACATTATAGAAAATTATAAAGGAACCATTTCCTTTGAAACAGAACTTGGAGAAGGAACCACTTTTACGGTTTCGCTTCCTATTATTAATTCTTAAATTATATAAAATGTCTTTTCAAAACATACTAATTAACATAGAAAATACTGTTGCAACCCTTACAATTAATCGTCCAGAAAAGTTAAATGCTTTGAACAAAGCTACAATTTTGGAATTGCACGAAGCCTTTCAGTCCTTAGAATCCAACAAAGAAGTTCAAGTAATAATCGTTACCGGAAGTGGTGAAAAAGCATTTGTGGCTGGTGCCGATATTTCTGAATTTGCCAATTTTTCGATTACAGAAGGAGCGCAATTGGCTTCTCAAGGGCAAGAATTATTGTTTGATGTTGTAGAAAATTTACAAACTCCCGTTATTGCCGCAATCAACGGATTTGCGCTTGGCGGCGGATTGGAATTGGCCATGGCATGTCATTTTAGAGTGGCGTCTGATAATGCAAAAATGGGTTTGCCTGAAGTTTCTCTTGGTGTAATCCCGGGTTATGGCGGAACGCAACGTTTGCCGCAACTCATAGGAAAAGGTCGTGCAATGGAACTCATTATGACCGCCGGAATGATTACAGCCGATGACGCTTATCGAACAGGATTGGTCAATCACGTTGTGCCTCAAAGCGAACTTTTGGAATTTTGTAACGGGATTGCGGCACGAATTTGTAGAAATTCTCCCGTTGCAATTCGTCACGCGATTAAAGCGATTAACGCTAATTTTAAAGAAGGCGAAAACGGCTATAAAACCGAAATTGATACTTTTGGAAAATGCTTTGGAACCGATGATTTCAAGGAAGGAACTACGGCTTTTTTAGAAAAAAGAAAGGCGGTTTTTAAAGGCGAATAACTATAATTCTCCGTCCCATTCGGCGTAAAATTGCGAAAGAAATGTTTCCATAAAATGATGCCGTTCTTGCGCCATTTTTTTTCCTGTTTCGGTATTCATTTTGTCTTTCAAAAGCAATAATTTTTCATAAAAATGATTGATTGTTGGCGCTTCCGAATTTTTATATTCTTCTTTATTCATTTGAAGATTTGGCGGAATAGCCGGATTGTATAACGGCCTGTTTTTAAACCCTCCATAATTAAATGTTCTAGCAATTCCGATGGCTCCAATAGCGTCTAATCGATCGGCGTCTTGCACAATTTCGAGTTCAATGGAACTGAATTTTTTTTCAAAATTGCCGCCTTTGAAAGAAATATTTTCTATAATATTAATCACGTGATTGATCGTTTCGGCGTCCACTTTTTCCGATTCCAAAAAAGTTCTGGCGACTTTAGGCCCAATACTTTCATCCCCATTATGAAATTTACTATCGGCGATATCATGAAGCAACGCGCCCAATTTAACAATCTTGGTGTTGCATTTTTCTTTTTCGGCAATAGCAATAGCGTTTTTATAAACCCGTTCAATATGAAACCAATCGTGACCACCTTCAGCATTTTGAAGTTGGTTTCGAACAAAAAGAATAGTTTTACTAATAAGTTCT
>CAIMBK010000092.1 GCA_903839195.1 uncultured Bacteroidota bacterium | reverse complement strand
AAAGAAAGCTATAAAAGAAACCTATAAAAGCGTTGCCAATCAAATTGAAAAAGCAGTAAAAGAAATCAAAAAAGATTTCAATTTGAATTAATCCCCAAATCTAATTTTATATAAATGAAAGCAACTATTGTCACCATTGGCGATGAAATTTTAATCGGACAAATTATCGATTCCAATTCCAGTTTCATAGCAAAATCATTGGATAAAATAGGCGTTGAAATTTCCGAAATGATTTCTATAAGTGACAACAAAAAACACATTTTAGACACGTTTCATAAATTGCAAAACCAAGTCGATTTGGTTATAATAACGGGCGGACTTGGTCCTACGAAAGACGATATTACCAAAAAAACTTTTTGCGACTATTTTGAAGATACTTTGGCAATTAACCCAAAAGTGGAAGCCCATGTAATTGATTTGATTGAACGCGTGATGCAAAGGCCGGCTTCACAAATGAACAAAGATCAAGCGCTTCTTCCATCTAAATGCACGGTTTTGCACAATCAAGTGGGAACCGCCCCGGGAATGTGGATGAAAAAAGAAAATACCGTATTTATTTCGTTGCCTGGCGTACCCTATGAAATGAAATATTTGGTCGAAAACGAAATTATACCACGAGTTATCAAAGAATACGAACGTCCCTATATTATTCACAAAACCATTTTGACTTATGGTCAAGGAGAAAGTTTGGTTGCCGAACGAATTGAAGATTGGGAAAATAACTTGCCCGAATGTATCAAACTCGCGTATTTACCAAGTCCAGGGCGGGTGCGATTACGCCTTTCTGCTCGAGGAACCGATAAAGAATTTTTAGAAAAAAGCATCGAAGACAATGTATTTTCACTCACAAAAATCATCGGTGATATCATCGTTGGTTTTGAAGATAACGAAACCATTGAAGTCGTTTTAGGACGATTATTAACAAGTAATAAACAAACAATTTCATTGGCCGAAAGTTGTACAGGTGGAAAAATATCGCAGGTAATTAGTGCCGTTTCGGGCGCATCAAAATATTATAAAGGTGCCGTTGTTTGTTATGATTCACAGGTTAAAATAGATATTTTGGGTATTCCGGAAACGCTCATAAAGGAACATTCTGTCGTTAGCGCCCAAATTGCAACAGCAATGGCGCTTCAAGTACAAAAACGTCTAAAAACCGATTACGCCATTGCAACAACAGGAAACGCGGGACCCGAAAAAGGCGATTCTGAGGCCGAAATCGGAACTGTTTTCATTGCAATTGCTACTCCAAAGGAAGTAATTGTTGAAGAATTTAATTTCGGCCAACCCCGTGAAAAAGTGATAGATAGAGCCGTAAATAAAGCTTTTGAAATGCTACGGAAAGAAATTTTGAAAAATCTACTTTAATTATTTTGTATTATAGGTTTATTTTTTGTTTCTTTGCACCCTCGATTTGAATAACGATAAAAGATAAGCATAATGTCAAGAGTTTGTGACCTTACAGGTAAAAGAGCGATGGTGGGAAATAATGTTTCCCATGCTATGAATAAAACCAAAAGAAAGTTTTCTGTAAACTTACTAAAAAAACGTTTTTATCTTCCTGAAGAAGACAGATGGATTACTCTTAGAGTAGCCGCATCTACGATAAAAACAATTAATAAAAATGGAATCGCTGCAGTTTTGAAAAAAGCGCAGTCAGAAGGTTTTATTAAATAATTCCGAATCCAATAAATATTTAGCAAAATGGCAAAAAAAGGAAATAGAATCCAAGTAATCTTAGAATGTACAGAACACAAAACATCAGGTGTTCCAGGAACTTCTAGATATATAACAACTAAGAACAAAAAAAATACTCCAGACAGATTGGAAATCAAAAAATTCAATCCAATCTTGAAACGTGTAACCGTTCATAAAGAAATTAAATAATAAGAAACCATGGCAAAGAAAACCGTAGCATCGTTACAAACATCTTCAAAGAGATTATCAAAAGCCATCAAAATGGTGAAATCTCCTAAAACAGGCGCTTATACATTCGTTGAATCAATTATGGCACCAGAACTTGTTGATGAATTCTTGAGAAAGAAATAATTTTCAAAAAAACAATAGTTAGAAAAGCTACTTTCATCGGAAGTAGCTTTTTTATTTTTATATTTGTCCTATAATTTT
>CAIMBK010000091.1 GCA_903839195.1 uncultured Bacteroidota bacterium | reverse complement strand
ATTGAGGATGCTAAAACGGGCTCGGTGACTTTTCTTTCAAATTCAAAATACAATCACTTTATTTATACCACAGAAGCCACAATTACCATTGTAAATGATACATTTGAACCTGAAGGTAAAATGACAACCACAATGATTAAAGTGGCAGATGCTTATTTGAGTTTCTCAAAAGTACTTGAATATTATGGTAAGGCGAAAGGATATAAAAATGGAATAGAATCTCCAACTGTTATTTCTAGTAATGTGAAATATGGCGAAAATCTGTATTTAGGAAGTTTTAGTTATTTGGGTATAAATGTTGTTTTGGGTAATAATGTTAAGATTTATCCGAACAGTTTTATTGGAGATAATGTTGTGATTGGCAACAATGTTACTATTTTTGCTGGCACAAAGATTTATTCGGAAAGCGAAATAGGAAATAATTGCATAATACATTCTGGAACAATAATTGGTTCTGATGGTTTTGGATTTGCTCCAAATCCAGACAATACCTATAGTAAAATTCCGCAAATTGGAAATGTTATTATTGAAGATAATGTCGAAATTGGGGCTTGTTCAACAATTGATCGTGCAACGATGGGTTCTACAATTATTCGAAAAGGAGTAAAATTGGACAATCAAATTCAAATTGCCCATAATGTTGAAGTGGGAGAAAATACCGTTATTGCCGCACAAACGGCAATTGCAGGCTCCACCAAAATAGGAAGTAATTGCGTAATTGGCGGACAAGTTGGAATCGCGGGCCATTTAAAAATTGGAAATAATGCAAGAATTCAAGGCCAATCTGGCGTTGGACGAAATATAAAAGACGGAGAAGTATTGCAAGGAAGTCCCGCATTTGGATATAACGATTATTTTAAATCGTATGTGCATTTCAGAAATTTCCCAAAAATAATGAGAGAATTTGAAGAATTGAAAAAACAAATAATGACTTTAAAAAAAGGAAACAATGGTTAAACAAAAAACCATCAAAGATTCAATTTCGTTAAGCGGAGTTGGATTACATACCGGAAAAGATGTACACATGACTTTCAAGCCCGCACCAATAAATAGTGGGTTTTCATTCATTAGAATTGATTTAGAAGGACAACCCATTATCGAGGCCGATGCCAATTATGTGGTAAACACGCAACGCGGAACCAATCTAGAAAAATTAGGCGTAAAAATTCAAACGCCTGAACATGTTTTGGCGGCTTTAATTGGTTGCGATTTAGACAACGTAATTATAGAATTAAATTCTTCCGAATTGCCAATCATGGATGGATCAGCCAAATATTTTGTTGAAGCTTTAGAAAAAGCAGGAACAATTGAACAAGAAGCTGTTCGAAAATATTATATTGTGAAAGAAGTAATTTCATTTTCAGACGAAACCACAGGAAGTGAAATTTTAGTTATGCCTTCGGATGAATATCAAATTACAACGATGGTCGATTTCGGAACGAAAGTTTTAGGAACCCAAAACGCTTCTATAAAAAATATTTCCGAATTTAAATCCGAAATTGCCGATTCAAGAACTTTTAGTTTCTTGCACGAATTAGAATCTTTATTGGAAAATGGACTAATTCAAGGTGGGGATTTAAATAATGCGATTGTTTATGTGGATAAAGAAATTTCGGAAGCCACAATGGAAAGCCTAAAACTGGCATTTGGAAAAGATAAAATTACGGTTAAACCAAATGGCATTCTAGACAATTTGACCCTTCATTATCCAAATGAAGCCGCCCGTCATAAATTATTAGACGTAATTGGCGACTTAGCTTTAATTGGAACCCGAATCAAAGGGAAAGTAATTGCAAACAAACCAGGCCATTTTGTAAACACTCAGTTTGCAAAAAAAATGGCAAAAATCATCAAAATCGAACAAAGAAATTATGTCCCTGTATTGGACTTAAATCAAGAACCTTTGATGGATATTCATAAAATTATGAGTATTTTGCCTCATCGACCGCCGTTTTTATTTATTGATCGAATAATTGAAATGTCGGAAAGTCATATTATCGGAATGAAAAATGTTACTATGAACGAAAGTTTTTTTATAGGACATTTTCCTGGAGCGCCAGTTATGCCTGGTGTTATCATTGTGGAAGCCATGGCGCAAACCGGCGGAATTCTTGTTTTAAGTACCGTTCCCGATCCTGAAAATTATTTGACTTATTTTATGAAAATTGATAATGTTAAATTCAAACACAAAGTATTGCCTGGCGATACCCTAATCTTTAAATGCGATTTAATAACGCCAATCCGTAGAGGAATTTGCCATATGCAAGCCAATGCTTATGCTAACGGAAAGTTAGTTGCAGAAGCAGAATTAATGGCTCAAATTGCCAAAAAATAATAATATAAGAACTTATGAATCAACCATTAGCCTACGTTCATCCAGGAGCAAAAATTGCCAAAAATGTGGTTATCGAACCTTTTACAACCATCCATAATAATGTCATTATTGGCGATGGAACTTGGATTGGATCCAATGTAACCATTATGGAAGGCGCACGAATTGGAAAAAATTGTAACATCTTCCCTGGAGCAGTAATTGCTGCAGTTCCTCAGGATTTGAAATTTGGAGGAGAGGATTCTTTGGCCATTATTGGCGATAATTCGACTATTCGCGAATGTGTTACCATTAATCGTGGTACTATCGCATCGGGACAAACTACCATTGGAAAAAACTGTTTAGTTATGGCAACGGCGCATATTGCCCATGATTGCCACATCGGTGATAACGCAATTATTGTGAATGGTGTCGCTTTGGCAGGACACGTTATTGTAGGTGATTATGCAATTATCGGTGGTTTGGCTGCGATTCATCAATTTATTCATATTGGCGATCATGCGATGATTTCGGGTGGTTCTTTGGTTCGAAAAGACGTGCCGCCTTATACAAAAGCTGCAAAAGAACCTTTGTCTTATGTTGGAATCAATTCAGTTGGATTGAGACGCAGAGGTTTTACAACAGAAAAAATTAGAGAAATTCAAGAAATATATAGAATTCTTTATCAAAAAAATTACAACACCACACAAGCTATCGGAATTATCGAAGCCGAAATGGAAGCAACCACAGAACGTGATGAAATCCTAGATTTTATTAGAAATTCGTCTCGTGGAATCATGAAAGGATATACCGGAGGGTATTAATTTATTTTTAAATAATTTATAACGAATAAAAAACCAAAAATATGGCATCTACATCAGATATTAAAAACGGATTGTGCATAAAATACAACAATGATATTTATAAAATCATTGAATTTCTTCATGTTAAACCTGGGAAAGGGCCAGCATTTGTTCGTACAAAACTAAAAAGTTTAACCAACGGAAAAGTACTAGATAACACTTTTTCTGCAGGACATAAAATTGAAGAAGTTCGTGTGGAAAACCACAAATTCCAATTTTTATATCCGGAAGGTAATTTGTTTCATTTTATGAATGTTGAAACTTTTGAACAAATTTCTTTAAATAAAGACATTTTAGATTCACCAGATTTGCTTAAAGAAGGTGAAAATGTCATGATTAGCATTAATACCGAAACGGATTTACCATTATCAGTAGATATGCCAGCCTCGGTAGTTTTGGTAGTAACTTATTCAGAGCCAGGTGTTAAAGGAAATACTTCAACTAATGCAACAAAGCCAGCAACCGTTGAAACCGGCGCTATTGTAAACGTTCCCTTGTTTATTAATGAAGGGGATAAAATTAAAATTGACACGACAACAGGCTCTTATATGGAGCGTGTGAAAGAATAATTTAGTCAAACTAAAAAATGAAATTCCCTAAAATTCAAACTCTTCAAGAAATTGCTTCTATAATTGGATGCGAATTTGTTGGTGATGCCCATTTTCCTGTTTTGGGAATGAACGAAATTCATGTTGTTGAACCAGGTGATATCGTTTTTGTTGACCATCCAAAGTATTATGACAAAGCTTTACAATCGGCTGCTACAATAGTTTTGATTAATAAAAATGTAGATTGTCCGGATGGAAAAGCGTTGTTGATTTCGGATGATCCTTTTCGAGATTTTAATGTTTTGACCAAATTTTTCAAACCATTTCAAGCTTCAAATACTTCAATTTCTGCTTCAGCTAAAATTGGTGAAGGAACTGTAATACAGCCAAATAGTTTTGTTGGAAATCATGTTGAAATCGGAAAAAACTGTTTAATTCATTCCAATGTTTCCATTTATGATTATACTATAATTGGAGATAATGTTATCATTCACGCTGGAACTATTCTTGGTGCCGATGCTTTTTATTATAAAAAAAGAGAAGAGGGTTTTGACCAATTAATTTCTGGTGGCCGCGTGGTAATCGGAAACAATGTCGGAATTGGTGCATTATGCACCATTGACAAAGGCGTTACAGGAGATACAACTATTGGCGAAGGAACAAAAATTGACAATCAGGTTCATGTTGGACACGATACGGTTATTGGTAAAAAATGTTTAATTGCTTCACAAACTGGAATTGCGGGTTGCGTAATTATCAAAGACGAAGTAACACTTTGGGGACAAGTTGGAACTACAAGTGGCATTACAATTGGCGAAAAAGCAGTAATTCTTGGCCAAACAGGCGTTACCAAATCGGTTGAAGGTGGAAAAACGTATTTTGGAACCCCAATTGAAGAATCAAGAGAAAAATTGAAGCAATTGGCCAACATTAAAAAAATTCCCGAAATCCTATCTAAATTGAAGTAAATATGAGTTCAAAAAAATTGATTCTGGATTTCTATAAATCCGACGCTTTGATAAATAGCGCTGTTTTGGACACTTTTTTACATCCTGAAATCATCTTGGATTGGAATAGCAGCAAAGGTTTTTTTCAAATGCGACGCGATGATTTATTAGCCTTAGCAAATGAATTGAATCGATCTTATATTCGTTCCAAAGTCAAAATTTCACATCTTATAAAAGAAGGCGATTTAATTTCTGTTCGTTATTCTCATTTTGTAAAAACGGTTGAAAATCCTCGAGAAGATATATTATTAGCAGAATTTATGGTGATTTGGGAAATAAAAGACAATAAATTGTACCGCGGATTTCAAATGAGTCAAATTTCATAATATTTCTAAATTTTTATCCCTAAAAAGCTTTAAATATAATTATCAAAGCCTTACTTTTGCACAACTATTAAAAAAAAATAAACACACTATGAGCGTTTTAGTTAATAAAGATTCAAAAATAATTGTTCAAGGTTTTACTGGAAGTGAAGGGACATTTCATGCTTCACAAATGATTGAATACGGAACCAATGTGGTTGGTGGTGTAACTCCAGGAAAAGGGGGAACGACACATTTAGACCGTCCTGTTTTCAATACCGTAAAAGATGCCGTTGAACAAGCTGGAGCCGATACAACTATCATTTTTGTGCCACCTGCATTTGCTGCAGATGCTATTATGGAAGCCGCCGATGCAGGAATAAAAGTGATTATTACCATTACAGAAGGAATTCCAGTTGCCGATATGATTAAGGCAAATGAATATATAAAAAGAAGAAATTGTACGTTAATCGGACCAAATTGTCCAGGGGTAATTACGCCAGGAGAAGCAAAAGTGGGAATTATGCCCGGTTTTGTTTTCAAAAAAGGAACGGTTGGAATTGTTTCGAAATCAGGAACATTAACCTATGAAGCTGCTGATCAAGTAGTAAAACAAGGGTTAGGAATTACAACTGCTATTGGAATTGGCGGTGACCCAATTATTGGAACCACAACAAAACAAGCTGTTGAATTATTAATGAACGATCCAGAAACCAAATGTATCGTAATGATTGGTGAAATTGGTGGTCAATTGGAAGCGGATGCTGCCAAATGGATTAAAGCCGATGGAAACAGAAAACCTGTTATTGGTTTTATTGCTGGCGAAACAGCTCCAAAAGGAAGGACAATGGGACATGCTGGAGCAATTGTTGGCGGTGCAGACGATACAGCAGAAGCCAAAAAACGAATTATGAGAGAATGTGGTATTCACGTAGTTGATTCTCCTGCTGAAATTGGTAAAAAAGTAAAAGAAGTTTTAGGTTAATTTCCTAATTAAAATATCAAATTCCAAAGCTCCGCATTTGTGGGGCTTTTTTAATTATTAAAAGTGGTTGAAAATTTTCTTATTGGAAACCAAAAAAACAGAAATATGTATAAAGAGTTAAAAAAATTCAAGCAAAATAATAGTTTTACATTTACGGCTAATGATAATTTAGAAATCGTATGCAATGCACCAGAATCGGGGAGTGGCATCTTTTTGGTTTATGAGGTAAATGAAGAGAATAAGGAATTAATTATGGTGGGTTCTACCGGAACGGTTCAAAACGACGGTACCTTGAAAAGCAAAAATGGCGGTTTGTTTGATAAAATTGTAAATGGCCATCAATTTGCAAAAACAGGAAGAAAATATTCTTGGCCTGCACAAATGAAGTTAGAAAATATAGATCGGCTAGAGGTATATTGGTACGATACTTTTAACGCTAAAACAAAAGTAATCCCAACCTTTATTGAAGGACAAATATTGCAAAATTTCCTTACGGATAATGGAAAATTACCAAGATGGAATGTCGCTTTTTAATAATAAAAAAGTCTAATTAAAAAAGCTCCTCAATGTCTGAGGAGCTTTTTTATTTTTATTTATTTATAATGACTTTTAAACTTTTTGAATTTTTTCCATCCGAAATTTTGACGAAATAAATTCCATTGTAAATAGTATCGGTTTCAATTATGCTTAAGGTGCTTCCTTGAAGAATCTGACTGGTTTTAACTACTTTTCCTAATTCATCAATTAATTCGACTTTCAAATCAATTTCAGCCATTTGCGATTGAATAGCAATGAAATCCTGAGCAGGATTTGGCGCAATAGTAATTTTAGTATCATTAAAATTAAAAGTATTATTGGCTAAATATGTTGTTGTTCCACTTGGAATTGTTGTTACTGTATTACAGTCAGAACCTTGGGCACTTGTACAAACAGTACCATAAAAAGTAGGGCCTACTACATAAGGATAAGCAGAATTATGATTGGCATCAACAGTAGCAAAATAGCAATAGATACCATTTGGATATAGAGAAACTGGATATTCGGGTGTATTACAAATTCTACCATTGTGTGAGTCTAAATAGGTTGGGTCAGTTGGATGCGCCACATATTCATAATCTTCTCTAAAATACCCATTAAATAATGTTTGTGTTCCAACCACTTGATTTATAGCGGGGCCATTAACTCTTGTTGTATTGGTGCGTAATTGATAACTTGATTTCATTCTTGCAATTGCTCCAGTTCCATTAGTATTGGTATAAGCATAAGCTCCATAAATTGGAAAACCATCGTATGCAAAACCTATTAATGGGGAATGTACATTTGAATCAATAACATACAATCCATCAGAAGGATAGGTGTTACAAATTGTTGATAAAACATTTATATCCAAATTAAAGGCACTTGGATTTTGGTGATGATGATAATTACCATTAGCTGGATGTGCTTTTGAACAATCAAAACCACTCATTTCAGCGGGTATTGCATCTCTGTTCCATGCTTGAGTTGTACCCGGACCACCAGCACAAGGAGGATTTCCAGGACCACCACATAATGCATTTGTTGTGCTACTCCAAGCAACACCGTCACGATAATCAAATAAAGCTACACCATTTTTAAATACGCCAATATTTCCTCCAGTGGTAGTCGAAAGAGTTCCAGTGTTTTGAGTAGGATTTACTGAAAATTTAAATATTTTATTTTGTGGAGTTGGAGCACCAGTTGTTGGGTTTCCTTGAAAAGGTCCAGTAATATAAGCTGGAATTCCAGTCGCTGAAACATATACATTAGTGGAATTGTATTGAACTGTTTGAACATTCGCTTGAACAGCGTCGGTTACCGGTGTTGAATTTCCGGCAACATAATGTCGACCAGTAATTCCGGTTGTATTAACTAACCAACTTGTAATAGCCGGATTGGTTTGTGCATTTGAAATTAATGCCGTTAAAAAGGTTAAAAGTGTAATGGTTTTTTTCATAAATTTAAATATAGGTAGTTCTTTATATATTTTTTATTTTAGACGAAAATTTACAATTTTTCTTGCACTTTTATTTTGGAAATGAAAACTTAGGATCAAAAAGAAATTCTAAGTCGGTCAAAGTATGCAAAAAAGCGAGCAAATCAACGCGTTCATTGTCGGATAAATTCATTGGTTTTTTTAATTGTTTGGGTAAATTTTCGTCATTTCCAAGGGAGTTATAATGCTTAATAACGTCTGATAATTTTTTAAATCTTCCGTCATGCATATAAGGCGCCGTAAATTGAATGTTTCGCAAAGTCGGAACTTTGAATCGCATTCTATCTTCTAAATTATTTGTAATTCGTTCTCTTCCAATATCGTTTAATGTAGTGTCCAAAGTCAATCCATTTCGCTCAAATTTGTCCCCGGTAAATAATGGTTCTTTATGGCAACTCGCACAATTAGCTTTGAAAATACGATACCCATTTTTTTCTTTTTCGTTAAATTCGGCTTCTTTTCTAATGACTTTATCATATTTAGAATTACTCGATTTTAACATTACCACAAATTGCGAAAGCGCCTTCAAAAGATGTTGCCCGGTAATTTTCGAATCACCAAATGCCTCTTTAAATAATTGTGGATAATTTTCACTTTTTTGCAACTTGAATACTACGTTGGCGAGTGTTTCATCCATTTCTACAGGACTTGTAATAGGATTTATGGGTTGCACATCCAAATGATTAACACCGCCATCCCACATAAAATTATCTGACCACGCCAAATTCATCAAAGCAAGTGAATTTCGGGTTCCAATCTTTCCATCAATTCCATGACTTAATTCATGATCAACATGCGTAAATCCTGTAGCTTGCAAATGACAACTCGTACAAGAAATAGTGTTATCTCGTGACAAAATTGGATCATAAAACAATTTGCGTCCCAATTGAAAACCTTCTTCAGTTAATGGATTTTTCGAAAAATTATATTTGGTTTTTGGCCAACCTTTTGGGATTTCTAAATAAATTGGCGTCCCAATTTTTATTGCAAAACTGAGCGTAATAGCAACAATAAAAAGGATAGAAAGAAAATATATTGGCTTTTTTTTCATTCGAGGCTAAACATTTGTATCGATTTATCTGCAATTTCCATAGCTTGTTTCCCAGGAATCATTATGCTATTTGTTTCTGAAAGGGAAATTTTTGAAAATAATTTCGCCAAATCCACTTTGACGTTCAATCGATTTTTTTTTGGTTCCAAAGTAATCTTTCTGCTTGCATAATAGGGTTTCAAATAACCTCCAATATGAAAATCAAAAGCGTTTTTTCTGGTTTTACAACTTTTACTAGTACCTTGAATTTTCATATTAATATAGCCACTTTGCCACGCCCAATACATCCCGGTTGTAGGGTCTAAATCGCCAGACATTGCTCCCGAAACATTCGCCAAACTATCAACGCCAATCGTAAATGTTATTTTTAAAATGGATTTTTCGGTATAATTTTGTAATGGAATTTGTAGCGAATTTGGATTTTCAATATCTAATAAATGATAACTATTTTCTTCGGAATAATTGGTATTGTCCGCAAATTGAACCGCAATATTTGAAATGTAAAATTTGAAAGTATTTATTTCTAAAGAATCCTTCGTCTCAGAAACATACTTTTTATTTATTTCCAATGGATTTTTATCAAAAACCAAATGAAAATCCATGATAATTGTTTCCTTATTTTCTTGCGCCAAAAATGGCTGTGAAAATAGAAAGCAAAGAAATAGGTATGAAATAGTTTTAAAAGTCATCTCTTGGCGGTCCAGGATGATTTTCTCCTCGAGGTGGTCTTGGAGGCGCCGGTCCATGATGAAGCGAATCGTGCGGCGGACGTGGCGGTTGATTTCCTTTTGAAAACA
This sequence comes from uncultured Bacteroidota bacterium, assembly GCA_903839195.1. Classification (GTDB taxonomy): domain Bacteria; phylum Bacteroidota; class Bacteroidia; order Flavobacteriales; family Flavobacteriaceae; genus Flavobacterium. The sequence goes on along the minus strand of CAIMBK010000091.1, from coordinate 4,537 downwards.
TTTTTCCTAATTCATCGGTCAATGAATTAAAAGCTTCTATTTGGTCTTTTTTACAAAGCGATTTTATGTCCAAAAAATGCTGAAAATAGGTGTTTTCAATTTCTTTTTGGTTATTAATTAACTCGTTAATTAAACGATTTTTCTCGGCATTATTAATCGTTGCTAATTTCAATTGCGAATACAATTCAAACTTCAATTCTTTACTTTTTGTATTCAAAGAATCAATTTTAAACTTATGAATTTCAATATGTTGATCGTATGATTTTATTTGATTGGCATCAAAATGTAATTTTTCGGAAATAATTTCTCGAGGTTTTGGATTGAATTTGTCATTTCTGTCCGTTGGTCTTGAAAAATAAAGAAAGCAAATTATTCCAATATTTAGAAATAATAATCCAATTACGGAAAAGGTTAATAGTTTTATCTTATTCATAATCAGTTTGATATAATTGACTGTTATTTGTAACCGAACTAATTACCGACTCGGTTTCATTTGTTGTTTTTGTTTTGTTTCTAAAAATAAATTTCACATTCAAAGAAAGTAATAAAGCAAACGAAGCTGCTGCAATCCAAATCCATTGTTTTGAAATGGAATTTTGATTGTTAATTTTCATTTGAATTTTTGAAAACAAGTCCACATCCGGAGCTACTTTTGTAATTCCATCGGAGCTATTTAAAATTTCGTTTATCCAGTTTTCTGTTTCCATAAATAGTTAGACGTTATTAAATATTATTTCTTGCGATATTCACTAAATTTTTCTTTTAATTTTTCTTTTAAAATGTTTTTTGCTCTAAAAACTAGCGATTCTATGGATGAAACACTAAGATTCATAATCTCGCTAATTTCAGGATTACTTAAACCATCAAATTTTGAAAGTAAAAATGCCGTTTTTTGATTGGAAGGTAATTGATTGATAACTGCCAGTAAAATGGCTGCATTTTCTTTTTTTTCCATTAGAATACCTGGATGTTCAAAGTTGGATATGTTTCTAATTTCGAAATCCGATTCGCTTTTTTTCCCGAAAATATACATACGTTTGGCGCTGTTTTTCTTTTTTATAAAATCCAAACACTTATTAATTGCAATCCGATAAATCCATGTTTTATATGTCGATTTATGATTAAATTGTCCCAAAGAATTATAAACTTGAACAAAAACATCCTGTGTGATTTCTTCGGCATCCTCAATATTTTGCAAATAATTCAGACTTACCGTATACACAAGTGCATTGTATTCAAAATAAAGTTGTTTAAAATCTTTTTTAGAATGAGTCATAAAACGAAGTTGTTTTTCTACAACTTATTGATATTTAGTTTAATAAGAAACTGCTTTTTTATAATTTAAAAGCAACGTTTTTATTTTTAGAATTATTTTGACAAATATATTTATTAAATTGACAAATAATTGAAATGCCAAATAAATAGTGGTTTGAAAATCTATCTAAATAATAATTTCAACTTCAATTCTAAAATAATATATTTGTGCTTTATTTTAAATCAAAATCTAAAATCATTATGAAATTAGTTGAAGGAAAAGTGGTTATAATTACGGGTGCTAGCCGTGGAATTGGTCGAGGAATTGCTGAAATTTTTGCGAAAAACGGAGCCAATGTTGCTTTTACTTATAGTTCGTCAGTGGAATCTGCTTTAGAACTGGAAGCTGAACTTAACAAAATGGGAATTAAAGCCAAAGGATACCAATCTAATGCAGCTGATTTTACAGAAGCACACACTTTTGTGGAAGCTGTTTTAGCCGATTTTGGAACGGTTGATATTTTAATAAACAATGCCGGAATCACCAAAGACAATCTTTTAATGCGAATGTCGGAAGAAGATTTTGATAAAGTAATCGACGTAAATTTGAAATCCGTTTTCAATATGACCAAAGCCATTCAAAAAACATTTCTTAAACAACGTTCAGGATCTATTATTAACATGAGCAGCGTTGTAGGAGTAAAAGGAAATGCGGGTCAAACCAATTATGCCGCATCAAAAGCTGGTGTAATCGGATTTACTAAATCGGTGGCACTTGAATTGGGTTCCCGAAATATCCGTTGCAACGCAATTGCGCCAGGTTTTATCGAAACTGAAATGACCGCAAAATTAAGTGACGAAGTGGTGCAAGGATGGCGCGATGGAATTCCTTTGAAAAGAGGCGGAACAACCGAAGATGTTGCTAATGCGTGTCTTTTTTTAGCCTCAGAAATGAGCGCTTATATTACCGGGCAAGTATTAAATGTTGATGGTGGAATGCTAACATAATTGTATTTTCACCTCCCTATTTCATTCCAAATTAATTTTCAAATTCCAATAAAATAATGGCAAATACAGCGCTATTACTCTTATTTTCCCTTTTATTAGCGTTTGGGTTGACTTATTACCACTATTTTTTCAAAGTCAAAATTACGTCTAAAATAAGCTACTTTTTAGCGGCAATTCGTTTTTTGACGATTTTCGGAATATTAGTTTTATTAATAAATCCAATTATTACACGAAAAACATTTGAAATCGAGAAAACGCCATTGCCTATCATTATTGATAATTCCAACTCAATCAGTGATTTAAAAGCCGATAAAACGGCATTGGATTTGTACGAAAAACTAAATTCAAATTCCGATTTACAAGAAAAATTTGACGTTGGTATTTATCGATTTGATACCGATTTTCAGGCATCGAATCAATTTGATTTTAAAGGAAAACAATCCAATTTTGAAGAAATTGCTAAAAATTTAAAAAGCATTTACAAAAACAAAACGTTTCCATCCATATTAATTTCTGACGGAAACCAAACCACGGGAAATGATTATGTGACTTGTTTTGAAAATAAAAACCCAGTTTATCCAATAATACTAGGCGATACCACCACTTTTTTTGATTTAAAAATTAAACAAGTGAATGTCAATAAATATGCTTTTCATAAAAATAAATTCCCAGTTGAAGTATTTATAAATTACTCAGGAACCAAAAATTGCGCTTCCGAATTCACTATTTCACAAGGAAATGCCGTTTTGGATAAACAAACGCTTTCTTTTTCACCTTCCAATAAATCAGCAATTGTTTCGGTTTTACTTCCTGCTTCGGCGGTAGGATTACAGATTTTCAAAGCCAAAATTACCTCCAAAAATTCGGAGAAAAACAGCTACAATAATTCCAAAGATTTTGCGGTTCAAATATTGGATCAAAAAACTAATATTGCTATTATTTCCGAAACCAATCATCCGGATATTGGCGCCATAAAACGAGCAATTGAAAATAATGCGCAACGGAAGGTTTCGGTATTTAAACCAAAAGAAATCAAGTCGTTACAAGATTTTAGTGTTTTGATATTCTACCAGCCAACGGCTTCGTTTCAATCTGTTTTTGAGACCAATTTAAAAGCCAATTGCAACACCTGGATTATTACTGGAACGGAAACTGATTATGAATTTTTGAACCAACATCAAGAGGATTTAAGTTTTAAAATGAGTTCGCAAAGCGAGGATTATTTTGCCGATTTTAAACCGGATTTCAATCTTTTTGCAATTGAAAATATTGGTTTTGAAAGTTTTCCACCCTTAAAAAATTCCTTTGGAGTAATTACAGCAAGCAAAAACACAACAGTTTTATTAGGTTCCAAAATCCGAAATATTGCAACAAACGCTCCGTTAATGGCTTTCGCCGAAAATCAAGGAAAAAGAACCGCCTTTTTATTAGGAGAAAATATTTGGAAATGGCGTTTACAAAGTCATGTTGACAATCAAAATTTTGATAAGTTTGATGTTTTTATCGACAAAACAATTCAGTTTTTGGCCACCAATAATTCCAAAAAATCGCTAATTGTAACGCATGAAAATTTTTATTATTCGGGCGAATCAATTTCGTTGGAAGCACAATATTTTAATAAAAATTATGAATTCGACGAACGGTCGCGTTTGACCATTTCGGTTACAAATAAAGCTACAAAAGCCACTAAGAATTTTGATTTTTTGAAAGGAAACAACAATTTCAAAGTCAATTTAGATGGTTTGTCTGCTGGAAAATATGATTTCAGGGTAAAAGAATTGAATTCAAATACTACTTATAACGGCTATTTTGAAGTCCTTGATTTTGATATTGAAAAACAATTTGTGAATCCTGATTTGTTGAAATTGAAACAATTAGCTTCCAAAACAAACGGTTTTGTCGTTATGCCAAATCAAGTGGATTTGTTGGTTAAAAAGTTACTCGAAGAAAAAAAATACCTTCCAATTCAAAAAGCCATTACCAAAAAATCGCCTTTAATTGATTACAAAATTTTGTTAGCGATTTTGGTTATGTTATTGGGAATAGAATGGTTTGTAAGAAAATATAACGGAATGTTATAATTTTCTGTTGGACACTTTTTTTCTCTTTATAACAAAGAATTTAAACCTCAAATAGTCATAAAAAAGCGCTATTAATAGAAAAACGGAAGCCACTAACAAAGTCTTTAATTGTATTTTTTGGTAAATAAATCCGCCCAAAACACAGCCGATAAAAAAGAAAGTAATTATGGAAAGTCGTAAATAAATGCTTGTTT
>CAIMBK010000090.1 GCA_903839195.1 uncultured Bacteroidota bacterium | reverse complement strand
TTTTCATATTTTCTTTATTTTGCTCGGTAAATTTGTTCGATTTTTCGTCCAAAATTTTGTTTGCAAGATTTTCAAATTCCTTCGTGAATTTCTCTTGCAATTTTTCTACTTCCTCTTTTTGTTCTTTATTTCGTTCCAAAAGATGATCAAAATCTGCTTCTTTTTTTGTCAAATGAATGGTTATTGCTTCTTTTTCATTTCGCAACGCATCGCGTTCTAAAACTATATTCTGAGTTTGATTTTCAGATTGTACCATTTGCTGCGAAATACTTTTGATTTTTTCTTCAAGAAATGCGTTTTCGGAATTTAATTTTGAAGAAAATAAGAGTTTGCCAATGAAAATTCCAATGGCTAAGGCTACAATAAATACAAAAAGGATAGAAATAGTTGATGACATAGTGCTTCGATTTAGGAATGTAAAAATAGGGAAATTATCTCTTGAACGGATTTTTTTTGCGAATTAAAAATGTATTTTTACACCAAAATATTCCAATGTCGCATCGTCATTTTATTCTTCACAAACCCTACGGCTATTTAAGTCAGTTTGTTTATGAATTAAAACGAAAGAAAAAATTACTAGGAGAATTATTTGATTTTCCTCCAGGAACTATGGCAATTGGTCGTCTTGATGAAGATTCGGAAGGATTACTTTTTTTGACAACCGATGGTAAAATGAGCGAAGCCATTAGAAGTAAAAAAATTGATAAAGAATATTATGTCCAAGTGGATGGAAATATCAATCAAGACGCCGTTGATCAATTAAAAAAAGGTGTTGAAATTGGTTTTAACGGCATAAAATACATTACAAAACCTTGTCAAGCTTTTCTAATTCAGGATTTACCGAATTTTGGCGAACGTGTCAAAAAAATCAGAGATGAGCGTCACGGTCCAACGTCTTGGGTTTCAATTACGGTCAATGAAGGTAAATTTCGGCAAGTTCGAAAAATGACTTCAGCGGTTGGATTTCCTACTTTGCGATTAGTTCGAGTTCGCATTGGCGACATATATTTAAAGGATTTATTATCAGGAGAAGCTCAAGAAGTTCCAAATTTCCAAATCCCAAATCCCAAATCCTAAATCCCAATTCCCATGTTGAACATCGTCTTAGTAGAACCCGAAATCCCAAATAATACTGGAAATATTGGTCGTTTGTGCGTGGGTACCGAAAGTCGTTTGCATTTGATACATCCTTTTGGTTTTGTTATTAATGATAAAAACCTAAAACGTTCTGGTTTGGATTATTGGGTGCATTTGGATGTAAAGGAATATCAAAATATTTCCGATTGGATGACGCAAATCCCAGACAAATCGCGTGTTTTTTTAATGAGTTCCCATGCCGAAAAGTCGTATTTGGAAAACGATTTTCAAGATGGCGATTGGTTGGTTTTTGGCAAAGAAAGTGTTGGATTAAGCCAAGATGTTTTGAATTTATTTCCCAATCATTTGACCATTCCGATGTCAAATTTAATTCGTAGTTTTAATATTGCCAATTCAGTGGCATTTGTCGTTGGTGAAGCTAAAAGACAAATAAATTTATTAAAATGAAAAAACTAATAGTATTTTTTCTGCTTTTTTCAGCAGGTTTAAATGCACAATGTTTTAATCTTGGTGCTGATTTATCGTATATAAATTCGGTTCTCGCAAATGGAGGCGAATATCGAGATTTAAATAATAATATTGTAAACCCGTATTCTTTTTTTGCTCAAAAAGGTGCAAATATGGTAAGAATGCGGCTTTTTCATACTCCTCAAAATATCACTAGCAATTGTGGTAATGTCATTTCTGCAAATGATATTAACGATGTAATCTTAGGATTTACAAATGCCAAATCAAACGGGATGAAATTAAATTTAGCCATTCATTATGGAGATTATTTTAATGATCCAAGTACTCAAAAAAGACCACAAGCCTGGGATGGACTTACTGGAGTTGCTCTTCAAAATGCTATTTATAATTATACTATTTCGGTTTTACAAACGCTGAAAAATAATAATGTTACTCCAGATATTGTTGCCATTGGAAATGAAACTACTTGGGGATTTATAGATGACACAAATGCCACAAACGGATGGACTTGGCCAGAAGATGCTTCTAAATTCAATAGTGCATTATCAGCAGTTGACGATTTTAATAATTCCAATGCTACTTCAATAAAAAAAGCAATTCATTTTACGGACAATACTGCTTCATGGCTTGCCGGTTTATTTTCAAGTCAAAATATAACAAACTATGATATTATTGGTATTTCCTTTTATCCCTATTGGTCTAATTTTACTACATTAACACAATTAGGAACTTTAGTAAATGCCTTAAAAACAACGTATAACAAAGATATAATGATTTTTGAAACAGGCATTCCGTGGACTACTTCGTCGTCAGATGGATACACAAATATTATTAATTCTTATGGTAATTTCACTTATCCAATTACCCCAATTGGTCAAAAACAATTTTTTACTGATCTCGTAAATACAGTTTATAACGCTGGTGGAAAAGGGGTTCTTTATTGGGAGCCAGGATGGATAACTTCTACTTTTTGTGATAAATGGGGTCAAGGATCTTCCTATGAAAACTTGAGTTTTTTTAATTTTTCAAATAACAATTCGGCTTTGCCAATTTTTGATGTTTTTGACTTTTGTAACGGACTTTCAGTCAGTGATAATAAATATGGCGACATAAATTTATATCCAAATCCAGCAACTGATAAAGTTAATTTTGAAGGTGTTGAAAACGGTACAATTGTAACTGTTTACGATGTTTTTGGAAGAATTATATTGAAGAGCGGTATAAAAAGTAATTCACTTTCAATTTCCGAATTAAATTCGGGTGTTTATTCTTTTGTGTTTTATGTTCAAGAAACCAAAATAATAAAGAAAATAATAGTCAACTAACAGATTATTGTATCATAAACCGACCTTTTTCACTATCAAATTTTATATTTTCATCGACAAAAAGAGTATCGAATATTCCTTTGGAAATTAAATTACAAGGTTCGTCTTGTACTACATTTTCGGGCGTCATTATTATCATTTCATCTGATAATTGTATGGCCAAATCAATATCGTGTGTTGAAAAAAGAATGCATTTATTGGTTTCCTTAGTCAATTTTTTTAATAATTTGAACAAAGAAACTTTATGAACTAAATCCAAATGTGTAGTTGGTTCGTCTAAAATTATTAAGGCCGTATCCTGCGCCAAAGCTCGAGCAACTAAAACATTTTGCAATTGACCATCGCTGATTTCATAATGTTTTTTGTCAGACAAATGGGCAATTTGTGTCAGTTCAATGGCTTCATTTATTTTTAAAACATCAATTTCGGTAAGTTTCCCAATCCAATTGGTGTAAGGCTGTCTTCCGAGTGCGATCAATTCAAAAACGGTCAAATTGCTTGGCGGTAATTTTTCGGTCAAAACCACGCTCAATTGTTGGGCGATTGTCCAAGAATCTAAATCGTTTAAGTTTTTAGTATTTAAAATTACGGAGCCAGAAATTGGTTTTTGAATTCCTGTTAAGGTTCGTAAAAGAGTTGATTTTCCGATTCCATTGGCACCAATTAACGCAATTAATTTTCCTTCCTGTAAGTTCAAGTTTAAGTTTTCGGCTATGACAATAGTTTCCTTTTTGGTCGTGTAGCCAATGCTTAAATTTGATGTGGAAAGAATGCTGTTTTTCATACTTTATTTATTACAACTTAAACCATTTTTCGTCTACGAACAATTAACCAAATCACGATTGGCGCACCAAAAATAGACGTTACCGCGTTTATTGGAAGCGTAAAATCACCACCTGGAACTTGCGAAATAGTATCGCAAATTAGCATTGTCATTGCTCCAAAAATCAATGTACTCCAAAATAAAATCCCGTGATTACTGGTTTGAAATACCAATTTGGCAATATGCGGAACGGCCAATCCAACAAATGCAATTGGGCCAACAAATGCCGTAATACTACCAGCCAAAATGCTAGTAGCTAATAAAATAATCAATCTTGATTTTTTGTAATTTAAGCCCAAACTTTTGGCATAATTTTCTCCTAAAAGCAAACTGTTTAAAGGTTTTATACTAAAAAGACTCAATAATAATCCAATTAATACACAACAAAATAATATTAATATCGAATTCCAAGATAAATTTCCTAGGTTTCCAAGAGACCAAAATGTGAATTTTTGCAACTGTTCGGCCGAACTGAAATAAGTCAAAGTACCAACAATGGCGCTGGTGAAACTACCAAACATTAGTCCTACGATTAAAAGCGTCATAGTATCTCTTAAACGATGGGAAATTATTAAAATTGAAAGTAAAACCAAAAAACTTCCCAAACTTGACGCAAGGACAATTCCATAACTTGAAAGTACAATTGAAGAAATGAAATTGGGCAACAATGATGCTCCTAAAATAACAAAAGCGACGCCCAAACTAGAGCCTGAACTTAAGCCCAAAACATAAGGTCCAGCCAATGGATTTCGAAACAAAGTTTGCATTAATAATCCACTAATTGACAATCCAATCCCAACAAGAATGGCCGTTACGGCTTTTGGCAAACGGTAATTTAAAATAATATAATCCCAGGTTTCTTTTCCCGAACTTTCACCAATTAGCACCTGAAATAGATTTTTTATCGGAATAGTAATCGAACCCAAACTGATGTTTATCAGAAAAAGACAAAACACACCAAAAGTGAGTAAAATAAAAAAGGTATTATTTCTATTTAAAGTGTTCAAATTAGTTTAATTGATTAAAAAAATGAGTTTTGTAATTGGGCAATAATTCGGGGTGAAGAATTTTGATAAAATCTTTCAACACCCAATCTGGGCGAGAACACGACCATTCAAAATATAAAATCCCACCTTTTTTTCCTTTATTTAAGGCATACGAATATACTTTTTTATTTTTAAATGCTTGAAACTCTTTATAATGAAAATTACTATCGCTCATTTCTTTAAGCGAAACAAAATCGCCCGGCGCAATCCAAAATTCGGCCATTTTTGCTTTATCCAAAACCGTTTCAAAAGACAAGGATAAACTGCCAGTTCCATTGGTGTTTTTCCAAAGATAATTGGAATGCGCGTCTTTTAAAAATTGGGCAGCCCAACTATTTCCTTGCGGTACAAACCATTGATTTTGGTATTGCGAACCGCATAAAACGGTCGGTTCATTGCTGGCTTTTTTTGCAGTTGTCAAAGCACTTTTATAAGCCGTTTCAATTTCTGAAAAAATCTGATTTGCCTTTGTTTCCAAACCATATAATGCGCCGAATAGCTTTATCCATTCGGCTTTTGCTAATGGAGTTTTTTCGTTCCAATCGCCATTGTAAATAACGTTTAAACCGCTTTTTTGTAAATTGTCAAGCGTTGGATTGGTGTTGTTTAACCCAAAACCTATAATCACATCGGGCGCTAAATCAATCAGTATTTCGGTATTCAAATTTTCATTTTTTCCAACTTCCCGAACTTTTCTAGCATCAATTAATGCTCTTGTTTTTATAGAGGAAATGAAATCGGTTGAAGGAAAACCAATCAGCGTTTTTTCTACGCCTAATAATTCCAGCGCAGGAATATGCGTGGTGGATGTCACAACGATTTTTTTTATTGGAACAGAAATCACCGTAAATTGCTTTAAACTATCAGGAATTTTTGCGTTTTTTTCTTGTAAAATATAGGTATAAATTTGTTTTGATTCCGGCCAAGTATTTGTGATTCGCAACACGGAATAACCATTATAATTGTCAATTTTAAAACCTTTTGCGTATTTAATCTCTTTACTAATAGGCAAAATAGCGGCATTTAATTCTTTCTTTTTTTGGTTGCAACCCATCAAAGTAAAAAGTAGTAAACCAATAGAAATTTTAAAAAGAATAATTTTCATAAGTAGTATTTAAACCCATGCAAAGGTAGATTTATTAATTCAAAATGGAAGCTAATATTGAAATATTGGATTATATTTGCATCCGTATTAAGGTTGCTTTTTTGATTTTTCAAAATAGCATTAAAAGGGAAACAGGTTCAAAACCTGTGCTGTTCCCGCAACTGTAAGCTACAAAAGCATGTTGTTCTCTACAAAACCACTGCCACGCCCTGCGTGGTGGGAAGGTCAACAACATGACGCAAGCCAGGAGACCTGCCTATTACATCGAGTATCAAACTTTCGGGAAAAAAGGTTTGGGTATGGTAAATTCTATACTTTTCTCCCCATTTTAGTAAAATAATTAATTTAAAATGAACAACAAAAAGGTTCGTTTCTGTGCGCTTTTCATTGTGTTAAGCGCTAGTGTTTTTTCGCAACAAAAGGAAATTTCAGCGCCAATTCCAAATTCAAAAGTCGATTTTAAAGATCGAGTTGTCGGAATATCAATAGTTAAATTAGACGATGTCGTCGTTTCCGATTCCAAATTTGAATTGGCAAAAGAAAAAGCAAGTAAAATTATCGTCAAAATTAAAGCAGATGATTTAGCAAAAAAATCGGGTCAATCGCTTGCCTCGGTTTTAAGTAGCGTTGTGGGTCTCGAAATTAATGGCAATCAAAGTGCTTCTGGAAAAAATATGGGTTGCTACATTCGTGGCGGAAGAAACCGACAAACACTTATTTTAATTGACGGAATCCCAGTTACTGATGCCGCTGGAATTAATTTGGAATATGATTTACGATTAATTCCGATTGAGCAAGTAGAAATTATCGAAATTATGAAAGGCGCTTCGAGTACGCTTTATGGTACAGGAGCTGCAACAGGTGTTATTACTATTACACTAAAAAAAGCAGGTCGGAAAGCTATTGATGGAAACGCCTATTTTAACTTTGGAACGCAAATGACTTCGGATAAAGTGAAATACAATCCGCAGGATTTTAATCAAGGATTTTCAGCCAATGGAAGCAACAAAACAATTAGTTATTTGGCAACCATAAATAGTACCGAAACATCAGGAATTTCTGAATCTAAAGGACTAAATTTTGAAGAAGATCGATTTTCTAGGGTTAATTCTTTGCTGAAAATTGGTATAAAAGCCAACACGAAATTGAACTTCGATTTTTTTGCTAATTATGATAAAATCAAAAATAATTTTGATGGTACTTTTGACAATTTCACTAATCCCGATACGCCCGAAAATGTTTCAAATATTGAACAATTTCGATTTGGATTTTCGCCAAAATACATATATAATAAGGGTGAATTAATAATTAATGCGAGTTCAAATTCGATTAAAAGAAGTTATAAAATTCTTGACACTTGGTCTAATTTGGTTGGAAATAGCGACTATAATTCCCGAACGACAACCATTGATGTGTATAATAAATATTCGTTTTCAAAACCGTTTTTCGCCGTCATTGGAACTCAATTTCAATTTATGGAAATGGACGCGCTTTCACAATATGAATCCATTTCAAATAATTTGGCAAAATCACGTACCATTGACCCTTATTTTACAGCCGTTTATAATTTTGAATCTGGATTTAACATAAATGCTGGAGCACGGTATAATACGCACAGTGTGTATAAAAATCATTTGGTTTTTAATGTAAACACATCGTTTTCGTTCCAAAAAATCCCGCTAAAACTTTTGGCTTCTTATAGTACGGCCTATATTACGCCCAGTTTGTACCAACTGTATTCGCCTTATGGTAATTTGGATTTAACGCCCGAAGACAATAGCACCATTGAATTAGGTTTTGAAATGAACTTGTTGGATAAAAAAATTAATTGGAATACCGTAGCTTTTTATCGCGAAGAAAAAAATACCATTGGTTTTTATACAAACCCTGATACTTGGGTTTCCAATTATAGTAATATGGAAGGAAATAATCACGTTAAAGGAATCGAATCAATGGTTTCTTTTGCAATTTCTAATGCTTTTAAAATCGATGCCAATTATGCGTTTACATCTGCAAATGAGCAATTAAACCAACTAATTCCGAAGCATAAAGTTAATTTTTCTACTGATTATAAAGCTTCAAAACGAGCTGTTTTTTCTTTGAATTATCAATATTTACACAATCGAAGTGAAACCTACTTTGATGGCGGAACAAATGAACTTTCGACCACAATTTTGGAAGCGTATCAATTGTTAAACACCATTGCCAAATATGAATTAATTCCCAATCGAATGACTGTTTTTGGAACCGTCACCAATGTATTTAATTCTGATTTTCAAGAGAATATTGGCTATTCCACTCGCGGACGCAACTTCAAAATTGGCATATCTATTTATTTGTAAAATAAGGATTTCGGGTTTTATTTTTTCTATTTATAGGATTATTTTGTATTACTTTGTAACAAAACAAATCCATTCGCGTCTCACTTAAATAGGCAAATAAATAGTTTTCAATGACCCAAAACGAGTTTATACAAATTGTGTCTCTTTTTCAAGATAAAGTGTATCGACTAGCAAAGCGATTGTTGGTTAGCGCAGAAGAAGCCGAAGATGCAACTCAGGAAGTTTTGGTAAAATTGTGGAATAAAAAGGAGGATTTGAACGCCTATTCAAGCATTGAAGCTTTGGCAATGACCATGACAAAGAATTTTTGTTTGGATCAATTAAAGTCAAAAAGAGCGGGAAATTTACGTTTAGAACATTCCAATTTCACAAACCGAGACGCAAGTTTGCTTCAAATTATTGAAGATAAAGACAGTTTAAGTTGGGTTGAAAAAAGTATAAATCAGTTGCCAGAACAACAAAAAATGATTGTTCAATTGCGGGATATTGAAGAATTAGAATTCGAAGAAATCGCAATTATATTGGAAATGAAAGAAATTGCCGTTCGAGTGGCCCTTTCAAGAGCTCGTAAAACGATTAGAACGTTTATGCAAAAAACACATGGTTATGGAATTAAATAAAATAGAAAAGTTACTAGAAAAATATTTCGAAGGCGAAACCACGATTTCAGAGGAAAAGGAATTAAAAACCTATTTTTTGTCTAACGAAGTAGTCCAGCATTTGAAACAATACCAATCGTTATTCGGATATTTTACACACGAAAAAGACGTTAAATTTGTTCCTAAAATTGTTTTAAAACCAACAAAAAAAAGACATTATTTGATTTCAATTGCCGCATCGGTGGTTGTTTTTTTGGGAATTGGCACCTATATTTATTTCAATGAATCCACAGCGAATTCTAATGATTTAGGAACTTATGATACTCCCGAAGAAGCTTTTGAAGCCACTCAAAAAGCACTATCGCTTTTGTCCAATAATTTGCAATTTGGTATTGAAAGTGTCGGTTATATCAATGAATATGAAAGTACAAAAAACATAATTTTTAAATAATTTAATAATAGAAAAAATGAAAACAACAATTCAAAAAACCAGTATTTTAATTTTATTACTTTTGGTTTCCAATACTTTTTTTGGGCAAGCAATTTTTGATAAATTCGATGGACAAGAAGAGGTTACTTCGGTGATTGTCAACAAAAAAATGTTCCAAATGATGGGAAATGTCAAGATGGATGCCAAAGAAAAAGATGCGCAAGCGTATCTAAATTTGGTAAGAAAATTAGACAATTTGAAAGTGTTTACCACAACGAGCAACCGACTTACAATTGAAATGAAAGCAGCCGCTGACAAATACATCAAAACGGCTGGTTTGGAAGAATTAATGCGCGTTAATAATGGCGGAAAAAACATAAAAATCCTTGTAAAATCAGGTTCAAACGATTCACAAATTAAAGAACTTTTAATGTTTATTGAAGGTTCTGGAAAAGGAAATGATACGGTTTTAATGTTTTTGACTGGTAATTTTGACTTAAACGAAATTTCTGTTTTGACCGATAAAATGCGAATTCCGGGTGGTGATGAATTAAAAAACGCAACGAAAGACAAAAAATAACATGAAACAATATTGCAGTTTTTTATTGTTGATCGTTTTGTTAATGGCGAGTTGTTCCAAAGAACCTACTTTGCAAAAGTATTTTGTCGAAAATTCCGAAAACAAGAATTTCATCACGATCGATTTAGCGCCAAGTATTTTAAAAATTGATAAATCCAAATTGACTGCGGAACAAAATAAGGCTTTGGCGTCTTTTGATAAGATGAATATTTTAGCTTTTAAGCTAAACGATTCCAACAAAGCGCAATTTGAAAC
>CAIMBK010000089.1 GCA_903839195.1 uncultured Bacteroidota bacterium | reverse complement strand
TGCATTTGGGTTGCCTACAATTTCGCCTTCTAATATTTCCGATATTTGTTCTGCTGTAAATTTCATCTTGACAAAAATATAAAAAATAGACTTTAATTAGTATTATTCCGCAAGTTGTTTTGGAAAACAAATGTAATATTTGGTTACTGGCTTTGATAATGCCTTCAAATTCAATTGATCCGACGCCAACATTACGTCTTCAATGGTTTTGTCTTTTTTTAGAATTCGAATAGGTTCGGCTTCAATGCTGTAGGCCTGATTTTTAATTTTGCCTTTAAATACAAAATAGGCCGCATCTTGGTTTGAAATGCCATTCGCTTGCGAAAATAAATCAATGTAATTGACAATTTCTTCTTTCGGAAATTTCTCGGAATTGAATTTTATTTTCAATAAATCCCGATTAATTATCATTTTCGATAACGAACTCAATATAAAATCATCATTGTTTTGCCATGATTTTAAGGCGCTAATAATATCAAAATCATCCAGTTGCGAGAATTTATCTAAAATTAAATTATCAAAATCAACGGCTTCGACTTTATTACTCAAAAAATACTTCAACGATTCGCTACAAGGTAAATCAATTCCTTTTAAGGTCAATTCTTTGCCTCTTTTTAAGACTTTCGTCAAAATTAATTCGGCCACCAAACTTGTTTTGTGCAAATAGGCTTGCCAATACATTAATCTTCTGGCCATTAGGAATTTTTCAACCGAATAGATTCCTTTTTCTTCGATCACCAAAGTATCCTCAACCACCGACAACATTTGAATCAATCGATCCGAATTGATATTTCCTTCCGCCACTCCGGTATAAAAACTATCGCGTTTCAAATAATCCATTCGATCCATATCCAACTGACTAGAAATGAGTTGCAACATGAATTTTCTTGGATATTCGCCTTTAAAAATTTGTATCGCCACATCCAATTTACCTTCAAATTCTTCATTTAATTTGTTCATAAACAACAAAGAAATGGCTTCGTGATTGACGTTTTCAACAATACTATGTTCCATCGCATGAGAAAACGGACCGTGACCAATATCGTGAAGTAAAATAGCAATTAAAAGCGCGTTAGATTCATCTTCAGATATTGAAATCCCTTTAAAACGTAGGACTTCAATTGCTTTTTGCATAATATGCATGCATCCTAAAGCGTGATGAAAACGGGTATGATGCGCGCCAGGATAAACCAAATAGGACAATCCCATTTGAGAAATGCGTCGCAACCTCTGAAAATAAGGATGTTGCATCAAATCAAATAATAATGGATTTGGAATGGTTATAAAACCATAGATGGGATCGTTCAGTATTTTTAACTTATTTATTTGGCTCACTTTTTATACAAATTTGGGTGACAAAGATAAGGAATTTGTTTTCTATAAAAGAAGTAAAACGGAATGATGCAATTATCGAGTAATATTTCATTATTTTCATTTTTCATAAAATATAATGTCGATTTTTTAATAGTAGGCCTTAAAAATCAATATTTCAATCAATTCTGTTATATTTGTAAAAGTCAAATTTAGTAATTTATGGAAGAATGTATTTCGGTTTTTGATATGCTTAAAATCGGTATCGGACCTTCAAGTTCGCATACTTTGGGACCTTGGCGAGCAGCGGAACGATTTCTAAATGAGTTGCGAAATACTGACAAAATACATTCTGTTAGTAGAATAAAAGTCGATTTATTTGGTTCGTTATCCTTAACCGGAAAAGGCCACGCAACTGATTTTGCTTTAATGCTCGGACTTAGCGGGCAAGATCCTGAATACATTCCTGTAGATTCAATTACTTCAATTGTTAATTCAATAAAAACAGAAAAGTCAATTCTTTTGGGAAATGAAAAACAAATTTCCTTTGACTTTTTAAACGATATTATTTTTAATAAAAACTTCCTGCCTTTCCACGCCAATGGATTAACATTTACATCCTATTTTTCAGACAATACTGATTATACTTCTACGTTTTATTCTATCGGTGGCGGATTTGTAGTTAAAGAAGAACGGATTAATGCGAAAAGAAAAACAGCCATAAAATGTGCCTTTCCTTTTCAAATTAACAAAGCAGCTGAACTTTTGGATTTTTGCATTCAAGAGCAAAAAAAGATTTCAGAAATTGTTTATGAAAATGAAAAATCCATGCGTTCTGAAACGGAAATTCACAGTGAATTAATCCGAATTTGGGACACCATGTTGGAATGTATGTATATTGGTTGCCATACTGAAGGAATTTTGCCTGGCGGACTAAATGTTCATCGAAGAGCATTTGATATGCACCAAAACCTTATTGGTTTGGGGAATTATTCGAATCCGCAATCTTGGTTGGAACAAATTCGATTGACCGAAGTAAAATTCCGACAAATATTGCAATGGGTAAGTTGCTTTGCTTTGGCTGTAAATGAAGTAAATGCTGCTCTAGGTCGGGTTGTAACCGCACCAACCAATGGAAGTGCTGGAGTAATTCCTTCCGTTTTAATGTATTATTTGGTTATCGAAAATCATCAAGCGGGAGAAAAAGAAATCAAGCAATTTTTGATGGTGGCAGGAGAAATTGGTAGTATTTTCAAAAAAGGTTCCACTATTTCGGCGGCAATGGGTGGTTGTCAAGCCGAAATTGGCGTTTCCTCAGCAATGGCTGCTGCGGCTTTGTGTGAAGTAATGGGAGGTTCGCCCGAACAAGTGCTTATGGCTGCCGAAATTGCAATGGAACATCACCTCGGAATGACCTGTGACCCTATTGGCGGATTGGTTCAAATTCCGTGTATTGAAAGAAACACAATGGGTGCCATAAAAGCCATCAACGCTGCCGAATTAGCTATTGGAACCGACCCAAAAAACGCAAAAGTTCCCTTAGACAAAGTCATTGACACCATGTGGCAAACCGCCAAAGACATGAATAATAAATACAAAGAAACCTCCGAAGGTGGATTGGCAATTGCCGTAAATATGTCCGATTGTTAACTATTTGGATGCTATTTTAAATATTTAGATTAATTTTACGGCCTAATTTATCATTACTATGTCAGTAGCAAAAAAAGATTACAAAAGAATTACCACAAAATCCTTAATAGAAATGAAAGCCGACGGCGAAAAAATTTCGATGCTAACGGCATACGATTTTACCATGGCTAAAATTGTTGATTCTGCCGGTGTTGATATAATTCTTGTAGGGGATTCGGCGTCTAATGTAATGGCGGGTCACGAAACTACATTGCCAATAACATTGGACCAAATGATTTACCATGCGTCGTCTGTTGTTCGGGCGGTAGAACGTGCTTTGGTTGTGGTTGATTTACCTTTTGGTAGTTACCAATCCGATTCCAAAGAAGCTTTGCGCTCTTCGATTCGAATTATGAAAGAAAGTGGTGGACATGCAGTCAAATTAGAAGGAGGAAGCGAAATTAAAGATTCAATAAAAAAAATATTAAATGCTGGAATTCCAGTAATGGGACATTTAGGATTAACGCCACAATCTATATATAAATTTGGAACATATACCGTTCGTGCAAAAGAAGTAGAAGAAGCTGAAAAATTATTAGAAGACGCCAAATTACTAGAAAAACTAGGTTGTTTTGCAATTGTTTTAGAAAAAATCCCTGCGCATTTAGCTACAAAAGTAGCCCAAAGCCTTTCAATACCAGTGATTGGAATTGGAGCTGGTGGCGGAGTTGACGGACAAGTTTTAGTTATTCATGATATGTTGGGAATGAATAATGAATTTAGTCCAAGATTTTTAAGAAGATACTTAAATCTTTACCAACAAATGACTTCCGCTATTGGAAATTATGTTGCTGATGTGAAAAGTAAAGATTTCCCAAATGCTAATGAGCAGTATTAGTTTAGGCTTATTAGATTCCTTAGACTACTTAGATTTAGAGAGAAAGTGGTTACATTAAATTTAGTTTACTAAACAAGTAAAATTAAGATTGATTTGTTTAGAGAAAGATATTTTGAAACAATCAATATTAAAGGTTTACATAAAAGTTGGAGGATTTAATCCTGTTACATTAAGAGCTAACAATTAAGATTTTGAAAAAGCAAAGGAAATTGTTGAAGATTATTAAAGTAGAATCTGGATCATCCAAATTTCATGATAAAACAACTATGAACAACAATCAAAAACAGCTAAAAATGTATAAAAATGCATCAATTTAAAGAACTTTTAATTTGGCAGAAAAGCAGAAATTTTTGTTCTGAAATTTATTCCGTTACTTCTACATTTCCGAATGATGAAAAATTTGGAATAACTAATCAATTAAGAAGAGCATCCGTTTCGATACCATCAAACATAGCAGAAGGCTCTTCTAGAAATTCGAATAAAGATTTTTCTAGATTCCTTGAAATTGCCATTGGCTCAGCATATGAAATTGAAACCCAATTACTAATTGCATCCGATTTAGGCTTCATAAAAACCGAAAAACTCGTGTTAATAATTAATCAATTGGATGAAATAATTAAAATGATTTCCAAATTTAAATCAACACTTAAAATATAGACTGCTTAAATTTTCATATAAACTATACTTTTAAAAATATAAAAAGTCTAAAAGTCTAAGATGTCTAAAATCTAATATGTCCAAATGAAAATAGTTTCCACAAAATCCAACCTCCAAATTCTTCATGAAGACAATCATATAATCGTTGTCAATAAACGTGTGGGCGATATTGTTCAAGGCGATAAAACGGGGGACAAACCTTTGTCGGATGTTGTAAAAGAATATATCAAAGACAAATACAATAAACCTGGAGAAGTTTTTCTTGGTGTGATTCATCGACTTGATCGACCAACAACCGGAATTGTTGTTTTTGCAAGAACCAGCAAAGCTTTAACTAGAATGAATGAATTGTTCAGCAATCGGGAAACTCAAAAAACCTATTGGGCAATTGTAAAAAATAAACCACAAAATTCGGAAGACAAATTAATTCATTTCATAAAAAGAAACGAAAAAAACAACAGCTCAAAAGCGCATTTGAAAGAAGTTCCAGAAAGTAAATTGGCTAGTTTGGATTATAAAATCATAAAAGAACTTCAAAATTATGTGGCCTTAGAAATCAATTTACACACCGGAAGACACCATCAAATTCGAACGCAATTAGCCGCAATTGGGTCGCCAATAAAAGGCGATTTAAAATATGGTTTTGATCGAAGTAATCCCGACGGTGGTATTCATTTACATGCTAGAAAATTGGTTTTTACGCACCCCGTTTCAAAAGAAGAAATGACTATTTTGGCGCCAACACCCGATGATTCAATCTGGAATGCGGTTTCCAATTAAAAAAAAATTTCGTAATTTTACTATTTAAGATTAATTCTACAATAACAACTAAAACCTAAAATCATGAAAAAAATCATATTAACCCTAATCATTGCGTCAAGTTTCGTTGGTTTTGCTCAAGAACATTTTTCGGGAGTAAATACCTCTAGAAGAGTCGGAATTTTAAATGGAACCATCAATCCAGCAGAGTTTGCAAATCTGAGTTCAAGGATTGAAGTTGGTCTTTTTGCCACCAGTATTAATGCGGCAAATAACAAAGTCGGTTTTTCAGATTTAGTCAGTTCAACTAATATTGAAAACCTAATTTTTACTGGAAGTGATCCCGTAAATATGAGAATTGATGTGGAAATTCAAGGTCCTGGCGCAGCATTAAAATTTCATAAATGGGGTTTTGCCGTTTATTCAAAAGCATTTGCGAAATTAAATCTTGTGAATGTGGATCCTAATTTAGGCGCAGCGATTACAAATAATAATTTATCCATTTTACCATTAAACACCTTATCAAACCAACGTTTATTTGCAACCACATGGGGAGAAGTAGCTTTTTCGGCAGCTAGAAATGTATTTGAAAATGATAAAAACAAATGGAGTTTAGGAGCTACTTTTAAATTATTATTTCCAGGTTCTTACACCAATTTTGGTGTCAATACACTCCAAGGAACTTTAACAAACTCAGGAAATAATATCTATTTAAACAATGCAACCGCAGATATCAATATCGCCTATTCGGGAAGTTTAGCCAATAATTTTGACAATGTGAGCGATTATTCTAAATCGTTATTTGGCAGTTTGAATGGCGCTGCTGTAGATTTTGGGGTTAATTACCAACGAAAAACGGCTGGCGGATACAAACTAAATATGGGTGCTTCTTTCAGAAATTTGGGATCAATGAATTTTAAAGGTTCGGATAATAAGTCGACCAATTATAAACTCGCAATTCCACAATCGCCAAATCAAGGTTTGAATTTGAATGATTTTCAAGGCGCTACCAATTTAAGTGGCGTTGAGGAAACTTTGATTCAAAGCGGTTATTTAATTAACCCAGAAAGCAATAGTGACTTAAAAATCAAACTTCCATCTGTTTTCAATGCTTACGCTGATATAAAAATAATTCCAAAAGTATATGTTACGCTTTTTACACAACAAAAATTAGGCAGCGACAACAACAACGATCAAATTACAACACAAAACAGTTTTTCGATTACACCACGAGTAGGATTGAAAAGTATTGAAATTTATTCTACTTGGGCAACCAATGAAATATCCGGTGTAACGGGAGGTTTTGGTTATCGAATTTTCGGATTCTATATGGGTTCGAGTTCAATAATTACAGCCTTAACAAGCGATTCAAAACAAGCTGATTTCTATTTTGGATATCGTTTTGGTATATTATAAAATATAAATAAATGGATTTTAAATCAGATGTTTCTTATCGAAAAGAATCGCTAAAAAAATTATTGAAGGTCATTCTCCAAAAAGAAACCGCAATAATTGAGGCGCTTTATAAAGATTTCAAAAAACCGGCTTTTGAAGCGGTGCTTACAGAAACGCATTATGTAATTTCAGATTTAAAAGACACTATAAAAAAAATCGATTCTTGGGCAAAACCAAAAAAGGTACTTCCTTCCATTTTAAATTTCCCCTCAAGGGATTATATTTATAGCGAACCTTACGGAAAAGTGCTGATAATTTCACCTTGGAATTATCCGTTTCAACTGGCGCTTTGTCCCTTAATTGCTGCGGTTTCTGCAGGAAATTCGGTTATTTTAAAACCATCAGAATTGACGCCAAATACTTCAAAAATTATTGCCGAAATCATTGCCGAAGCCTTCGAAAAAAATCATGTTGACGTTGTGGAAGGTGGAATAAAAGAATCGCAAAACTTACTTTCTCTACGTTGGGATTATATTTTTTTTACAGGAAGTGTTGCCGTTGGAAAAATAGTTGCCAAAGCTGCAGCCGAAAATCTCACACCGATTACATTAGAATTGGGCGGGAAAAATCCATGCATTATTGACGAAACTGCCAATTTAAAACTCGCCGCAAAAAGAATTGTTTGGGGCAAATTTATTAATGGTGGCCAAACTTGTATTGCGCCGGATTATCTATTAGTAAAACCCGAAATAAAAGACCAATTCATCGATTTTTTGAAATCCGAAATCATTGAATCTTACTCAATAAATCCTGAAATATCACCCGATTTTTGTCAGATTGTAAACGATCGAAATTGGCAACGACTTATTCAATTAATTGAACCCGAAAAAGTGGTTTTTGGCGGAAAATCTGACGAAGCAAATCGCTACATTTCGCCTACTTTAATTTCAGAAACTGATTTGGAAAGTGCTATTATGAAGGAGGAAATTTTTGGTCCATTGTTGCCCATTTTGACCTATAACAACGATTCCGATTTGGATCGTATAATTTCAAAATACGAAAAACCACTTGCTTTATATGTGTTTTCCGACAATTTTGCTTTTTCGGAAAAAATAATCCAAAAATACTCGTTTGGTGGTGGCTGCGTGAATGATACCGTAATTCATTTTTCAAATAAAAGGCTTCCGTTTGGTGGAGTTGGACACTCTGGAATTGGTGCGTATCACGGTTCCTTAAATTTCGATACTTTTTCACATAAAAAAGGAATTGTCAAAAAAGCCAATTGGCTCGATTTACCTTTACGATATGCACCTTATAATAATAATTTAAATTACATTAAAAAATTGATTAAGTGGCTTTAAAATTTACTGATGTCATTTGAATGATTGTTCATTATTTAAAACCAACGACGTTTTTTAAAGTAAAAAACCATTGAAATTACAATGCTAAACATTGTAAAAAGCACCCAATAATACCCGTTTTGCGTTCGTAATTCAGGCATATTATCGAAATTCATTCCGTAAACGCCAACAATAAATGTTAATGGAATAAATATGGACGAGACAATTGTCAACGTTTTCATTACTTCGTTCATTTTATGGTTTTGTAATGAAAAATAAAAACTAGAGGCACTATCAAGGGAAACCATATCGTCTTCAATTTGATCCAATAATTCCGAACTTTTTTGATGTAATCTGGCAAAAAAACTATAATTTTCATGTGCAATCGCATTAAAAACATCGTCTTCTTTGATGCTTTTTATCGAATATAACGAATCCCGTAACGGAATAATAGAACGCTTTAAAAAATTAAAATTGTCCCGATGCTTTTCAATTTGCTCCAAAATAGCTGGATCGGTACTCGCTTTGGATTTGCTGATTAACAATTCTACTTTATCTTCTTCGGCCTCAAGCGTGATATAAAAGTTTTCCATTATTGCATCCAGCAATAAATACAACAAATAGTCGCCTTTTTTGGTTCTAACAATTCCCGAATGCGTTCGAATGCGTTCCCGAATGTGCGAGAAAAAATCGCTTCTTTTTTCTTGAAAGGAAACCAAAATCCCATCTTTTACCAAAAAACTGATTTGTTCTACCGAAATAGTATCTGAATTTTCTAATGGCAAAAGCGATTTTATATTAAAAAACAAAACATCATGAAGTTCGTCCAATTTTGTGCGGCTGGTAGTATTCAAAATATCTCCCAAAATAAAATTATCGATTTCCAAAAAAGAACCAAGGGATTTCAATATTTCTAAATCATTTAAGCCATGGACATTGAGCCAATTCACTTTTTGTAAATTAACACATTTTGTAAATTCATTTATTCCGAATTCCCGATATTCGGTCAAATCAGCATCATCATAAACAAAAAGTTGCATTTCGGTCGCTTTGTCCTTATGAATCCCCGTATATTCCAAAACAGTCGATTGAACTTTTCTTCCTTTTTTATATTTTATTTTTCTCAAAGTATCAAATTTTCTCTAAATTTAAGAATAATTATAAATTTCAAAGTATTTTTACAAAAATTCATTCAATGAAAATTTTAATTACCAATATCAAAGAGCTACTTCAAATTCGAGAAATGTCAGTTTTGAAAGTATCAGGAAAAGAAATGGCCACGCTTCCATCTATAAAAAACGCTTTTTTATTGCTAAATGATAATCTAATTTCCGACTTTGGATTAATGGAAAATTGTCCCGAAATCGACGTAGACGAACGAATTGATGCAACAGATAAAATAGTTCTTCCCGCTTGGTGTGACAGTCATACGCATCTGGTTTATGCCGGCAATCGCGAACAGGAATTTGTTGATCGAATAAATGGTTTGTCCTATGAAGAAATTGCAAATCGTGGTGGGGGAATTCTAAATTCAGCAAAAAAACTTCAAGAAACTTCCGAAGACGAAATCTATAATCAATCCAAAATTCGATTAGAGGAAATTATGAAACTTGGAACTGGCGCTGTAGAAATCAAATCAGGTTACGGACTTTCGGTTGAATCGGAACTTAAAATGCTTCGTGTTATTAAAAAATTATCTGAAAATTATCCAATTACAATAAAAGCAACATTTCTGGGCGCTCATGCCTTTCCGACAGAATTTAAAAACAATCATGATGCGTATATTGATTTACTAATTAATGAAATGATTCCAATTGTTGTAAAGGAAAATTTGGCGGAATTTATTGATGTATTTTGTGAAGTCGGCTATTTTTCGATTGAAGAAACCGAACGCATTATCAAAGCTGGAAAAGCATTTGGATTGATTCCGAAAATTCATGTCAACCAATTTAATGCCATTGGCGGAATTGCTTTGGCTACAAAATATGATGCCTTATCGGTCGATCATTTAGAAATTGTAACCAAAGAAGATATTATCGCTTTAAAAAACTCCGAAACCATGCCGGTGGCGCTTCCCTCCTGTTCTTTTTTCTTGAGTATTCCTTATACGCCCGCAAGGGAAATAATTTCGGCTGGTTTGCCTCTTGCTTTGGCCACCGATTATAATCCAGGTTCAACGCCTTCGGGAAATATGAATTTGGTAGTCGCAACGGCTTGCATCAAAATGAAAATGACACCCGAAGAAGCCATAAATGCGGCAACAATTAATGGCGCATTTGCTATGGGGATTTCAAAAACACACGGAAGTATTACGAAAGGAAAAATCGCTAATTTAATTATCACAAAACCCATTTCTTCCTATTACCAACTCCCCTATTCGTTTGGAAGCAATTGGATTGAAAATGTTATAATTGAAGGGAAAATGAAATAAAAGACAAAAAAAAGGAGCCAAACGGCTCCTTTTTTTGTATAAGAGAAATAAAATTTATTTTAAAGTAAAACTAGTTTTTGAAACCAATTCGTTTTTGTCGAAAATATTTACAAAATAAGATCCTTTTTCAAATTTTTCTCCTGGTAAATCTTGAGAAACTTGAACGGTTTTATTTTCAAATTTCACATTTGTAGTGAAGCTGTAAGTCAATAATTTACCACCAAATGTTTCTGATTGTTTGTTTCCAAGAACATTGTTTTTACTATCAATTACTTGAACATAATACAATTTGTCTCCAGATTTTGCAATTAAATTTTCAGCAATTGTGAAGCTAATTTTTAAAATATCAGCTCTTCCTGCTTTTGCCGTTTCGATTTGCTTTCCAGAACTTCTTACAATATAAGCTGCCGTTTTTAAATTCAAAACAGCCAATTTAGAACCTTTTTCAACGGTTTTGGCTAATTCTTCATTTTGACCTACTAATACTTCATTGTATTTTTTTGATTCACCAAGAACAACAACTGTACTATCTCTTTGAACCGTTAAAGTGGTGTTTTGTTTTTTAAGCGTTTCGTTTTCCGCCAATAAACCATTCATTTTGGTTTGAAGTTCCAAAAATTGGGATTTGTACTTCGACATTGAAGCAACATCACCTTTTGATTTTTTTAAATCAGTCATCAATTTTATGACTTTGTCTCTTTCGGCGATTAACTCGTCTGATAAAGTTGTTTTTTCTGCAATTGCAGTGTCATAAGTGGCTTTTAAAGCTTCCAAATCCTTCATAACGGATTCTTTTTCGCTTTTTGTTGTCTCCAAAACAACTTGTGTTTTCGTAGCTTCCGATGTTAAAGTAAAAATGTAAGCTAAACTTCCTGCTAATAATAACGCTAAAACAATAACGATTGCTTTTAAACTTGAATTGTTCTTTTGATTTTCCATGTGGTTTAAATTTTTTACTAAAATAATAATTTATCTTAGTATTAACGTTAATATATATTTAAATATTATTTTTGAGCAAATTAATTTTATG
>CAIMBK010000088.1 GCA_903839195.1 uncultured Bacteroidota bacterium | reverse complement strand
ATCTATGTTAACACTGAGTTAACATTGAATAAATAAATTTGCAAAAAATAAACACAAAATGAAACTGAACACTTTTTTTCAATTTTTGGTTCCAAAGGACAAAAAATTTTTTCCGCTTTTTGAAGAAGCGTCTAGTAATTTAATTGAATTGGCTTCTAATTTACATGAAGCGGTAAACCTTCCTTTGAAAGAGCGTGAAAAACTGTTTCAAAAAATTGATGAATTAGAGCAAAAAGGGGAAGATATTACACGTTTAACAAATTTAGAATTGAGTCGTAATTTCATAACGCCATTCGACCGCGAAGATATTTATTCGTTAATTACTTCTATTGATAACGTTGCTGGAAATTTACATGGCGCCTCAAGTAGAATGCGTTTGTATCATGTGGATAAAATAACAAAATCCATTCGAAAATTGACTGAAATCAATTTGGAAGCCTGTCAAAATATTGATATGGCCGTAAAACAACTTCGTTCTTTTGATAATATAAAAGTCATTACCGATGCTTGTGCTAGAATTGATAAATTAGAAAGTAAATCGGATAATGTATATGACAAAGCGGTTGCTGAATTGTTTGAAAACGAAAATGATGCCAAAAACATTATTAAATACAAAGAAGTTTTATCCGTTTTAGAATCTGCTACTGATAAGTGTAAAAACGCTGCGAATGTATTAGAATCTATCGCGGTAAAACATACTTAATCAATTCAATTTCATTCTGAAATAGATCCTATGGAATTTTCTTTACTTATTATTATTATAGTTTTAGCACTTTTATTTGACTACATTAATGGTTTTCATGATGCAGCCAATTCGATTGCAACGATTGTTGCAACAAAAGTACTAAGTCCTTTTCAAGCCGTTGCTTGGGCTGCTTTTTTTAATTTTTTAGCTTATTGGGTTTTTGGATTTGGAGTAGCAGACACGGTGGCTAAAACCGCTCAAACAATGGATATTAATCTTGTGGTTATTTTATCCGGAGTTATTGCTGCTATTTGTTGGAATTTATTGACTTGGTGGCTTGGAATTCCGTCCAGTTCTTCCCATACTTTGATTGGTGGATTTGCTGGAGCTGCTATTGCACATGCAATTTCGGTTCATGGTTTTTCTGAATATTCTTATATTGATGGAGGCGAAACCCATACCGCTTATTGGTATGAAATCGTAAATTGGTACAAAGCCAGCAAGGATGGAGGAATGCCTTCGGGTGTTTTGGTTGTAATTTCCTTTATTATTTTGGCACCTTTATTAGGATTAACAATTTCGTATTTAATCTCTCTTTGGCTATTGTATTCTTCTAAAAAATCAGCTTTACCTAAACTTTTTACTTTAGGCTTAATGGCGATAACGTATTGGTTTATAGAAGGAAAAATGCAATATTATGACACAATTGAAAAACCACGGTTTGATTCCCATTTTTGGAGTGTTGCCTGTGAACCGCACAATATTAAGTGGCTTTTGGTTGCTATTATTGTTTTTTCGGTTAGTTTTTTCTGTTTAATATTCAGTAGTTTAAGTCAGAAACAATCTACGGCTTGGTTAAGAAAAATGCAATTGGTTTCTTCTGCTTCATTCAGTTTGGGACATGGAGGAAACGATTCTCAGAAAGTAATGGGTATTATCGCTGCAGCCGTTGTTGTTTATATTCATACCAGTGGCGTTTCCATGGAGGGACTTCCGGATTGGTTGCATGTAGTGCTTCCCTCAAAAGGGGATGACGGCGTTGAGATTGCAGGTCACATGCCAGGTTGGATTCCATTAACTTGTTATACCGTTATTGCAATGGGAACATTGAGCGGTGGCTGGAAAATTGTTAAAACAATGGGTTCTAAAATAACAAAAGTTACACCATTTGAAGGTGTTGCTGCCGAAACCGCAGGTGCTTTAACACTCTATTTTACTGAACATTTAAAAATTCCTGTAAGTACAACACATACTATCACCGGATCAATTATTGGGGTAGGATTAACCAAAAGAGTTTCCGCCGTTCGATGGGGTGTTACCGTAAATTTGATTTGGGCTTGGGTTTTAACCATTCCTATTTCTGCATTATTGGCTGGAGTTCTATATTTTATATTTAGTTTGTTTTTATAGACTAAACAAAATTTTAAGTTCTATTAAAACCATCTTAAATAGATGGTTTTTTTATTTATAATCACTAAGTAAATTGATATTAGACTTGATGTATTTATAATAGATATAAGTTTTAAGTGTCTATTTGTTTTATAAAAAAATAGTTGTAACTATGCAATTGTAAAAATGGTTTTCATAAGTTTTTCCAAGCTAATGAAAGTCAATATCGTAACCTATAAACCGATTAAATCGGTCATAAACGCACAAAAAATTATATATATGCCACTATTAGACTCTTTAAAATCTAGAATCAATGCCTTTTCAATAGGTCAGATCACAAATGATCATAAGCACTCAATTATTCCATTAGAAACTCCAGCAGGACTTAATTCTAAAGAAGTATCGTCGACCTTCGCAATCCTATTTTTAGATATTAAGAATTTATCTGAACTCCAAAAAATATATGGATTAAAATTATCAACTACTATAATTCAATGTTTAGACGTAATTGTACAAGCCGTAATTACCCTAAATGAAGGTTTTTTAAAACAAGGAGACGATAAAAGTATAATAGGTATATTTTCAGGCGAATATAAACGCAGTAACGCTGTAAAATCAGCCATGCAAATTCAATGGGGAGTTAAAAAAATATTGAATCCAATTCTAAAAACTAGTATTCAATGTGGAGTAGGAGTGGGACAAATAGTTACTTACAGAACAAAAATAAACCCCACCAAGACAATTGATAATAGTGATATTATCTGGCTTGAAAAAGCTAAACAATCAACAGAATTTCTTTGTAAGGAAGCCTGTAAATCAACTATTATTAGTGTGGATATTTACTCAAAAATGGAAAAATCAATTCGAATTCATAATGATAAAGACCCAATTGAGATCTGGACTCCCAAAACCATTCTAATTGAAAATGATAAAAAAATACTCTGTTATGAATCTAAGACAACTTGGCAAATTAGTTAATACAAAACAGATACTTTTAAATTCAGTTATAGCATAATGATTAATTTGGACAAATTGGTATATCAAAGTAGTATTATTGTTTGGTTTGTGCTACGTTAACTAATACGAAATGAGAATTACTTGTTTGTTAACTTGTTGCAAAAGTTAATGTTATTTGCAACAAAACCCTATCAGATCTTAAAATTCGGGTAGGGTTATTTTTTTAATTATAATAAATTATCAGCTTTAAATTTATTTTGTAGAATCACGAACCAATCGCTTTAAAATTGCCCATTGTTTGAGCGCATCTCTTGCTTCAACAGCTGGATAACCTAACATGGTTTTTCCGGCTTCAACATTTCCAACAACACCAGAGCCAGCTCCAATAATTGCACCACTTCCAATGGTCGTATGGTCTTTTATAGAAGCGCTTCCGCCAATAATAACGCCATCTCCAAGCGTCACGGAACCTGCCAATCCACTATTACCGGACATAATACAAAAACTTCCTAATTTACTATTATGTCCAATTTGAACTAAATTGTCAATTTTGCAACCATCTCCTAAAACAGTTGAACTAAATTTGCCTCTATCAACACAAGTGTTAGCGCCAATTTCAACATTATTGCCTAAAATAACATTACCAATTTGAGGGATTTTAACCAAACCAAGTTCTGGATCAGGTCGAAATCCAAAACCATCTGCACCGATTGTAGCGTTTGGGTGAATAATGCAATTGTTTCCTAAATGACAACGCTCTCGAATTACTGCTCCAGACCAAATTGTGGTGTTAGAACCAATCGTACATTCGTCCAAAATAGTTACGTTTGGATATAAAATTACATTTTCGCCAATTTTCACATTGGGACCAACATAACAACCCGCACCAATTTTTGTCCCATTTCCGAGAGTTGCAGTTGCATCAACAACTGCCGTTACATGAATGTCTTGATGAAATTTTGGTGGAGGAGGAGCAAAAAGTGTCAAAACTTGTGACATCGCTAAATCCGCATTTTTAACTTTAATAAATACTCTATTATCGCCAGGTTCAATAGAAACATCTTCATTTACAATAGCAACGCATGCTTTTGAAGTTTCCCATAGTTTTTCATATTTTTTGTGTCCTATAAAAGTAATTTCAGAAATACTGGCCAATTCCAATTGTTCAGGAGCGGTTATTTTGACACCTGTATTCCCTATAATTATTCCTTTTAAAATTTCATTTATGTCTTCAATTGAATAGGTTTTCATTTTTTTATGCTTAGAGTTATAAGTTTATCCAAATTAAGTAAATTAGAGATTAATTTCCTAATTAAATATTATATTCTAAAAAATGACTTTAAATAAATAGCAAATTTTAAGTTTATCTTAAGACGCTATTCTATTTTTTATAACTATATTTATAATTCAAAGTTAACAACTGTTTGATAGATAAAATAGAAAAAAATCAAAGCCTTTATGGATTTAAAAAAACTCAAAGACCAACTCCAAACCGAAGTAGATACTGCATTTTTATATGATAGTATTGCCAATATTCAAAATGACGATAATTTAATTCGTGTATTAAAAGGTTTGGCCGAAATTGAAAAAGGACATGCCAAACACATGTATGATAAAGTGATTGCGCTTGACGCGAATTACCAAATGCCATTGCCCTCAAAACGAGCTAAAAATCAATTGAAACTTGGAAAATTGTTTGGTTATAATTCAATTATAAGTAGTTTGTCCAATATTGAAAAACAATTTGCTGTAAATGCCATAAAAAATAAAATTGAAAACGGTGAAAAACTCACTGGTTTTGAACACAACCACTTGAATATAATTGAAGCCGTCAATAAAAATTCGGCATTAAATGTTTCTGGAGGATTACTTTCCAAATTTGAAAGTCGACACAAATCAGTGGGTGGAAATGCTTTACGTGCCGCTGTTTTAGGTTCTAATGATGGATTGGTTTCAAATATGAGTTTGGTTATGGGAGTTGCAGGAGCTGCAGTTTCCAATAATACTATTTTGTTAACTGGAATTGCCGGACTTTTGGCGGGCGCTATTTCAATGGCAATGGGGGAATGGTTATCAGTTCAAAGTTCCAGGGAACTCAATATGCGCCAAATTGAACTCGAAACAGAAGAATTAGAAGCCTCACCAGAAGAAGAAAAAAAGGAATTAATTTTATTGTATCAAGCCAAAGGAATGAACATTGAAGAAGCAACAAAATTAGCCGAAAAAGCTTTCGAAAGTCACGAAACGGCAATCGATGCCATTATAAAAGAAGAATTAGGAATTGACAAAGAAGAACTTGGTGGTTCTGCATGGGAAGCGGCATTCGCTTCTTTCGTACTATTTGCTATTGGCGCCATAATTCCGCTTTATCCCTTTATGATTTTAGAGGGTGAAAATGCTATTTATTTAAGTTTAATCAGTAGTGTTATTGGGCTTTTTGGAATTGGAGCCGCAATAACTTTATTAACTGGAAAAAAAGTACTTTTTTCTGGATTCAGACAAGTTGCTTTTGGATTGGCCGCCGCCGCAGTAACCTACGGAATTGGTTCTTTAATTGGCGTTTCATTAGCTGGATAACAAAATTGTAATTAACATTGAATCAAATATATTATGAACGACGCACATTTACACATGGTTTTTAACCATTTTCCAATTATCGGGACGATTTTTGGATTCGGAATTTTGATTGCTGGATTGATTTCCAAAAACAATGCTTTAAAAAACACCGCTTATGTTTTGTTTGCAATTGGTGCTGTTTTTGCTTTTTTATCAATGAATACTGGAGAAGGAGCAGAAGAGCTTGTGGAAGACATGCCAACGGTTGGTAAGCAAATTATTCATGAACACGAAGAAATTGCTGAAAAATTTGCTATCATTATGTATGCCACAGGTATCTTTGGTTTACTATCATTATTTGCGGCTAATAAAAAATACAAATTTGCGACCGTATTTTCCTATATCACCTTATTATTAGCATTAGTAGCTGGGGTTGTTGCAAAAAGTGTTGGAACCAGCGGTGGCGAAATTCGTCATACCGAAATTAGAGCCAATATTAATTCTGCAAATGGTGGTGAGGCAATTTCTGGAGGTGCTGAGAAAGACGAGGATTAACAATTTAAACATATTTTAAAGCCCGTTTGTAGTTCAAATGGGTTTTTTTTATTCTAATAATTGAAGTTGGCTTTTTATTCTTTCCGATAACATAGTCATAATTCGCTTGTTATAATGCGAACTATTATTGGAATAAATCAAAAATTCATCGGAAGTAAAAAGCCCAATAATCATTCCTTTTAAAGTATTTTTTAAAACTACTTCTTTTGACAACGTGTTTTCAATAAAGGCTTTCTTTTTATCAATTGAAAAAGTAGCGAAATGGCCTTTATGAGTTGCAATATATGCTTGAAAAACCGAAAGCAGTATTTCATTTTGAAATTTTAAAATCGGACGCAAAACGCTGTTTTGAAAATCTTCTTGATTCAAACTTTCAATATTGGAATCGCCAAAAGTAGCCTCTCTTACTTCTAAAATTTGTTTGTTTCTTGTTGGCATTTAATCAGTTATCGAATTAACTTCGGCTATTTCTAAATCAAAATATACAATTGAAGCAAAAATATGGTCAAAAACATCGGCTATAATATATTCATAATTTTCAAATCGTTTGTCACTTGAAAACGCATAAATTTCGAGCGGAATCCCGTGTGGAGTTGGCTGCAATTGGCGACAAAGCAAAATCATTTCTTTGTTAATGCCGGGATAATCTTCTAAATATTTTGTAATGTATTTTCTAAAAAGGCCAAAATTAGTCAGGTTTCTTCCATTTATGGCCAACGATTTATCAATATGAAATTGTTGATTGTGCTTTTCAATTTCCACTTGTTTGGTATCGATATAAGAAGAAATAAGCTGGATTTTTTTAAGTTTTTGTAGTTCAGTAGCATTTAAAAATCGAATACTTTTGGCCTTAATCAACACATGTCTTTTAAGCCTTCTTCCATCGGAATCCAACATACCACGCCAATTTCGGAAGGAATCAGAAATCAAACTATAAGTTGGAATTGTAGTAGTGGTATTATCAAAATTACGAACTTTTACGGTGGCTAAATTGATCTCAATTACATCACCATCGGCACCAAATTTGTCAAAAGTAATCCAGTCGCCAATTCGAACCATATCGTTTAAAGAAACTTGAACACTGGCAACAAAACCTAGAATCGTATCACGAAAAACTAAGATAATAACTGCCGAAATCGCTCCTAAAATAGCCAATAAACTCTTTTTGTCGATGTCAAAAATTTCGGAAACAATGATAATAATTCCAAAAACCCAAAGCACAATCATGATAATTTGAATGTAACTATCAATAGGTTTATCGCTGAATTTAGGGTTTTGTTTTAAATGATCACGAAGCGCATTAAACACCGTTCGGATAATCCAAAGTATCCAAAGAACGATATAAACTTCAAGCATTTTTCCGAAAATAGATTCCCAATAAACAAAATTATTTAATATTAACGGAACCGATTTATAAACAAATAAAAGCGGAATTAAATAGGCAATATATTTAGCGGTTTTGTTGGTTACTAATAAATCGTCGAATTTGGTTTTAGTTCTTTTGGCAACAATAGCCATCAAAGTAACCAGCAACAATCGGAATCCGATGTAAATTAAATAAACTAAAAAGCATAAAAGAGCCAGGTTAATTACCAAACTCAAATACGTTGCAATTGTGTCTTCAAATCCCCATTTTCTAAATAGGGGATAGCACCAACCAAATATTTTTTCAGGGAGATTAAGCATTTTTCAAGTATTTATTTTCGACATAAAAAGTACCAAAAGGAACAACGGAAGCCAAACAAATAATAACAAATTTTTTGGCAGCCCAATTTTCTTCTATTTTAAGCATCGTTGCTAGAATTATGTAAACAATGAATAAAAGTCCATGCGCCATTCCAAAAGAGGAAATGTATTCGGGGCGTTCAAAAGCATATTTCATTGGCATTGCAAACCCAAACAAAGCAAGAAGTGAAATCCCTTCTAAAAAAGCTATAATTTTAAAAATTTTTAACATCTGCGAATTTTCTTTATTGATTTAGGTCAAAAATAAGGATAATCATTCATTTTTGAAGTATCTATGTAAAAGTAATTTACATTTGTAGGAACATAAAATAAAAATGAGCAAACGCGAATTAAAAAAATATCTTGTTGAATTGACAAAAGCACAATTGGAAGAACAATTATTGGAATTGTACGATAAGTTCATTCCCGTAAAAACCTATTATGACTTTGCTTTTAACCCAAAAGAAGACAAACTTATTCAAGAATGTAAAGTCAAAATTGCCAACGAATATTATCCAATAAAAGGAAAAAGACCCAAAGCGAGACGTTCAACAGCGCAGAAATTTATCAAACACTTTATAACTTTGGGCGTCGATGCGCACCTAATTGCCGATGTAATGTTTTTTTCTATTGAAATTGCCCAATCGTATTCGTCTGAAAAAATCATCAAACAGGAATTGTTTTTCAAAAGCATGTTCACATCCTTCAATCAATCGGTGAATTTTGTTATTGAAAAAGGCATTATTTCCGATTTTAAGCAGCGAATTTTTAAAATAAAAACCAATGCTTTGGATCAAAATTGGTTCAATTATTTCGAATTTGAAGCCATAACCGAACGTTTGGAATAATTCTTTTTTGAGTTTTATATTTTTATTAATAGAAATAACTCTTTTTTAAGCGTATTTTTGCAAAAATCCATTCAAAAATACCATGTCTCATAAAGATTTAGAAATAGATTCTGAAGTAAAAAAGGAGCTTTACGGCTACCAACAAGGAGATATTGACGTTATTTTTGAACGATTGGATAATGCTCCCAAAAACCATCATTTATTATATCAATTGCCAACTGGCGGAGGAAAAACAGTTATTTTTTCAGAAATTGTTAGACAATATATTTCGAAACACGACAAAAAAGTAGTTGTTTTAACGCATCGAATTGAGCTTTGTAAACAAACGTCCAAAATGCTTAAAGGTTTTGATGTAAAAAACAAAATCATTAATAGTAAAGTTAAAGAATTGCCCGATCAAAATGAGTTTTCTTGTTTTGTTGCGATGGTTGAAACTTTGAAAAACCGAATTAATGACGAAAAACTGCATTTGGACAATATTGGTTTGGTGATTATCGATGAAGCACATTATAATTCCTTCCGAAAACTATTAAGTTCTTTCAAAAACGCCTTTATATTAGGAGTTACGGCAACGCCTTTAAGTTCCAATATTAAGCTTCCGATGAATGAAAATTACGACGAATTAATAGTTGGCGACACCATTGCTTCGTTGATTGATAAAGGATTTTTGGCCAAAGCGATTACCTATAGTTATGATGTTGGATTAACTTCCTTAAAAGTTGGAATAAATGGCGATTATACCGTTAAATCTTCCGATGATTTGTATTCAAATATGGTCATGCAGGAGAAATTGTTGCATGCGTACACCGAAAAATCATTAGGCAAAAAAACATTGATTTTTAATAACGGAATAGCAACTTCTGTCTATGTTTATGAAACTTTTAGAGAAGCCGGTTTTGATGTTCGGCATTTAGACAATACGCATTCCAATGAAGAACGTAAAGCTATTTTGCAATGGTTTAAGAAAACGCCAAATGCCATTTTAACCTCGGTTGGAATTCTCACCACAGGTTTTGATGAACCAACGGTTGAAACCATTATATTAAATCGAGCTACAAAATCGTTGACGCTTTATTATCAAATGATTGGTCGTGGTTCTCGAAAATTATCCAACAAAAACACTTTCAATGTTATTGATTTGGGGAATAATGCTGCTCGTTTTGGCTTGTGGAGCGACCCCGTTGATTGGCAACATATATTTAAATCACCCGAATTTTATCTTGAAAATCTTCGAGATGATGTTGAAATAGAATTGTATTTTAAATACCAAATGCCACCCGAACTTAGGGCGAAATTCAGTAAAACCCTTGATATTTCCTTTGATATCGATGAAGAACATAAAAAAATAATTGCTCAAAATTTACGTTCTAAAATAGTTCTCGAAAAATCATTGGAACAACACGCCACGATGTGTTTGGAAAATACAACCGAATTTTATGAAGCCAAACTTTTGGCACGAGAACTTCAAGGCGATATTGAATGCCGTATGAAACGATATGCCAATTGCCTGAGTCATTGTAGCAAAAACTACCGCGAATGGCTTGTGGAGGATTATAAAGTGAAATTAAACCTCTTAATAGGAAAAAAATTTAGAGAAGCCTTATAGGATTAATATATTAACAATCTGTAAATCAGATTTATAATAATATTATTCAATCCAATTTTATTTAAGACGAAAGTCGGTTACCTTTGTGAAAATTTATACTATGAAATCGTCATTTTCCGAACTGGGAATAAATCCTCCAATACTTAAAAGTTTAATCGAATTAAACATCACAAAACCAACAGAAATTCAAGAAAAAACAATTCCAATTTTATTAAATAAAAAAGATGATTTTGTTGGGTTGGCAAAGACTGGAACGGGTAAAACCGCCGCTTTTGGTTTGCCGATTTTACAATTAATTGATAGTGACAATAAAAATATTCAGGCCGTAATTTTAGTTCCTACAAGAGAATTAGGGCATCAGATTTTTGCCGCAATTACGACTTTTTCAAAATATTTACCCGAAATTTCAATTGCGTCAACTTGTGGTGGAATCCCAATTAAGCCTCAAATAGAACGTTTGTCGCAACCTACACATGTAGTAATTGCAACGCCAGGCCGATTAATCGATTTAATCAAAAGAAAAGCCATTCAATTGGACCAAACAAAAATTTTAGTTTTGGATGAAGCCGACGAAATGGTTTCAATATTGAAGGAAAGTTTGGATGAAATTGTTCAAGAATTACCAAAAAATCGACGGACATTCTTGTTTTCTGCCACCATGCCAGGAACCATAAAACAATTGATTCAAAATTACATGTCGAAAAACGTAATAGAATTAAGTGTTGACATGAAAACCACTGGAAATCTAGAGATTGACCATCAATTTGTTGTGGTTGAACCAATAGAAAAGCTGGATGTAATAATGCATTTTCTTTCTTCAAGAGAAGGTCAACAAGGAATTATTTTTTGTAAAACAAAAGCAGCGGTAAATAAATTAGCCAAAAATCTAGCTATAAATCGATTTTCCTGTGGCGCTTTACATGGAAGTTTAACACAACCCATTCGTGACCGAATAATGGAACAATTTAGAAATGGACATATCAATGTATTAGTTGCGACTGATTTAGTGGCTCGTGGAATTGATGTTGCGGGACTTTCATTCGTAGTAAATTATCATCTTCCAGATGTTCCAGAAGCCTATATTCATCGAAGTGGAAGAACCGGTCGCGCTGGAGCAAAAGGATTTTCGTTGACAATTTTACAAAAAGAGGAATTAAACGAAATGGAATTGTTTCAAAACGAACTGGGACTAAAATTTGAAAAATATAAAAAACCAGATTCAAAAAGCTTGGAAAATAATAATATGTATTTATGGTCTAAACAAATTTTCAAAACAAAACCGAATACAACGATTGAATCCGAATTGAAAGATAAAATTAAAACTGTTTTTCATCATTTAACCAAAGACGAATTAATTGAAAAGTTGATTGCAAATTATATGTTGCAAAACAAATAAGTCTTTGTAAATAAAGAAGCTGAGAAATTATTATTAATATTTACAATAAAATAAATTAG
This sequence comes from uncultured Bacteroidota bacterium, assembly GCA_903839195.1. GTDB lineage: Bacteria > Bacteroidota > Bacteroidia > Flavobacteriales > Flavobacteriaceae > Flavobacterium. The sequence goes on along the minus strand of CAIMBK010000088.1, from coordinate 4,649 downwards.
CACTATAATTTATATTATGTAAAATAGAATATTTCCAAATGCCTCTTGTACTATTTAATATTTAACCTTAATTTTACCGAGTAAACATCACAAACCCAACTATGAACCCTATCGCATCAAGAATTGCTGATTTTTTAAAAGAATACGCACCGTTTAATCAATTGTCTTATGATGATTTGATTGAAATTGCATTGAGCATTCGTGTGGTTACAATTGAAAAAAACAAAACGCTTTTTCAAATAGATGATTCTTTGCACGATAGTTTTTATGTGGTTGCAAATGGTTTAATTAATTTGTTTGTGATTTCTGATGCTGAAGAAACGCTTTTAAACAAATGTCATGTTGGAGATGTATTTGGTTTGAGACCATTTTTCGCCAAAAATAATTATATGATGACCGCCAAAGCGCGTGAAGAATCAATATTATATGCTATTCCCATTACTGCCTTCAAGCCTTTCGTGGCAAAGAACGCAGCTGTTTTAGAATTTTTACTAGAAAGTTTTGCAACCAACACTGGAAATCCTTCTGACAAAGAAAATCGAGGAAAATTCATCTCAGACACAGTTGTTTATGCTGATAAAAAGTCGGAAATTCAATTTTTTCAAGCCCTTTCCTATAATAAAACGCCGTTACGCATTTCTTCTCAAATTCTTGTTCAAGAAGTGGCGCAATTAATGACGGATAATATAATGAATAGTGCCATTGTTATCAATCAAAATTGTCCAATCGGAATTGTAACAGACACTGATTTTAGAAAAAAAATCGGAACGGGTCGCTTTTCTGTATCAGAATCGGTAAGTCGAATCATGTCTTCACCTGTAATTACAGTACCTCCCAATATTTCATTACCAGAAGCTCAATTATTGATGCTAAAAAATAATGTTAGTCATTTATGTGTAACCGAGGATGGTTCGGATAAAACGGAGGTTAAAGGCGTTATATCAGAACATGATTTAGTAGTCGCACAGGCCAATAATCCTGGGGTTTTGATCAAAGAAATAAAAAGAGCGATTAGTACAAATGATTTGAAATCGATTCGAATTAAATTAACCGATTTTATTGAAAACTCCATTACTAAGAACATTCCTCTTCCCCATATATTTAATATTTCTGGCGAAATAACTACGGCAATTATTAAACGTTCTGTAGAAATCGCAATTTTGGAATTGGGCTCTCCTCCTGCACGATTTGCGTGGTTAAGCGTTGGAAGTCAAGGTCGTAAAGAACAATTATTAGCAACCGATCAGGATAGTATTTTAGTTTTTGAAGACGTTGCCAGTGATAAATACAGAGATGTGAAAGATTATTTTTTACGATTGGCTAACAAAACTACTTCTATTCTCGAAACTGTGGGTTATTCTAAATGTCCTTTTGGAAATATGGCAAACAATATTAATTTTTGTAAGTCGCTGAATGAGTGGCAGAAACAATACGACACTTGGATGGTTACTCCTCGTAAAAACTCCAAAAAATATTGTAGTATTTTCTTTGATTATGAAGCGGCTTTTGGTGATTTTCAATTGGAAACGGCTATTGAAGAAACGATTTATAAAAACCTAAAACGAAATCCATTGTTTTTTGACTATTTAGGAAATGATGCTCTACGAAAACCATCGCCTTTAAGCTTTTTCAAGAAATTTAATGTTGAAGAAGAAGGAAAACATAAAGATAAATTCGACATCAAATCTCGTGCAATAATGTCTTTGGTGGATGGTGCTAGACTACTAATTTTGAGTTTGAATATTAAAGGTATAAATGGTACTTACATGCGGTTCAAGCAATTAGCAATGGTTGATCCAAAGTTTTCTGAAATTTATAATAATTGTGCCGACGCCTTTTTGGTTTTAACAAAAATCAGAACCGTGGAAGGTTTAAAAAATGAAAATTCAGGCGAATTCATTAATTTGGAAGAACTTTCTAAATCGGATAAAGAAAAACTAAAAAATGCCTTCGCTCCTATTAAAGAACTTGAAGAATTGATAAAAGATAAATTTCAACTTACACAATTTTCATAATTATGTTAGACTGGATAACCAATAAAAACAAGTCTTTTCCTGAATTTTGGAAAACCTATCTCTCCAAATTTGAAACCAAACCGGTTACAAAACGATTTGTAATTTTAACAACCGAAAATTCGGGTATTAATATTACAAAAGATGTTATCTTTTCTATCGGTGGAATTGCCATTATTAATGACGGAATTGTAATCCACGATAGTTTTGATGTAGTTTTGTTGCAATACAAATATTTGCACGATAATGGGCTTTCAAATGAATTTTTAATAGAAAGCAAACAATTAAAACTTGCGGAACCTCAAGCCATTCAAGCTTTTGTCGATTACATAGGTGATGCCGTATTGGTGGGTTATCGAATCAATTTTGATATTGACATGATCAATTTTGCCCTCGAAAAAATGCAATGCGGAAGACTCAAAAACGAAGCGCTCGACATTGAAATAATGTATACTAAATGGAAAGAATACAACGAAAAATCTAATGAAATTGGTGATTTAAAAAGTGTTATTGAATTCCGTGAAAACGATAAACTTTCCAATTCGGAAGATGCCTATTCTTTAGCTTTATTCTTTTTGAAACTAAAAAACCGTTTAAATATAAAATAAAAAAAACCGCCTTTTCAGGCAGTTTTTAGTGGTTAATTACAATTTACTATTTTTAATTTCTTCAACGATTTCGGGGTTTAACAAAGTAGTAATATCACCAAAATTTGAATAATCACCTTCTGCGATTTTTCGTAAAATACGTCTCATAATTTTTCCAGAACGCGTTTTTGGTAAACCAGAAACAAATTGAATTTTATCTAATTTGGCAATGGGGCCAATTTGATCCGAAATCAATTGATTAATTTCAATTCTAAGATTATCTTGGTTTCTGCTTTCGCCAGTTTCTTTTAAAATCACAAAAGCATACAAAGCATTTCCTTTAATATCATGGGGGAATCCAACAACAGCGCTTTCAGCAACCGCCGGATGTTCATTTATTGAATCTTCAATTGGAGCAGTTCCAAGATTATGTCCAGAAACAATAATCACATCATCCACACGACCTGTGATTCTGTAATAGCCAACTTCATCACGCAACGCGCCATCTCCCGTAAAAAATTTCCCTGGAAATGTTGAAAAGTAAGTTTCTTTAAATCGTTGGTGATCATTCCAAATAGTTCTTGCAATTGCGGGCCAAGGAAACTTTATACACAAACTTCCTGTAACTTGATTTCCTTCTATTTCATTGCGTTTTTCGTCCATCAAAACGGGTTGAATTCCTGGCAATGGCAAAGAAGCATAAGTTGGTTTTGTTGGAGTTACAAATGCAATTGGCGAAATTAAAATCCCACCCGTTTCCGTTTGCCACCAAGTATCGACTAATGGGCAACGTTTTCCGCCCACATGGTCATTATACCAGTGCCACGCTTCTTCATTAATTGGTTCTCCAACGGATCCAATAACTTTTAAAGATTGAAGCGGATACGATTGGACAAAATTTAGATTTTCTTTTGCCAAAGCTCGAATGGCCGTTGGTGCCGTATAAAATTGGGTAACTTTATGTTTTTCGATCACTTCCCAAAAACGACTAAAATTTGGATAACTTGGAATTCCTTCAAAAAGAACGGTTGTTGCTCCGTTCAATAACGGTCCGTACAAAATATAAGAATGGCCTGTAATCCAACCAATATCTGCTGTACACCAAAAAACATCATTTTCTTCATAGTTGAAAACGTTTTTAAAAGTATAAGCGGTATAAACCATATAGCCAGCAGTTGTATGAACCATTCCCTTCGGTTTTCCAGTAGAACCTGATGTGTAAAGAATAAATAACGGATCTTCTGCATCCATAATTTCAGCCATATTATTATCAGAGGCATCGTCTAAAAGCGGTTGAAGCCATTGGTCTCTTCCGGCTTGCATATTGATTTCTGTATGTGTTCTTTTGGCAACCAAAACCGATTGAACGGAAGGACAATTCACTAAGGATTCGTCAATTATTTTCTTCAAATGAATGGTTTTATCACCGCGGTAGCCTCCATCGGAAGTAATGACCATTTTACATTCGCTATCATTTATTCGTGAAGCAACTGCCGATGCCGAAAAACCAGCAAAAACAACAGAATGTATGGCACCAATTCGCGCACAAGCCAAAACAGAAACAGCCAATTCGGGTATCATTGGTAAATAAATACAAACCCTATCCCCTTTTGTGATTCCTTGTTCCCGAAGCACATTGGCCATTTTACAAACGCGTTGGTGCAATTCGATATAACTAATGTGAAGGGCTTCTTCGTTTGGATTATTTGGTTCGAAAATAATAGCCGTTTTATTTCCTCTTCGAGCCAAATGGCGGTCGATACAGTTTTTGACGATATTAACTTTGGCTTCGGTAAACCATTTGATTTTGGCTTCGGCCATATCAAATTCAAATACTTTGTCCCATTGTTGGTACCAAGTAAAATTTTCTTCTGCAATTTTTCCCCAAAATTTTCTTGGTTCGCGAATCGATTTGTTGTAATGCTTGAAATATTGTTCTAAACTGTCAATTTTGTAGTAACTCATTTTGTATTTATTTTAATAAATCATTTATGAAATAATTACATCAAATATAAATATAGTAAACCGATAATTATTAATATCATATATT
>CAIMBK010000087.1 GCA_903839195.1 uncultured Bacteroidota bacterium | reverse complement strand
AATAAATATTTAATTTTTTTCATAATACTTTAGTTTTAATGCGTTTACAAAATTAAATAAAAAAAATAAATTATAAAAAAAATGTTTAATTTTTAGGGAAAAATCAAACAAATTAAGCAAGTGAAACTTATATTAAAGATTTACAACTCATCACCGCGGGTTTTTCAATGCCCATTAATTCTAAAATTGTTGGCGCAATATCCCCCAAAACACCATCATGAATGGTTTTCAATTCGGCATCGACTAAAATAATCGGAACTGGATTGGTCGTATGCGCGGTATTCGGACTTCCATCAGGATTGATCATGGTTTCGCAGTTCCCGTGATCGGCTATTACAATTGTCGTATAATTATGGGCTAAAGCTGCGGTTATCACTTTTTCGACACATTGATCAACTGCCTCACAGGCTTTTATTGCCGCGCTCATTACGCCGGTATGCCCAACCATATCGCCATTGGCAAAATTTAAGCAGACAAAATCAACTTCGCGTTTTTCTATTTCTGGAACTAAGGCTTCCGCCAATTCAAACGCGCTCATTTCGGGTTTCAAATCGTAGGTGGCTACTTTTGGTGAGTTTTTCAAAATACGGCTTTCGCCAATAAAGGGTTCCTCGCGGCCGCCCGAAAAGAAGAAAGTCACGTGTGGGTATTTTTCGGTTTCGGCAATTCGGATTTGCTTTTTGTTCGCTTTTTCCAATACTTCGCCCAAGGTTTCGGTAATATTATCCTTGTTGTAAACGACTTTTACGTTTTTATAAGTTTCGTCATAATTAGTGAGCGTCACATAATACAAATTCAATTTGTGCATATTTTGCTCGTGAAAATCCTGTTGCGAAAGTGCTTCGGTTAATTCGCGACCGCGATCGGTTCTGAAATTGAAGAAAATCACCACATCATTTTCTTTGATTGTTGCTAATGGATTGTCCTTTTCATCGACTATAATTATCGGGTTAATGAATTCGTCGGTGATGTTGTTTTTATAGTTTTCTTCGATGTTTTCCACGGCGTTTTTCGAATGGATTCCGGTGCCGTTTACTAATAAATCATAAGCCAATTTTACGCGTTCCCAACGTTTGTCGCGATCCATCGCGTAATATCGCCCGATTACGGAAGCCAATTTTACGGACGTATTTTTGATATAATTTTCTAAATCCTGAATGTATTTTTTTCCCGATTTCGGGTCCACATCGCGCCCGTCGGTAAAGGCGTGAATGAAAACTTTTTGTAGTCCAAAAACTTGTGTTGCATCAATCAACCCGAGTAAATGGGAAGTATGAGAATGCACGCCGCCATCTGAAACCAATCCAAGAAAATGCAAGTTTACGTTGTTGTCTTTGGCATATTGAAAGGCATCAACTAATACTTGTTCTTTGGCTAAGGAATGATTGGCAACGGCTAAATTTATTTTAGCTAAATCTTGATAAACGATGCGACCGGCGCCTAAATTCATGTGTCCCACTTCGGAATTCCCCATTTGACCTTCTGGCAAACCTACATGTAAACCGTCGGTGCGAAGTTGCGCACTTGGGAATTTGGTGTATAAACTATTTATGAATGGCACATTGGCATTATCGATTGCCGATACTTTTGGGTCTGGAGATTTCCCCCAACCGTCAAGAATCATGAGGATTACTTTTTTGTTCATTTTTGCAGTTTTTTATAGCCCAGATGGTAGTGGAAATCCTTTTTGTTGTTTCTTTAAAAACAAAAAGATTGCAACGAACAGCTGGAAACAGCTCCAAATTTAAGAAATTAAATCAATTTTTGAGTTGGTTGTAATCGATAAAATATTTTAGACTTATCGAAAAAACGTGACCGAGCGCATCGTGGTTTAATAAATTCGAAAGGTTTTTGCCAAAATCTTTATTGATGGATTGTTCGAAAGTGCTGGAATTGTTGCGGTATAAAACGGAAATCTGACTTCCTGGGGCGAACCACCAAGAATAGGAAAGGTCGAAATTCCAGGAATTGTAATTGGAATCTTTATTGGTTATCGCGGTGATTCCGGTGTAATCGGAATAAAGACCATTGTTATTTAGTGTCAGGAAATTCTTGTTTTCGGAATAAGACCAATATTGCCGAACCGACAAATTTAAAGTCATTTGGCTGTTGATGGAATATTTTCCAGAGATTGAATTGGAATAAGTTAATACATTTCGGTTGGCAAAAATGATGTCGTTTTCGGTATTTGGGTTATTGTCGAGGTCTAAATCGCCAACATAAATACAGCCTTTGTTGTTGTTTTGTCGGAAGAAATTGAAATTGTAAATGAGTGAAAATTTATCGCTGAATCGGTATCTTGGACCAAAATCGATTCCGAAAGAATTACGACCATTTTCGTTCAAAACAGCTGCAGTTGGATTGATATCGATGGCGAATTTGTAATTATAATTGGACGAAAAATACAACCATCCGCCAATTTTTGTTGGAAATAGTACGTATCTGTTTTCGGTTCTTGGTTCGTAATAATCATAGTTTTCGAATGGGTTTGCGTTTAGGCCAAGTCCTAAATAGTGGTTTTTTTTATTCGATAAATTTATATTTAAATTTATCTGATTGGCTTGGAGTTTGCCCGTTTCTTTTTGAAATTGCGTAAATACATTTAAATTGGAATAAAAGGAATTCAAATGTTTGGTAGACGTTAGAATCCGATAATTTGCATTTCCATAAACGCTAAAATAATTGGTTTGAAAATTAATTCCGAGGTCGTTATTGTCGAAGTTTTTTGTGTTGATATCGCCACCGATTCCATAGCGTAATTTCCCGCTGGTTTTTCCAATATTGATAGAAGAAAAAATCCCTTTTTTGATTGTGGCGTCATTTACATAACTGTATTTGAAATCGCCCGATAAATTGTAGGTATTTTTCTTCGTATTTAAGTCGAATACAAGCGCAGCAACATTTGCGTCACGAAAGCCGCCATTTCGAGTTACATTGGTATTAATAAATGAAACGGAAGAATTCTTATTAAATCGTTGGTCCAAAACCAAAACGCTAAAATTGGTCAAAGGTTCAATTTCAACTCGTCGTGTGGCTTGTGTTTGTGTATTTCGAACGGTTACAAATGTGTCTTCTGTAACGGCATTTAAAACGCCAACGCCCAATCCACTTTTGGTTCTTCCTGAAATTTTTAGGGCATTAATAAGTTTGACATTACCTGGATATTCTTCCACCACTTCGTTTTCGGCAAGTTTTGGATAGGAGGAAGGGCTTCCGCCAATTCGTCTCGAATACAACAAATTTCCTTTATTAAACAAATCGGTTCCTTCGGTAAAAAAAGATCGGTTTTCGTTAAATTGTTGTTCGAATGGCCCCAGATTTAGAATTTTTTCGTCGTATTTGGTTTGACCAAAATCGGGAACCAAAATCGCGTCGAGCGTGAAAGCATCGTTAATTCCGTATTTAATGTCCAGGCCTCCTTTTATAGTTCCTTTTGTTTTATCGGTTCCGCCATCCAAATAAAACGAAGAATACGGCATTAGGAAAAGGCGAGTTGGTGTTTTGATGTTTTCAATTCCTTCCAAATTTCCGGCTTGCTGAATTACATTGCCAATTTTGTTGTCCACTTTTGTCCAAGTATATATTTGATTGTCGCGTTTGATACCGCGAATGAAATTAATTCCCCAAGACTGAATATTGTCTGCCGAAAATCGCAGCGCTGCATAAGGAATTCGCATTTCTACAACCCATCCAAAATCGGTTATTTTTGTTTTGCTTCCCCAAACGGCGTCCCAAGAAAAATCTTCGCCAGTGGTTTCGGTAGCCAAACAATCGACTTGAGTTCCGGAAGCGGTGCAAAAAAATCGAAAATCTTGTTGACCATCATTAAAACCATTTATAAAAACTCCAAAAGTATCGGTGGTGCCAAAATCGTCACGCTGGGTGATTTCTTTTAGGATTTTTTTCGGCTCATTATCATAAAGCAAAGCACCGATATAAACAAATTCGTTATTGTAAATAATTTTAACTTCTGTCTTCTTTTCACTGGAAATAGGCTTCCCATTGTCGGGTTCAAACATTATAAAATCGCTTGCAACTTCGGCATTTTTCCAAATGGGTTCGTCCAAATTTCCGTCTAAAACAATCGTTTCGGAAGCTGGAATTGTACACAACGTTTTTTTCTGAGAAAAAGTAGTCGAAAAGGAAAATACTAGAAGGAGAAAAATGGTTTTTTGCATAAAATGGCAACGTATAATAATCTAATTAATTGTTTGGCGAAAAAAGGTGTTTATTATTTTTTACAAAAAGACTTACTTTTCTATATATTGTTACATTATTTAACATTAATTTTTGATAAATAATTTTACATAATTAAAGTTGGCTATTTTTTTGCCTAACAAAATAATTAAAGGGTGATATAAAAAATCAATAAATTTGGACTTAATGATTTCATAATAAAAATATTACAAGTCCATTTTCTCGAAGATTTTAAAAGAATATTATTTTTTTGATAAAAAACTTGCATTAAAGTCAACTAATTATTTATATTTGCACCTCTATAATGCGAAAGTAGCTCAGTTGGTAGAGCTCCAGCCTTCCAAGCTGGTTGTCGCGAGTTCGAGCCTCGTCTTTCGCTCCAAAATCCTCAAACTTTTGTTTGGGGATTTTTTATTTTAAATTACTAAGGTCGCTTTCTGGGGCTAATTCTTCAGGATTTTTATTTTTTTGAAAAAGACGGGCCGAAAGTGTTCCTTTCAAAATGATTTTTTCACCGGTAACTTCAAGCCAACTTCCTTCTCGAAGCCCTAAAACAGGTGCCGAATTGAACTCATGAAATTCATTAATTCGCATTTCGCGCGTTTCGCCCATGTGTTGGGATTGTTCGTTGGCATCCAAAAAATGGGGATTCAAATTAAAAGAAATAATTCCTAAAGTCTGAAAACTTGGTGGGTAAACAATGGGCATGTCATTGGTTGTTTGAATCGTTAATCCACAAATATTACTTCCAGCGCTAGTGCCTAAATAAGGCGTTCCGTTTTTTATTACGTTAGCTAATTCGTCCATAATGCCGAATCGATAGAGCTGGGAAACTAATAGAAAAGTATTTCCACCACCTGTAAAAATTCCTTCGGCTTCTTGAATGGCTTGTAATGGATTTTCAAATTCATGAATTCCCTTTACGACTTTATTTATTTTGGCGAAAGCCACACGAACTTTTTCAGAATAATCCTCATGCGAAATCCCGCTTGGTCTGGCATAAGGAATAAATAAAATGGATTGGCACGACTTGAAATGAATCGCCAATTCAGGCAAGAGATAATCTAAATAGTCGCTGTTATAAAGCGTTGAAGTGCTGGCAATTAGGCATTTTTTCATAGTTTATTCATAAATGGAATTCAAAGTTACATTTTTCCAAATACAATTCAGAAAAAATCGAACCTACTTTTAACTTTTTATTGGGACGCCTTTATCATTTAATTTAGAGAAGGCTCGATTACTTTTATATCTTTACGAATCAAATGGTTTTGAACTTTGACCTATTTATGAAGCGACTAATTTGCTATTGTTTTCTTTTTTTTTCATCAATAATTGGTGCTCAAAATGCTAATGAAAAACTTTTGCACGGAAAAATCACCGCCGAAAATGCCTTAGTTGGCAAAATTGATGTCGTTAATTTGGTCAATGAAAAAGCCACCATCACCAATGCGGATGGAGATTTTTTTATTTTATCGAAAGCGGGCGATGTTTTGGTTTTGGCTTCCGAAAATTTTGAATTTAAAAGGAAAATTATATCTATCGATGATTTTGAATCTGAATTATTTTTTATTGAAATGGTTTCAAAACCAATTGAGTTAAAAGAGGTGTTAATTAATAAACATCCTGAAATTAATTCAGAAAGTTTGGGAATTATTTCGCCTAACCAAAAAAAATATACCTCAGCAGAACGAAAACTGAAAACTGCGGGTGATTTTAAACCAATTCAACTATTAGGAATATTGGGAGGATCGCTTCCTGTTGATCCCATTATTAATAAAATTTCTGGACGCACCGCAATGCTCAAAAAAGAAGTGGCGGTTGAGAAAAAAGAACGGCTTTTGAATCGAGTTTCCGGACTTTATAGCGATGATTTTTATATCAAACAATTGAAAATCCCTTACGATTATATCGAAGATTTTCAATATTATATGATTGATGATAAAGGTTTTCAGGCCGCTATGAAAGCAAAAAACAAAACGATGCAATTGTTTTTGGTTTCCAAATTAGCCACAAGTTATAAAAGTTTAATGGCCAATGCAAAATGAAATTTCGCCGACTTTTTAGTTTTTTAAAATAATATAAAGTTGACGAACAAAATCTTACTAACTTTGTGTTTTTATTTCACATTTAAATAAATACTATGTTTGGAATTGGTGGCGGCGAATTAATTTTCATAATGTTTATTGGACTGATGCTTTTCGGTTCGGATAAAATACCTGAAATTGCCCGTTCGATGGGAAAAATGATGGCGCAATTGAAAAACGCAACAAACGATTTGAAAAGCGAAATCCAAAAAGGAGCGGATGCGAATGGCTTGGACGCTAAATCATTAACGGATATTACGAGTTCTATTTCTTCGGAAATCACAAAAGCAAAAGACAATCTTCTCAATGAAACCATCGCAACTTCTGATAAAATTAAATCGGAAATTGACGATATAGAAGGACCAATAAAACGAAATTTATAATGTTAGAAAAAATACTTGAATTAGACAAAAACGTCTTTGTTTTTTTATACAATCTAGGTTCCGCGCCTTTTGATGGAATTTGGCTTATCATTACTAAACAAAAATATTGGACTCCTTTTTTTATTTTTGTTTTCTATTTATTTCAAAAAAAATTAGGATGGAAAAACTTGGGTTATTTTCTATTATTTATTGCTTTTTTAATTGTAATTAGTGATCAAACGTCGAGTTTTTTTAAAAATCATTTTCTCCGACTGCGACCTTATTATGATTCTCAATTTAGTGCAATTATCCGAAGTTTGAAACACGAACCGGGCCGATACAGCTTTTTTTCAGGTCATGCAACCAATTCTATGGCAACTACTGTTTTTGCATTTATGATTTTGAAGCGGTATTATAATCATACCTATTGGCTGTTTCTGTTTCCAATTATTTTTGCTTATAGCCGAATTTACTTAGGATTGCATTTTCCAACCGATATTATTACCGGATACATTTTTGGAGCAACGTATGGTTTTGTATGTTATAAAATCTATGTAAAATACGTTTTAAAAACTTCCTAAAGCACGCGACTTACCGTCAAACCATCCCGAATTGGCAACAAAACGGTTTCTACTCGAGGGTCATTTTTAAGTAATTCATTGTATCTAATTAGGATTTCGGTGCTTGAATCATTTTTTTGAAGCTGTTCCAAAACTTTTCCACTCCACAAAACATTATCCGATAAAATAATGCCGCCTTTATTCATTTTTGGAACAATCATTTCAAAATAATTGATATAGTTTTCTTTGTCGGCATCAATAAAAACCAAGTCAAATTTCAGGTCTAAATTGGGAATAATCGAAATGGCTTCACCCAAATGCTGAAAAATTTGATTTCCCCATGGCGATTTATCAAAATATTTTCGTTGAAAATCAACCAATTCTTCTTTAATATCAATGGTATGAAGTTGCCCATTTTCTTGAAGTCCTTCACACAAACATAAAGAAGCGTAACCCGTATAAGTGCCTATTTCTAAAACATTTGTTGGGCGAATCAATTTCGATAACATACTCAAAACACGCCCTTGAAAGTGACCGCTCAACATTCTTGGCAACAAAATTTTTTGATAGGTTTCTTTGTTTAATTGCGCCAATAATTCGGGTTCATTTTGCGAATGTTTTTCGATATAGTCTTCTAATTCTTGTGAGATGAAATGCATTTTTCTAATTTTTTCCAAAGTTATCAATTTAACAATTAACGAAATCCACAAATTACACTAAATTTGCAGCATGCAAATCGAGAAAAAAGACATTCGGTCATTATCAAAAGAACAACTACGCGATTTTTTCGTTTCTCAAGGCGACCAATCTTTTCGTGGCAATCAGGTTTATGAATGGTTGTGGAGTAAGGGAGCGCATCATTTTGACGACATGACCAATGTTTCAAAAGAAACCCGATCGATGTTGGAAACCCATTTTGTGATTAATCACATAAAAGTCGATACAATGCAACGCAGCGCTGACGGAACGGTGAAAAATGCGGTTCGTTTGCATGATGGTTTGGTTGTTGAAAGCGTTTTGATTCCAACAAATACTAGAACAACAGCGTGTGTTTCAAGTCAAGTGGGTTGTAGTTTGGATTGCAATTTTTGTGCGACCGCCCGATTAAAGCGAATGCGAAATTTAGAACCCGGCGAAATCTACGACCAAGTTATTGCTATTGATAAAGAAAGCCGTTTGTATTACAATCATCCGTTGTCGAATATTGTTTTTATGGGAATGGGCGAGCCTTTGATGAATTATAATAATGTTCTGAAATCCATCGCGATGATTACATCCGAAGAAGGTTTGGGAATGTCGCCAAAACGAATTACGGTATCTACATCTGGCGTTCCGAAAATGATAAAAAAACTAGCCGATGATGAAGTCAAATTCAAATTAGCCGTTTCGTTACATTCCGCAATCGATGAAATTCGATCCAAAATAATGCCGTTTAGTGCTAATTTTCCACTTGCCGAATTACGCGAATCATTGGAATATTGGTACCGAAAAACCAAAAGCAAAATCACTTATGAATATGTCGTTTGGAAAGGAATTAACGACAATCAGGAATCTATTGACGCGCTGGTAAAATTCTGCAAATATGTTCCTTGCAAAGTCAATCTTATCGAATACAATCCAATAGACGACGGCGAATTCCAGCAAGCCTCCGAAGAATCTGTAAATGCGTATCTAAAAGCATTAAATGCTAATGGTATTGTTGCAAAAGTCCGTCGAAGTAGGGGGAAAGATATTGATGCCGCTTGCGGTCAATTGGCAAACAAAGAAGCATAAAAAAACGCCTCAATTTCTTGAGACGCTTCTTTTTAATATTCAGATAATTAGTTCCCTATTATAATAGTATACGAAACTCCGTTAATAGTGAAAGTTGCAATAGTATCACAATTTCCATCACCATAATCTAAAGTAGCAGTATGTGTGTTTCTTACAATTGTAATAACACCCTGAACTAATAAGGGTTTGTTAACAGCCATACAACTCATTTTAACAATTAAAGGTGCAGTAATAGTGCTTGTTTGTATAGCTGAATTAGGAAAAGTTGTTGACCAATTCCCTGTAACTTGATATACGTTATCCATTAATACATTTGGAGTAGCATAACCAGCTGTAATTTCCCTAGTTCTAGTTCCCGTTCTTTGAACAACTCTTCCGTCAGGAAATGTTGCAGTCATGTCCATATTCATTACTACTATTGGGTGTGAATTTGTCCCGGCTGTCATTGTTCTAGTGAAGGTTTTATTCCCGTCAAATTTAATGGCATTATGATAGAAATTATCAAAAGTGTAGTTGATAGTATGGGATACTGCCGAAGGTTCATAAGTAAAAGAAATTCGTATAATTCCTCTTAGAACATTTCCGTTTAACAACGTAACACCAGCAGTGCCATAATCAATTGTTTTGGTAACTAAAGTTCCGGCTGTAATTGGTGTTCCAAATTCAGGGACTCTTGTAATGATTGGGTAAACTATAGTAGCCGCTTCGCTTGATTTCCCAGCTGTGTTATTTTCCATTGTTGCATTAAACTGTGTTTCGACAACATCCGAAACATCATCATTAGCAAGATCAATCTTTGCATTAACAGTAGCTTCATCAGCAGTAATGCTTGAATTGTCTGCGCTGTCCTTAGTACAACTAATAGTTAGTAAAGACAATAGTATTCCTAAAAATAAAATATTTGATTTCATAAGGTGTTGGTTTTAACGTTTGTTTAAATTAGACACCAACAAATATAAATAGTTTAACGTAATATTAAAAATATTTCTTCTAATACTAGCAAAGCCTTATCTTTGTTGTCAGTTATGAATATAATCGCTCAAATAAAAGAACCCATTCATGTCGAAATGGAACTTTTTGAAAAAAAGTTTCATGAATCGATGTTGTCTAAAATCGCACTTCTTAATCGAATCACCTATTATGTCGTGAATAGAAAAGGCAAACAAATGCGACCAATGTTTGTTTTCTTAACAGCCAAAATGCTTTCTGATGGCGATGTAAACGAAAGAACTTATCGCGGCGCTTCTGTAATCGAGTTGATTCATACCGCTACTTTGGTTCACGATGATGTGGTAGATGATAGCAATCAAAGACGCGGATTTTTCTCCATAAATGCCCTTTGGAAAAATAAAATTGCAGTTTTGGTTGGCGATTATTTATTATCCAAGGGATTATTACTTTCTATAGATAATGGTGATTTTGATTTATTGAAAATAATTTCCGTTGCCGTTCGAGAAATGAGTGAAGGCGAATTGCTTCAAATTGAAAAAGCCCGAAGATTAGACATTACCGAAGCAATTTACTACGAAATTATTCGAAAAAAAACAGCCACATTAATTGCTTCCTGTTGCGCGCTTGGTGCAAAATCGGTGGTTGACGATGCCGTTCAAGTGGAAAATATGAGAAAATTTGGCGAACTCATCGGAATGGCATTTCAAATAAAAGACGATTTGTTTGATTATTCCGACGATGCTATTGGAAAGCCAACAGGAATTGATATCAAAGAACAAAAAATGACGTTGCCCCTAATTCACGTTTTGAACAATTGTAGCGCCAAAGAAAAATCATGGTTGATTAATTCAATCAAAAACCACAACAAAGACAAAAAACGCGTCAAAGAAGTCATCGCTTTTGTAATTGACCACAACGGACTTTCTTACGCCGAACAAAAAATGGTCGAATTCCAAGAAGAAGCCTTGGTTATTTTAGATAATTTTCCAAACTCCATCTATAAAGAATCTCTAATTTTGATGGTTAATTATGTAATTGACCGAAAAAAGTAATCGAGAAGAACAAGTTGGTTTAAAATAAATCAAATAAAACTTTGTAACTTTGAAACTTTCCCAAATTAAATCAATTGATTTCAAAAGCTACCATAGATACTGTTTTCGAAACTGCTCGCGTTGAGGAGGTTATTGGCGATTTTGTTCAACTAAAACGCGCAGGAAGTAATTTCAAAGGATTGAGTCCGTTCTCCGACGAGCGTTCGCCTTCCTTTATGGTTTCGCCAGTCAAACAAATTTGGAAAGATTTTAGCTCTGGAAAAGGAGGGAATTCGGTTGCTTTTTTAATGGAACACGAACATTTTACCTATCCAGAAGCCATTCGGTATTTGGCCAAAAAATACAATATCGAAATTGAAGAAACGGTTCAAACCGATGAAGAAAAAGCCAATACTGACGTCCGCGAAAGCATGTATTTGGTGTCTGAATATGCTCAAAAATATTTCCACGACACTTTATTAAATTCCGACGAAGGAAAAGCCATTGGCTATTCCTATTTCAAAGAACGAGGTTTTACAAACGAAACCATAAAAAAATTCTCTTTAGGATATTCCCCAGAAACCTGGGATGCGTTTTCACAAGACGCTTTGGGAAAAGGTTACAAATTGGAATTCTTGGAAAGCACCGGTTTTACCATCGTAAAAGAGGAAAAACTAATCGACCGTTTTCGAGGTCGTGTCATGTTTCCAATCCAAAGTATGTCGGGGCGGATTTTAGGATTTGGTGGCCGAATTTTATCCAACGACAAAAAAGCAGCCAAATATCTCAATTCTCCCGAAAGTGATATTTACCATAAAAGTAAAGTTTTGTATGGAATTTTTCATGCAAAACAAGCCATTGCCAAACAAAACAATTGTTTTTTAGTGGAAGGATATACCGATGTAATTCAGTTCAATCAAGTTGGAATTGAAAACGTGGTGGCTTCTTCAGGAACGGCTTTAACACCCGACCAAATCCGACTAATCAACCGATTGACCAAAAATATTACCGTACTTTTTGATGGCGATGCGGCCGGACTTCGTGCTTCCATTCGTGGAATCGATTTGATTCTGGAGGAAGGAATGAACGTAAAAGTTTGCGCATTTCCAGATGGAGAAGACCCCGATAGTTTTGCTCGAAAAACACCGTATGAAGAATTGGTCTTGTATTTAGAAAACAATTCCAAAGATTTTATCCAGTTCAAAGCCTCGTTATTAATGGACGAAGCCAAGAATGATCCCGTAAAAAAAGCAGGATTGATTCGCGACATGGTGACGAGTATTTCTAAAATTCCAGACCGTATTCAACGTGAAATCTATATTCAGGAATGTTCCCGAATTATGGATATTTCGGAGCAGGTTTTAGTTAGTACGCTAGCACAATTGATTCAAAAAGACGCTATCGAAACGGGTAAAAAGATCAAACAAGATCAAAAGTCTTTCGAAATCATTAAAAACGAAATTTCTGTTGAAGTTGAAAAGATTGACATTCTCAATCAGTTGGAACGAAAAATCATCGAAATTTTATTGCTTTATGGTTTTAAAACCGTCGAATTTGAAGATGTTTTAATGAAAACCAATGAAGAAGGCGAAATAAAAGATATTATTGAAAACAAAGAATATCTCGTTTATCAACGCGTTTATTTGAGTTTGCAAGAGGATGAAGTCGAACTTGCTAATCCGTTTTTTAGAGCTATTTATGTTAATTTGATCGAATATTTTCATCAAAACGAACAATTTGGTATCGAACAGTATTTAATGCAATTGCCGCCCGAATTCGCTCAAGAAGTAACCGATATTTTGATGGAAGACGAAAAATTAACGCTTCACGATTGGGAAGGTCAGAATATTTTTGTCAAACAAAAAGACCAAAATATAAGCCAATATGTTTCCGAAACCATCCTAACCTTGCGATGGTATTTGGTTGATCGATTGATTGAAGAAATAAAAGGAACCATTTCTTCCGAAGCCGATTCAGATAATTCTGAACCGCTTTCCATGGCAATGGATTATTACAAATTGATAAATTCTTTTTCTAATAAATTAGGAAGAGTGATGTCTCGCTATTAAACAATTTTTATTTAATTTCTTCAGGAATAAAACAAACCGGAATTGCATCCATTTTATGTTTGTTTTGAGTGTTTAATCGGATAAAAATTTCAAAAACCTCTTTTTGTCGGTCAGAAAAATCGTTCGTTTTTTTGCCGCTATCCAATGCGTTCATCGCCCATTCCAATTCGTCATAACTTGCGCCAAGTTGCTCTTCATCGGTTCGAGAATCGCCAAAAAGACCATCCGTTGGAGCGGCATTTAAAATAGTTTCAGGAACTTTCAAATAAGCGCCCAAAGCAAAAACATCCGATTTCATCAAATCAGCAATTGGACTCAAATCGACACCGCCATCACCATATTTGGTATAAAAACCAACCCCGAAATCTTCCACTTTATTGCCAGTTCCAGCAACCAAATAGCCATGAATTCCAGCAAAATAATACAGCGTTGTCATTCGCAATCGCGCTCGTGTATTTGCAAGTGTTAAATGTAGTTTTTCCTCATTTTCGCTACTTGGAACCACTTCTTGAAAAGTTTCAAAAACCGAAGTCAAATTCGCTTCCACCGACGCCACATTCGAAAATCTGTTTATAAGTTGTTCAATGTGTTCTCGCCCGCGATTTACTTGATTTTCAGCTTGATAAATCGGCATTTCAACACACAAAGTTGGAAGTCCAGTTTGCGCACAAAGCGTTGAAGTTACAGCAGAATCCACTCCGCCAGAAATTCCAACCACAAATCCATTGGATTTTGTTGCCACAGTGTAATTCTTTAACCAATTGACAATGTGCGTATTAACTTTTTCGACCTGAATTGTACTTTTTTTAGGCATAGTTTTTATTAATTTAAAAATCAGCGATGTATATTTGCAAAAATAATAATTATTTGGAGCTATTTCCTGCTTTCCGTTTCAATCTTTTTTTTCATTCTAAAAAAAAAGGATTTCTACTGCAATCAGGGCTATAATTTGTATAAAATGAAAAAAATCCTTCTTTTATCGACAATCGTATTCCTTATTTTTTCGTGCGACATAAAAAGTCAAATCGAAAAAGAAGTGGAAAACATTCCGGTTTCAATAAAAGTGGAACGTTTTGACAAAATTTTCTATGAAACACCCATTTCCCAACTTGGTAAAATAAAAAGTAAATATCCGTATTTTTTTCCAATTCAAACCCCCGATTCGGTTTGGACAAACAAAATGACGAATCCACTTTATAGAGAATTGTATTCCGAAGTGCAAAAAAAATACAGCAATTTCGATAAAACTAATGCCGATTTGGAAGCGCTATTTCAACATATAAAATTTTATTTTCCCGGAACCAAAACTCCAAAAGTGGTTACCCTAATTTCCGAAATGGATTATCAAAACAAAGTCATTTACACGGATACTTTGGTGCTGATTTCATTGGATTTATACCTCGGAAAAAACCATCGTTTTTATGAATTTCCAGACTATTTAAAACAAAATTTTGAACCATCTCAAATTCTTCCCGACGTTGTTGCAAGTTTTGCAGCTCATAAAATTAAGCCTCCAACGGATAAAACGCTTTTATCGCAAATGATTTATGCGGGAAAAGAATTGTATTTAAAAGACATTTTACTTCCAGAAGCTTCGGACGAAGAAAAAATTGGCTATAAACCAGAACAAATAAAATGGTGTAAGGAAAATGAAGGCTATATGTGGAGCTATTTCATCGAAGGAAAACTTTTGTACGATTCCGATACCAAATTACCCAATCGATTCATAAATTTAGCGCCGTTTTCTAAGTTTTATTTAGAAATTGACAACCAATCTCCAGGACGCGTGGGTGCATGGATTGGCTGGCAAATTGTTCGCTCATTTATGGAAAACAATCCTGTTTCTATTCCTCAATTATTGAAAATCGAGGCCAATGAACTTTTTCAAAAATCAAAATACAAACCTAAAAAATAATGGCAAATACAACTATTTCAGAAATTAAATTTAAAATCGAATTAGACGATAACAAAATTCCAGAGAAATTATCTTGGTCGGCAGAAGATGGTGGAATTGTTAATGAAGAGGCAAAAGCCATTATGCTTTCGGTTTGGGACAGCAAAGAAAAACAATCGATGCGCATTGATCTTTGGACCAAAGAAATGCCTGTCGATGAGATGAAAATCTTTTTCCACCAAACGCTTGTAGCGATGTGTGATACTTTTCAACGCGCCACGGGTGATGAAAAAATGACCGATACGATGCGCGATTTTAGCGATTATTTTGCTGAAAAATTGGAATTAAAACGATAATAAAGCAGTTTTAAAACTCATTTTGGTTCTTAAAAACTTCCTGATTTACTTCGTCAATATAAGTAAGAAGTGCTTCTTTTCCAGTTCCTTCAGAGGATGAGGTTACGAAATAGTTTGGCATTTCAGCCCAATTATTTGCAAACATTTGTTTTTTATAAGCCGCCACGTGCGAATCAATTTTTACTTTGCTAATTTTGTCGGCTTTGGTAAAAATGATGCAAAACGGAATTTCACTTTCGCCCATATAGGACATGAATTCGATGTCAATATTTTGTGCTTCATGGCGAATATCAATCAAAACAAAAGCACAAACAAGTTGTTCTCTTCTTTCAAAATAATCGGTGATAAATTGCTGAAAAACCGACTTTGTTTTCTTGGAAACTTTCGCAAATCCATATCCTGGCAAATCGACCAAAAACCAATTATTGTTGATTAAGAAATGATTGATTAATTGTGTTTTCCCTGGTCTTCCAGACGTTTTTGCCAAGCTTTTATGATTTGTCAACATGTTGATTAATGACGATTTTCCCACATTGGAACGCCCAATAAAGGCATATTCCGGCAAGAAATCTTTCGGGCATTTATCCACTTCTGAATTGCTGATTATAAATTCGGCAGTATTAATTTTCATAAATATCTTATAATTTCAGCAAGTTTGCTGCTATAATTCGTTCTTTTTCAACCATTCTTCCATATGAACATTGAACTCATCAGGATGTTCCATCATGGCGGCATGCCCGCATTTATCAATCCAATATAAAGTGGAATGCGGTAATAATTTATGAAATTCTTCGGCTACTTCTGGAGGCGTTACATGGTCGTTTTTACCCCAAATGATACAAGTTGGAACGTGCATTTTAGGCAAATCTTTGGCCATATTATGTCGGATGGCGCTTTTTGCAATGGTCAATGTTTTGATTAATTTGATACGGTCATTTGCCATAGAAAAAACTTCGTCAACTATTTCCTTTGTGGCTATTTTTGGATCATAAAAAACGGCTTCTGCTTTTTGTTTGATATAATCATAATCACCGCGTCTTGGATAACTATCGCCCATTGCGCTTTCATAAAGTCCTGAACTCCCGGTGATTATCAATCCCAACATTTTTTCGGGATACATTTTAGTATGGTACAAAGCGATATGTCCGCCAAGGGAATTACCCAGAAGAATCACGCGGTCAAATCCTTTAAAGGTGATGAAATCTTTTACGTATTTTGAAAAAGCTTTTACGTTTGTTTTGAGGATATTTTGGGTATAAATAGGCAATTCTGGAATCACCACTTTGTATCCTTTTCCTGGGAAATAGTTTGCCACGCCGTCAAAATTGCTAAGTCCGCCCATTAGTCCGTGTAGGATAATTATTGGGGTTCCTTCTCCGGCTTCAAAATAGGTATATCTTCCTTCTTTTATTAATTGGTGTTCCATTTTGCAATTCGCATTTCAAATTCAGACAAATATATGATTTTAAAGCCAAATATCTATTTCGACCTTTTTTATATTCCATTTTTTTGTAAAAAAAAGCCTTCAAATTGAAAATATTTTAAGTTGGCAGTCTTCTAAAATCCTTTATAAAATTTAAGTTATTTTTTCATTAAGCTATTGTTTTGAAAAAAATCATCCCAAAATCTGGGTTTCTTAACAATTTGTGAACTAGTGTTTTGCAATGAAAAATACGATTGTTCGTTCGAATTTATTAAAAAGTGGTAAAACTTATTAACAAAGTGGTATATTGTGGTAAAATGTGGTAATATTTTTTATATTTTTGTCATTATCATTTAAAACAAAGATTACTTGAATACAATAATTGGAACATACGAGTGTAAAGTTGATGCTAAAGGACGGCTACTTTTGCCTGCGCCTTTGAAAAAGCAATTGACCGCTGCTCTTCAAGACGGTTTCGTCTTGAAACGTTCTGTCTTTCAGCCTTGTCTCGAATTATATCCTATGTCAGAATGGAATCTAATGATGCAAAAAATCAACAAACTCAATCGGTTTGTGAAAAAAAATAACGACTTCATCAGACGATTTACAGCAGGCGTAAAAGTGATTGAGATGGATAATTTAGGAAGAATATTGGTTCCAAAAGATTTGGTTTCCTTCGCTTCCATATCGAAAGATTTGGTGTTATCATCCGCCGTGAATATTGTTGAAATCTGGGACAAAGAATTGTATGAAAAATCCATTTCTGAATCCGAAGTTGATTTTGCCGATTTAGCCGAACAAGTAATGGGAAATTTAAATGATGATGACCATGGAATATCATAATCCTGTATTATTAAAAGATTCTGTTGATGGATTAAACATTAAGCCAGACGGAATTTATGTAGATGTGACTTTCGGTGGTGGCGGACATTCCAAAGAAATATTGAGCCGACTTGGGCCAGATGGAAAATTGTTTGCTTTTGATCAAGATGAAGACGCATTAGAAAACACAATTAAGGACGATCGATTTGTTTTGATAAATGAAAACTTTCGATTTATAAAACGGTTTTTACGATTTTATAATATAAAAAATGTTGATGGAATTCTAGCCGATTTAGGTGTTTCGTCACATCAATTTGACGTTGCAGAAAGAGGATTTTCTACACGTTTTGATGCCGAATTGGACATGCGAATGAGTCAAAAAAATGATTTGAACGCTTATCGAGTGGTCAATGAATATGATGAAGCCAACCTTAAAAGGGTTTTTTTGGATTATGGCGAATTGAAAAACGCACCGGCAATTGCAAGGGTGATATTGGAAGCTAGGGAACTACAACCGATTAAAAATACCGAGCAATTAAAAACGGTTTTAAGTCGATTTTTACCCGCACATAAAAGCCATAAAATTTTGGCTCAAATGTATCAAGCCATTCGAATTGAAGTGAATCAAGAAATGGATGTTTTGAAAGAGTTTTTGATTCAATCGTTAGAAATATTAAATTCTGGAGGCAGACTTTCGGTAATTTCCTACCATTCTTTGGAAGATCGATTGGCGAAACGATTTATGAAAAACGGCATGTTTGAAGGTGAACCCGAACGCGATTTCTTCGGAAATTTTTCCGTTCCATTCAAAACCGTTGGAAAATTAATTGTTCCTGATGCTAATGAAATTCGCGTGAATAACCGAGCCAGAAGCGCCAAGTTGCGAATTGCAGAAAAAATTTAGACAATGAAAAATGGAGTTTATAGCATATTAAAAGCCCGATTTCTGATTAACGAAGAAGCCAATGCCACCAAAAACTGGCGTTTCATCGTTTTTCTAATCCTACTCGCCATTTTTATGATTGCAAATAACAATCGTTTCGATCAAAAAGTTTTCAAAATAATTGAGCTTACCAATGAAGTAAAAGAATTGCGCTCCGAATTTGTAGACAAACGCTCTGAATTGATGAAATTAAAAATGGAATCCACCGTAACCGAACAAATGGCGGTTCGAGGCGTAGTTCCATCATCGGTTCCGCCAGTAAAAATAAAAGTAAAAAAAGTAGAAGAAAAAGGGTTTATAAATAAATTATGGCAATAGACGATAAAAATATTTCTTACCGAATTTACCTGGTTGCATTTGCCATTTTCATTATGGCAATCGCAATTACTGTAAAACTCACTAATATTCAGTGGGTACAAGGAAATTTTTATAGAAAATTAGCCAAAGAACGAAGCGTAAAAACGTTTGTTATCCCTTCCAATAAAGGAAATATTTATTCTTCTGACGGAAGTTTGTTGGCAACATCCATTCCGAATTACAACATCCGATTTGATGCCGTAGCGCCAAAAGCTGCCGATTTTCAAAAAAATGTTAAAGCTTTATCCGATTCGCTTTCCCTTCAATTTGGAAAACCTAGCGCCTTTTTTCAAACGGAATTGCGAAAAGCCCGCGCCAATCAAAACCGCTATTTCTTAATTGCTCGTGATATTGATTACACCAATTATGTTCGGGTAAAAAGTTTCCCGTTGTTAAAACCAGGAGCTATTATCGTGGATCAAAAAACGGTTCGAAGACATCCAATTGGAGATATTGCCAAAAGAACTATTGGTTACGAACGAATTACACCCGCTGGAAAACCGGATGGAAAAGGAATTGAATGGGCTTTCCGAAAATATTTAAACGGAAAAGACGGAAAAATCATTAAACAAAAAATCGCAAAAGGACAATGGAAACCCCTTCGTGATATTAATGAAGTTGAACCACAGGATGGATTCGACGTTATTTCAACCATTGATGTTTATGTTCAAGATATTGCTCATCATGCGTTATTGGAACAATTGACAAAATACACCGCCGACCATGGTTGTGTGGTGGTGATGGAAACCAAAACTGGTTACATCAAAGCGATTTCAAACCTTGGAAAAGGGGAAGACGGAACCTATAGTGAAACCACCAATTATGCTATTGCCGAATCGCATGAGCCAGGTTCTACCTACAAATTAGTTGATATGATGGCGCTTCTTGAAGACAAAAAAGTTGATACAAGTACGGTTTATAATACAAATGGGGGATTAATTATTGTTGCAGGAAGAAAAGTAAAAGATTCGCACGACGGCGGATATGGCTCCATTTCGTTAGCCAAGGGTTTTGAAAAATCGTCAAATACCGTTATGGTTCAGGCGGTTTATTCTAATTATAAAAACAATCCAACTCAGTTTGTCAATCATTTGAATGCTTATGGTTTAAATAAAAAATTAGGATTACCCTTTCAAGGAGAAGGAATTCCAAGAGTTCCGCAACCTTCGGATAAACATTGGTCAAATATGTCTTTGCCTTCAATGGCTTTTGGATATGAAGTTTCGATTACGCCATTGCAAACATTGACTTATTATAATTCTGTGGCCAATAATGGCGAAATGGTAAAACCACAATTTGTTTCGGAAATAAAAGAATGGAATCGAACGGTGAAAAAATTTGATAAAATTGTCATGAATCCGAAAATATGTTCCAATGAAACGCTTTTAAAATTAAGAGCTGTTTTGGAAAATGTTGTCAAAAGAGGAACGGCTTCCAAATTATTTTCTAAAGATTTTTCTATGGCCGGAAAAACAGGAACCGCACAAGCCAATTATGCCACCAATGGCGGGGCCGACAAATATTATATTTCTTCGTTTGTAGGTTATTTTCCTGCCGATAATCCAAAATATTCTTGCATAGTGGTGGTTCATAAACCAGATGCTTCTAATAACAATTACTATGGCGCCGATGTTGCAGGCCCTGTTTTTAAAAGAATTGCGCAAAAAATTTATACCGATGCGCCTTCTACCAATGAGATTAAAAATCTAAATAAGAAAAATCCAGAGCAAGAAAAAAACTATGCGGATTATTATACCCAATCGCAACTAAAACCAAATAGCGTTCCCAACGTAAAAGGAATGTCAGGAATGGATGCCGTAGCGTTACTTGAAAATTTAAAACTAAAAGTAAAAGTCATTGGCGTTGGAAAAGTCAAAAAACAATCCATTAATCCAGGTGAAACAATCAATAATAAATCCATTATTATCTTAGAATTATCGTGATTACGTTAAAAGACATATTATATAAAGTAGCCATCGAAGCCGTAAAAGGTTCGACAGAAATTGCTATTGAAAAAATGGATTTCGATTCTCGAAAAATAGCCAATAATGATGTTTTTATAGCCATTCGAGGCGCTGTTTCGGACGGTCACGAGTTTATAGAAAAAGCAATTAAGAATGGCGCAATTGCAATCATTTGCGACACATTTCCAGATGCAATTGAAGTCGGAATTACGTATGTTCAAGTAAAAGACACCAATAAAGCGATGGCTTTTATGGCGGCCAATTATTTTGACAATCCATCGAAAAATTTAAAATTAATTGGAATAACGGGCACCAACGGAAAAACGACCATTGCTTCTTTGTTGTATCAATTATTTAAAAAAGCAGGATTCAAAGTTGGGTTGCTTTCTACCGTAAAAATTCTTGTTGACGACAAAGAATATAAAGCCACACATACGACCCCGGATTCTATTACTATCAATTTTTTCTTAAATGAAATGGTTGCGGCGGGTGTTGATTACTGTTTTATGGAAGTGAGTTCCCACGGAATTCATCAAAAAAGAACCGATGCGCTTTATTTTGAAGGTGGAATTTTCACCAATCTTTCGCACGATCATTTGGATTATCACGAAACATTTGCGGAATATCGAGATGTTAAAAAATCATTTTTCGACCATTTGCCAAAAACCGCTTTTGCATTGGTAAACAAAGATGACAAAAATGGTGACGTAATGTTGCAAAATACGCAAGCCAAAAAAAGAACCTATTCCTTAAAATCTTTTTCTGATTATAAAGCGCAAATACTTGAAAATCAATTGTCAGGATTGCTTTTGAAAATAAATGACCAAGAAGTTTGGGTGCGATTAATAGGCACTTTTAATGCGTATAATTTATTGGCAATTTATGGCGCCGCAATAGAATTGGGATTAGAATCCATTGAAGTTTTACGATTATTATCGGAATTAGAAAGTGTTTCAGGACGATTTCAATATATCGTTTCGGATAAAAATATTACCGCAATTGTGGATTATGCGCACACGCCAGATGCCTTAGAAAATGTATTGAAAACCATCAATGATATTCGCACCAAAAACGAGCAATTAATTACCGTTGTTGGTTGTGGTGGCGACAGAGACAAAACAAAACGCCCAATAATGGCCGACATCGCAACAGATTTAAGCGACAAAGTATTACTCACATCCGATAATCCGAGAAGTGAAAATCCGGAAACAATTATAGCCGAAATGGAAACGGGTGTTGCGCCGCAAAACTATAAAAAAACGGTTTCAATTATTGACAGAAAACAAGCTATTAAAGCAGCCTGCCAATTGGCAAATCCAAATGACATTATTTTAATTGCAGGCAAAGGACACGAATCGTATCAGGAAATTCAAGGAATTCGCCATGATTTTGATGATATGAAAATAGTAAAAGAAATTTTAGACCAACTTCAAAAATAGAGAAATATGCTGTATTATTTATTTGAATATTTAAACAAAACATTACACATTTCGGGAACGGGAGTGTTTCAATACATCACTTTTAGATCGGCATTGGCATTGATATTGTCGTTGTTGATTTCGACTATTTTCGGAAAGAAAATCATTTCTTTTTTGAGAAACCAACAAGTGGGCGAAACCGTTCGTGAACTTGGACTTGAAGGTCAAACGCAGAAAGCAGGAACCCCAACAATGGGAGGATTAATCATCATAATCGCGACTTTAATTCCTGTTTTATTGTTTACAAAACTGAACAATATTTACATCATTTTATTAATCGTTACCACGCTTTGGATGGGAACAATTGGCTTTATTGACGATTACATTAAAATTTTCAAAAAAGACAAAGCGGGATTAAAAGGCGTTTTCAAAGTGATCGGACAAGTGGGTTTAGGATTAATTGTTGGATCTGTTTTATATGTTCATCCAGGAGTCACCATTAGAACCGATTTGCGAAACGAACAAGCTACAACCAGTACTTCTTCTATAAGTAACACACCAATTGAAGAAAAATCAACGGCTACAACTATTCCGTTTTTCAAAAACAACGAGTTTGATTACGCCGAATTATTATCTTGGATGGGCGATGGGTATCAAAAATGGGCATGGTTGATTTTTATTCCGATTGTAATTTTTATCATCACCGCAGTTTCCAATGGCGCGAATCTAACCGATGGAATTGACGGACTTGCCGCAGGAACATCGGCTGTTTCTGTTCTAGCTCTCGGAATTTTCACGTTTGTTTCTGGGAATATTATTTTTTCCAATTACTTAAATATAATGTACATCCCCAATTCGGGAGAAATGACCGTTTTTATAGCTGCTTTTGTGGGCGCATTAGTCGGATTTCTTTGGTACAATTCTTATCCCGCCTCGGTTTTTATGGGCGATACCGGAAGTTTAACCATCGGTGGAATTATTGCTGTTTTGGCAATTTCGGTTCGAAAAGAATTATTGATTCCATTGGTTTGCGGAATTTTCCTTGCCGAAAATCTATCGGTAGTCATGCAAGTCGGCTATTTTAAATTCACCAAAAAACGTTTTGGCGAAGGCCGAAGAATATTTTTAATGTCGCCTCTGCATCATCATTATCAGAAAAAAGGTTATCACGAAAGTAAGATTGTAACCCGTTTTTGGATTGTAGGAATTTTATTGGCCATACTTTCCATTGTGACTTTGAAATTAAGATAATGCGGTTAGTAATCCTTGGTGGTGGCGAAAGCGGTGTTGGAACGGCAATACTTGGAAAAAAAATGGGATACGACGTTTTTGTATCCGATTTCGGGAAAATAAAAGACAATTATAAAGAAGTTCTTAATCATTATGCAATAGAATGGGAAAATGAAACCCATACTGAAAACAAAATTCTCAATGCGGATTTAGTAATGAAAAGCCCTGGAATTCCAGAAAAAGCGCCGATTGTTAAAAAATTAGTCGAGAAGAAAATTCCGGTGATTTCCGAAATTGAATTTGCGGCCCAGTTTACAGAAGCAAAAACAATTGGAATAACTGGTAGCAATGGAAAAACAACAACAACAATGTTGGTGTATCATTTGTTAAAATCGGCGGGATTGAATGTCGGTTTAGGAGGCAATATTGGAAAGAGTTTTGCCCGACAAGTAGCCGAAGATAATTTTGATTATTACGTATTAGAATTAAGCAGTTTTCAGTTGGATGGTATCGTGAAATACCGACCAGATTTAGCGATTATTACGAATATTAGTCCCGATCATTTAGACCGATATGAGTATAAATATGAGAATTATATCGCTTCTAAATTTAGAATAACAATGAATCAAATTGAGGAAGATTTTCTCATCTATGACGCAGATGATGAAGCAATCTCAGAATGGTTGAAGACAAACAAAACAAAAGCACAATTAATTCCTTTTTCATTAGAAAAAACTTTTAAAAAGGGCGCATTTTTAAACAACAACATTATGGAAGTAGCAATCAACGAGGAAGAATTTGTAATGGAAACACAATACATTGCATTAGAAGGAAAGCACAACATCAAAAACGCTATGGCAGCAACAACCGTTGCCAAGTTATTGAATATCAGAAAAGCAACCATTCGAGAAAGTTTGGCCAATTTTCAGGGTGTGGAACATCGATTGGAAAAAGTATTGAAAATCCAAAATGTGCAATACATCAACGATTCAAAAGCAACCAATGTAAACGCTACTTTTTATGCGCTTGACAGTATGAATTCGCCAACAATTTGGATTGTAGGTGGCGTTGATAAAGGAAACGATTATACCGAATTAATGTCATTGGTACACGAAAAAGTCAAGGCAATTATTTGTCTTGGAGTTGAAAATAAAAAAATTATCGAAGCCTTCGGAAACGTCGTGGATGTGATGATAGAAGTTACTTCAATGAACGATGCTGTTAGAATGGCGCAACGAATGGCCGAAAAAGGAGATGCAGTTTTGCTTTCCCCAGCTTGTGCCAGTTTTGACCTTTTTGATGATTACGAAGATAGAGGACGCCAATTTAAACAAGCGGTTCAAAATTTATAAAATTCCACATGAAAGAACTAATAAACAATTTAAAAGGAGACAAAGTAATCTGGTCATTCGTGGCTTTATTAGCGCTGTTTTCGTTTATGCCTGTTTTTAGTGCGAGCAGTAATTTGGCCTATTTGAATCAAGGCGACGGTAATACGATTAGTTTTTTGTTGACCCATTTGGCGCATATTTTTATGGGTTTCATTATCATTTATGCGGTTCATAAAGTGCCGTATCATTATTTTAGAAATATTTCAAAATTGGCTTTGCCCATTGTTTGGGCGCTTTTGGCTTATACTTTGGTAAAAGGAACCGTCATCGCTGGGGCCAATGCGAGTCGGTGGATGAAAGTGCCATTTATTGGAATTACATTTCAAACCTCCACATTAGCGGCAGTGGTTTTAATGATATTTGTAGCGCGCTATTTATCAAGAAAAACCGAAACACCGCCAACGTTTCAATCCTCATTGTTTGATCTTTGGTTACCCGTTTTTATTACGTTAGGATTAATACTTCCAGCCAATTTCTCTACAACAGCATTAATTTTTGCTATGGTTTTAATGCTGACTTTTGTGGGCAAATATCCTTTACGATATATCGGATTTATAATTGGTTCCGGAATCGTTTTCTTGGTGTTTTTTATAATGCTATCCAAAGTATTTCCCGAGTCGCATTTCTTCAGTAGGGTAGGAACTTGGTCCAGCAGAATCGAAAACTTTACTTCCGACAAACCCGATGAAGATGATTATCAAATAGAAAAAGCTAAAATCGCAATTGCATCAGGCGGAATTTATGGATTAGGCCCGGGAAAAAGCGTCCAGAAAAACTTTTTACCCCAATCGTCATCCGATTTTATTTACGCCATAATTGTTGAAGAATATGGTTTAATTGGTGGATTGGGCGTCATGACAATTTACTTGCTTTTGCTTTTCCGATTCATTATCGCCGCACATAAAGCCAATACGCTTTTCGGAAAATTACTCGTCGTCGGATTGGGTTTTCCAATGGTTTTTCAGGCAATGATTAATATGGCGGTTGCGGTTGAACTGTTGCCCGTAACGGGACAAACTTTGCCGTTAATAAGTAGCGGAGGAAGTTCCATCTGGATGACTTGTATTTCATTAGGAATCATCATCGCAGTCACCAAAAAAGAAGAAGAAATTGCCGAAGAAGCCAAAGAAAGTGATCGCCGTGAAGCCATTCTTCAAAAATTAATCGATGAACAAATTGCCAAAGAAGACGCCGTTGAGGATGATTTTTCCATAATTGATACAACAAAAAATCCGATGGATGCGGTAACCAATAAATAAGCAAATGAAAAACTTTAAATTCATAATAAGCGGAGGCGGAACCGGTGGACATATCTACCCGGCAATCGCTATTGCTAATGAATTAAAAAACCGTTTTCCAGATGCAGAAATATTATTTGTAGGCGCCAATGATAAAATGGAAATGCAAAAAGTGCCTCAAGCCGGATATCCAATAAAAGGATTATGGATTGCGGGTTTGCAACGAAAATTGACTTTTCAAAACCTATTATTTCCTATAAAATTAGTTTCTAGTTTATTAAAATCGTTTGCCATAATTTATAAGTTCAAACCCAATGTGGTTATTGGAACGGGCGGATTTGCAAGCGGACCATTATTACAAGCCGCAAACACTTTCGGAATTCCAACTGTGATTCAAGAACAAAATTCATATCCAGGAATAACCAATAAATTGTTAAGCAAAAAAGCCAATAAAATTTGTGTGGCTTATGAAAATTTAGAACGGTTTTTTCCAAAACACAAAATGATTCTAACCGGAAATCCAGTGCGTCAGGATTTAATTGACATTGAAAACAAACGTGGCGAAGCGATTCGACATTTTAATTTGGATGCTTCCAAAAAAACACTTTTAATTCTTGGCGGAAGCCTAGGAGCTAGACGGTTAAATCAATTAATTGAAAAGGAATTATATTTTTTGCTTGACCAAAATATCCAAATTATTTGGCAATGCGGAAAGTTATATTTGAATGAGTATAAAAAATATAATACAACCAACAACCAACAACCAACAACTAATATTCAGGTTTTTGCCTTTATCGAAAGAATGGATTTAGTTTATGCCGCCGCCGATTTTGTGATTTCGCGCGCAGGTGCATCGTCGGTTTCCGAGTTGTGCATCGTCGGGAAACCAGTTGTTTTCATTCCGTCGCCAAATGTTGCCGAAGACCATCAAACCAAAAATGCCCAAGCAATTGTTGATCAAAAAGGGGCGCTATTATTAAAAGAAAAAGAATTGGACGAAAAATTTGAAATGGTTTTTAGCAATCTAATAGCCGACGAAAATTTGCAAAAACAATTGTCCGAAAGCATAAAAAAATTAGCCAAAGTTAACGCTACAAAAGATATTGTAAACGAAATTGAAAAATTAATAAAATGAATTTAGCCCAAATACATAACGTGTATTTCATTGGAATCGGCGGAATTGGAATGAGTGCTTTGGCGCGTTATTTCAAGTCTATCGGGAAAAATGTGGCGGGCTATGACAAAACCCAAACCGAACTCACAGACGAGTTGGAAACCTTGGGAATTGCCATTCATTTTGAAGATGCAATTGAATCTATTCCGACGGAATTTTATACAGAAAATACGTTGGTAATCGTTACGCCAGCGGTTCCTGTTTCGCACTCGGAATGGAATTATTTGTTGGAACGAAATTATCAAATAAAAAAACGTGCCGAAGTTTTAGGAATTATTACAAAAAACACGTTTTGTTTCGCCGTTGCAGGAACACACGGAAAAACAACGACTTCCAGTATTTTGGGCCATATTTTGTATGAAAGTGGCTCCGATGTCACTTCTTTTATTGGCGGAATTGTCGAGAACTATAATTCCAATTTAATAGGAAACGGAAAAACAATAACGGTTGTTGAAGCCGATGAATTTGATCGGTCGTTCTTGCATTTACATCCTGATATTGCTTGTATTACTTCAATGGATGCGGATCATCTGGATATTTATGGCGATAAAAAAGCCATAGAAGATTCGTTTGAAGAATTTGCTGATAAAGTGTCCGACAAAAGCCAACTTTTTGTTACGAAAAACTTACCTTTAGAAGGCGTTACGGTTGCCGTAAATGAAGAAGCAAATTATAAAGCATTCAACATCAGAATTGAAAATGGAAATTATCTTTTTGATGTGCAAACGCCAAAGGAAATTATTTCTAATTTAGAATTTGGATTGCCCGGAAAACACAATTTAACCAATGCATTAATGGCGTTGGCAATGGCAAAAACTTTTGGCACATCAAATGATGCTATTGCAAAAGCTCTGAAATCGTTCAAAGGAATTAAAAGGCGTTTTTCGTATCAAATAAAAGAAAAAAATCTCGTTTATATTGATGATTATGCGCACCATCCAACCGAAATAAATGCGGTGCATCAAGCCGTTTCAGAATTATATCCGAATCAAAAAGTGCTGGCTATTTTTCAGCCTCATTTGTTCAGTAGAACTCGAGATTTTGGAGATGATTTTGCTAAAAGTTTATCGGCTTTTGACGAAGTGATTTTGTTAGATATTTATCCCGCACGTGAATTGCCAATTCCAGGAATTACCTCGAAATGGTTATTGGATAAAATGACAATTTTAGATAAAAAATTAGTTACAAAAGAAGCTTTAATTCCAACTATTTTGCAAAGTGATGCCAAAATAATTGTGACTATTGGAGCAGGAGATATAGGCGAATTAGTTCCAACAATAAAAAAGGCATTAAATGAAAATTTTTAATTGGAATTCGATCAGATTAGTTTTGCTTCTTGGGGCAATGATTTTTGTTTATGCGTTCTCAATGGAGCGAAATTTAGAGCGAAAATTGACTAAAACCGAGGTTGTTTTTCTTGGAGATGAGAACCTTTTTGTGACTTCAGAATCGGTTAATAAAATGTTAATAGAAAAAAATCGGCAGCCGCAAAATCTTCAAAAAGAAAAATTAGATTT
>CAIMBK010000086.1 GCA_903839195.1 uncultured Bacteroidota bacterium | reverse complement strand
ATTTCATCCCTACTTTTTTTCTTTCATATTATTTTCAAATGAGACATCACTACTCGGAAGCCATCAGGGTCTAAAATCATTATACCATTTTCATTCCAATACGGATTTTTAGCTTCAATGAAATTAATTTTATGCGCTTTTAAATTATCTTGGATTTGATCAAATTCTAATTTACTAATCGGATAAAAAACTAAAAGATCTTCATCACCAAAATTAAAAGTAATAATTTCTTTGGATTTTGTAAACTCTAAATGCCAATTTTCATTTGGTTTTCCAATAAAAACGCCATCATATCCATTATGATTTTCAAATGCCCCAATTAATTTAAATCCTAATATATCTATATAAAAGAACTTTATTTTTTCTAAATCATTCGTATGTCTGGCAAATCTAAATTTCATATTCTATTATCCAATCAATTTATCTAAAGTATAAGCTATCAATTCATCAACGGCTTTGTATGGGTCTTCGCTGAAAGTGCCCAAAGCGCGATTGGCAATAATCGCATTTAAGGACAAACATTCATGTCCTAAAAGTTTTCCAAGTCCGTAAATGGCGGAAGTTTCCATTTCAAAATTTGTTATTTTATTTCCTTCAAAATTGAAATTGTCCATTTTTGAATTCAAAGTTTTATCTTGAATATCCAAACGTAAAACGCGCCCTTGCGGACCATAAAATCCACCAGCCGTAGCTGTAATTCCTTTATGAATTTTATAGCTTTCTAATCTTTTTTCAAGTTTTTCGGAGCCAGAAATTACATAAGGTCTTCCTTTTCGTAAATCCCAATTGGTATGCGAAATGAAAGCATTTTCGATAGCAGGGTTTGAAATAGTATCGATTAAATAGGAGCGGAGCATATTGTCCAATCCCAAACCCATTTTTGACATCACAAAACTATCACAAGGAATATCGGGTTGCAATGAACCTGAGGTTCCTATTCTAATAATATTTAAAGAAGTAAGTTCGGTTTTTGGTTGGCGCGTTTTCAAATCAATATTGACTAATGCATCCAATTCGTTCATGACAATATCAATGTTATCAGGCCCAATTCCGGTTGATAAAACGGTAATTCGTTTACCTTTATACATTCCGGTTTGGGTTTTGAATTCACGTTTTTGTTGCGAAAATTCAATAGAATCAAAAAATTGCGTGATTTTTTCTACCCGATTTTGATCGCCAACACAAATAATATCGTGAGCAATATTTTCAGGTAATAAATTTAAGTGATAAACGCTTCCGTTTGGATTGAGTATTAATTCTGAGGATTGTATCATTGATTTTTTAATAGTTTAAGGTTTAAAGTTGTTAAAAAAACATTTATTAACCTCCAACACGTTTGACTTTGAAGCCTTTTTCTTGAAGAATTTTCATTATTTTATCGCGATAATCACCTTGAATAATAATTGAATCGTCTTTAAAAGTTCCGCCAACACTCAGTTTTGTTTTTAATTCTTTGGCCAAGATTTTAAAATCTTCTTCCGTCCCTGAATAGCCTTCAATTATTGTTGTGGGTTTTCCTTTACGTTTTTCATATTTACAAATCATGGGTTCGGATTGAATCCAAAGCGTTTTTTGTTCTTTTAATTCAGGTTCGTCCGCTGAAACTTGATGATCCGGAAATAGGTTTTTGAGTTGGTCTTGTAAGTCCATTTTTATTTTTTAATCAATCCCAAATCAATTAAACGTTCGTGAAGGAATTCACCCGCTGAAATGTCGTCATATAATTTAGGATTTTCAGAATCAATACAATTTTCCAAACAATCCAAACGCATTTCACTTACAGGATGCATAAAAAACGGAATTGAATATCTAGAAGTTCCCCACAATTCTCGCGGTGGATTTACCACTTGATGAATGGTTGATTTTAGTTTATTGTTGGTGTGACGCGATAACATATCGCCCACATTAATAACCAATTCTTCTGGTTGGGCCATAGCATCAATCCATTGACCATCATTACGTTGAACTTGAAGACCTTTACCTTGCGCGCCCATCAAAAGTGTAATTAAGTTGATGTCACCATGAGCCGCTGCTCGAATAGCATTTTCTGGTTCGGATGTAATTGGGGGATAGTGAATGGGTCTTAAAATCGAGTTTCCATTATAGCCATATTGGTCAAAATAAAACTCATCTAATCCTAAGTGTAAAGCCAACGCACGAAGCACATAAATGCCTGTTTTTTCTAACATTTGATAGGCTTCTTTACCAACAATATTAAAACGAGGTAATTCTGCTACTTCAACATTATTTGGATATTCTGCGGCATATTTGGAATCCGAATCTACATATTGACCGAAATGCCAAAACTCTTTCAAATCGCCTTCTTTACGGCCTTTGGCGTGTTCTTTTCCAAAAGAAACATAACCACGTTGACCGCCAATTGCAGGATCTTCATAACTGTATTTGGTTTCTAATGGTAATGCGAAAAAATTTCGGATTTCGCCATACAATTCATCCACCAATTGGTCTTCTAAAAAATGACCTTTTAAAGCAACAAAGCCAATATCTTCAAATGCTTTTCCGATTTCATTTACAAATTTTTGTTTACGTTCCGGTTCGCCCGAAAGGAAATCACGCAAGTCAACACTAGGAATGTTTTGCATAGTATCAAATTTTGTTTATAATTTAGGTTTAACCCTTAAAATACAAATATAAAGAATAATTTTTAATGTTTTTCAAAAGAATATTACTGATGAATTTCCAATTCTTTTACTATAAATAAGTTGTTTTTTTATTGGTTTTTTACGGTGATTGGATTTCTAGTGCAACAATTATAATTTCTTGCTCAATAATTTTTTTTTGTAGTGCAGCAATTATTTTTTCCTGCGCAACAGTTTGTAGTTTTCTGCGCAACATTTTACAGTTTTCTGCGCAACAATTTTTAATAGGTTTAAAATGGGTAATTTTTTCAAAACAAAGTAGTATGGATATAAAACATACAAGAAGATTAAAGTTTTTGTTTTGCTAACAAAATCTCTGATTGCGATTCAATACGGTTTTTCTACAACTCAACATAAATTTATTAACTAATTAAATTTGAAGCTGTAGATTTGAAATTCAAATCTATTAAAATGAAAAAATACCTAATATTACTATTGATTTCAGCTCTTTCAATTGCTCAAAACAACAAGCAAAATATTCGAGGAATTGTTATTGACAAATTGTCTCAAACACCAATAATTGGTGCAACCATTCAAATAAATAATTCCGAAATCAAAACAATTACCGATGAAAAAGGGAATTATTTATTAACCGAAATCATACCCGATCGTTACGTTATTAAAGTTTCATTTGTTGGTTATAAAGAAGTCATAATTTCAAATGTAATTGTTACTTCAGGGAAAGAGGTTATTTTGGATATAGCGATGGAAGATGAATATAAGAAATTAGACGAAATTGTTATAAAAACATCTAATAAAGCTAGTACTATAAATAAGTTAGCCACTGTTAGCGCCAGAACTTTTTCAATGGAAGAAGTCAATCGTTTTGCAGGCGGAAGAAGTGATGTTGCCCGTTTGGTTGCCAATTTTGCAGGAGTAAGTGCACCTGATGACAGTAGAAATGATATTGTAATTAGAGGAAATTCACCAGTTGGAGTTTTGTGGCGCATTGACGGAATGAATGTAACCAATCCCAATCATTTTGCTTCCGTGGGAACGACTGGTGGAGCAGTAAGTGCTTTGAATACCAATTTGTTGAAGAATTCCGATTTCTTTACTTCGGCTTTTCCAGCTGAATATGGCAATGCAACTTCGGGCGTTTTTGATATTGGTTTTAGAAATGGAAATTCTAAAAGGCGAGAAACAACCCTTCAACTTGGAGTAATTACCGGATTGGAAGCCACCACGGAAGGACCTATTAACAAAGAAAAAGGTTCGTCTTATTTGGTAGGCTATCGTTACAGTTTGGCAGGAGTAGCACAAGCTCTTGGCGTAAATATCGGAGTAACAGCCACGCCGTCTTATCAAGATTTATCGTTCAAATTGAACAGCGGTACTTCTAAACTGGGAAAATTGTCCCTATTTGGAATTTTAGCTACAAGCACTATTAGCATAGATGGAGGCAAATCGGGTAGCTTATATGGAGGTGGCGATCAGGTTGATTTTGCCAGTAAAATTGGAATTGTGGGTTTGAATCATTTCAAACAAATCAATCCTAAATCGTTTATCAGTTCGACCATTGGGGTGAATTATTCTGAAACCAATCAAACTTCATACGATTTTGATAGAATGGCTAATGTTTCCTTTTCAAAAGAAATAAGCAATGTTGCCAAAACAGCGTATAATTTTAGTTCCAACTATAATTTAAAAGTAAATTCTAAGTTATTTGTAAAAGCAGGAATTCAAGATGAATTTATAGGTTTGGATTTATTTTATAAAACCAAACAAAATAGTATCGATGCTTGGAAACAAGTTTGGGATTACAACAGTTTTACCAATTTGGCGCAAGCCTTTGTTCACGGAAAATACAACATTAGCGAACAATTAACCTTAAATGCTGGTTTGCATTCGCAAAAGTTCTTCTTGAATAATTCGGTTTCAATAGAACCTCGTTTGGGATTGAAATATGCGGTAAATAGCAAAAGTAGTTTTAGTTTAGGCTATGGTTTACATTCGCAAATGCAGCCGATTAACGTTTATTTTCTTCAAACTCAAAACGCTGATGGTTCAATTTCCTACAACAATAAAAATTTAGATTTTACCAAAAGTCAACATTTTGTTTTGGGTTATGATTTGCAACCGTTCAAAGATTGGCGATTGAAAACAGAAGTCTATTATCAAGCGATTTCTAATGTTCCTGTGAATACTTTTTCAAGCAGTTATTCTATGCTGAATACGGGTTCGAGTTTCAAAGCTGATTTAGAAGATAATCTTACCAATGCAGGAACTGGGACTAATTATGGTGCAGAAGTAACCATTGAAAAATTCTTTAGCAATGGCTATTATGGCTTGTTTACATCATCATTATACAGTTCAAAATACAAAGGAAGTGATGGCGTAGAACGAAATACGGCTTTCAACGGAAAATATGTTTTCAATATTTTAGGTGGAAAAGAATGGAAAGTTGGTAGTGAAAAAAGAAACAAAATTTCTACCGATATGAAATTTACCAATGCAGGCGGAAGAGCTTATACGCCAATTGATATTGCAGCTTCTCAATCGAGTAATAACGAAGTTTTGTCAACCGATGCTTATTCGGGAAATTTAAGTAATTATTTTAGGTTGGATATAAAAGGAAGCTATACCATTAATAGTAAAAACAAAAAGCGATCTCAATCTATTTCATTAGATTTACAAAATGTGACAAATCATAAAAATATGTTTTCACAAAAGTATGATAATCAAAGAATGAATTTGAATACGACTTATCAATTGGGTTTCTTTCCAAATATTATTTATAAACTACAGTTTTAAGGTAAAAAAAATGAAGAATTCAAAACGTAACATACTTAACAAATTAGGGATTGCGATTGCAATAACACTCTTTTTTAAAATCGTTTTTTTTAGAATTGATGAATTTTTCCAAATGGATTTGTTATTTATTTT
Organism: uncultured Bacteroidota bacterium; assembly: GCA_903839195.1. Lineage (GTDB taxonomy): Bacteria > Bacteroidota > Bacteroidia > Flavobacteriales > Flavobacteriaceae > Flavobacterium. The sequence goes on along the minus strand of CAIMBK010000086.1, from coordinate 6,905 downwards.
AGCTATTGTAATAATTATTATGCAGGGAAATGAAGCTATTAATAAAGGGCTAAATTCCAAATACAGTTGGATTGAAAATTCCAAAAAAAGGTTGATTATTCAAAGTATTCTTTCGATTCTATTCACATCAAGTGCCTTATTTCCTATAATGTATTTGCTGCATCAATTGAGATTTGGGGACGGTCAAATAGTAAATCATAAAATGATTGAAATTTTTCCACCAGCCCTTCTTTTTACGTTTGCACTTTTGGCTGTAAAAATCGGAAGTGAATTTTTCAGTTCTTTAAAAAACAGTTTAATTGAAACAGAAAAACACAAAACGGAAAGTGCCAATGCCCAATTGCAAAACTTAAAAAATCAGTTGAATCCTCATTTTCTATTTAATAATTTGAGTGTTTTAACTTCGTTAGTTTATAAAAATCAAGACAAAGCGGCCGATTTCATTAATGAATTAGCCAAAGTGTATCGTTATGTTTTAGATACTAAAAATTCAGAGTTAGTGCCCTTGCAAGAAGAATTGGATTTTATAAATCATTATATCTTTTTGCAAAAAATACGATTTGAAGACAGTATTTCATTTGAAATTAAAATTGAAGAAAGTAAAAAGTCAGATTATTTATTGCCAATGTGCCTGCAAATGTTGGTCGAAAATACGATTCAACACAATGAAACTTCGCAAGCCAATCCGTTGAAAGTTTTAATTTACACGGAGAATGATTCTTTAGTCATCGAAAATCCAATCTTGTCAAGAAGTGATATTTCGGAAAGCACTAAAACAGGCATAAAAAATATTAAACAACGGTATTCCTTTTTTACTGATAAAAAAGTAATCGTTTCTAACAATGGTAAAGTTTTTAAAGTAATTTTACCATTAATACAGAAAAAATGAAGGTTGTAATCATAGAAGATGAAAAATTATTGGCAGAACACTTAACTATTTTATTACAAAAAATAGACGAGTCAATAACAGTTGTTAACTATTTCGATACGATTACGGCTTCTGTAAATGCTTTTAAAGAAGCTTTAAATGCCGATTTAATCTTTATGGATATTCATTTAGCCGACGGTAATAGTTTTGAAATTTTCAATCAAATTCAACTTGAAATACCCGTTATTTTCACCACTGCTTTTGACAATTATGCTATACAAGCTTTCAAGCAAAATAGTGTCGATTATTTATTAAAACCCATTGCTTTAAAAGAGTTGCAATTTGCCTTAGATAAGTTCAAAAAGCAACAGCAATCAGGAAATAAAGTCTTAATTTCAAGTATTGCATTGGCTTATCAGCAAATGAATAAAGAATATAAAACACGGTTTTTAGTCAAATTAGGACAAACCATTGATACTATTCCAACAGATGAAATTCATCATTTTGAGACCAAAGAAAGTTTGTCATTTTTAGTTACCAATAAAGGAAATCGCTATCTAATTGATTACACTTTAGATCAACTCGAAACGATGTTAAATCCCAAAAATTTCTTCCGCATTAATAGAAAAATCATTCTACACATTCAATCCATTGAAAAAGTGACTTCTTATTTTAACAGTCGTTTGTCTATTGCATCAAAATTTTTAGATTCAGATGCCAGAATTGTAAGCAGAGATCGTGTAAATGATTTCAAAAAATGGCTAGATAATTAAGGCATCACATAATTATTCATTTATTTTTTTTACAATTCAATCCTATTTTTCTACAACTCAACCGATTTTCATTTTTTATCCTTTCGTTCTAAAAGTAAATTTGGCATTATTAATCCAAATAAAACTTTAGAATATGAAATCAAAACTAATTTTATTACTGTTTGTTGCAACTATTGATGCTTTTGCTCAAACAAATCCAGCAATTACGTCTTGGTTACAAAACACCAATAACACTAAAGGAAGGTATTATCTAACGGGTAATTCAACCCCTATACTAACAACAATCAATGCTAATGTTCAGCAAGTTCAATATTCTACGAATTTTGTTTATGTAACAGCCACTGGAGTTCCAGCTTTTGTAACAGGTCCTTTTGCTACAGGTCCAGTTTCAACCGCCTTAAATAATAATTATATTATTAAAATGCCTTTAAATCCTACAGTAGCTTCGACAAATACGTTAGTTGGCATGGGTGCAGTCGCAGCTTTTATTAATGGAACAGTTGCATACACTGCAGGGGATGGGGGATCTTATAACAATCTAAATAAATGGCATTCTAATGCGGTTTACTTTGAAAATATTGGTTTTGATTGTGCGCATGGTCATCCTGGTCCAATGACGTCAGATTATCATCACCACCAAAATCCTTCGGCCTTTAATATAGAAACAGTACCTTCATCCTCAATATGTAATGTGTATTTAGCCGATGGTCTTTATGTTCCAAACGCTGCTACACACGGGCCACTTATTGGTTTTGCAGCCGATGGATTTCCAATATACGGGGCTTATGGATATACCAATCCATTAGATGCTACAAGTCCTATAAAGAGAATCACGCCTAGTTATCGATTAAGAAATATTACGGCAAGAACTACATTGCTTGATGGAACTGCTGCTGTAGGACCATCTCTAACAGAAATGGTTCAAATTATGGGTCCAGGTCAACCACAAATTCAAGCAATATTGGGGGCTTATTTAGAAGATTTTGAATATGTTGCTGGTTTAGGTGATTTAGATGAAAATAATGGAAGATTTTGTAAAACTCCCGAATATCCAAACGGTATCTATTGTTATTTTGCGACTATTGATGCCAATAACAAACCTGTATATCCGTATCTTTTAGGAAAATATTATCATGGTACAGTCCAAGCTAATTTACATGCAACTATAAGTGAAACCGTAACAACTTATAATGCTTCATTAGCTGTTTCAGGTAATAATTTAGAATATATTGGCTTGTCCTTATTTCCGAATCCTTCTGGCGAAATGGTAGTTGTTCAATCGTACTCACCAATTGTTAATGATTTAAAAATTGAATTGTTTGATATTAATGGGAAATTAATTTTAGAAGATTCTTTAAAACAAGGAAGCACAATGTGTTATCTTAATATAGAAACTGTTTATTCTGGGATTTATTTTGTAAAAATATCAGACAATAAAGACTCGATTACTAAAAAAGTTGTTATTTCGCATTAGGTTTGTTTTAAAATAATAAGTCCTATTTTATTTTTAATCAAACCAATATTAATCAAATAATTTCAAAAATTAGTTGGAATTAAAATATTTAAGATGAAAAAAATAACTTTACTACTATTGTTTATTGCTTTTTCTGCTGTTGCCCAAAACAACCCAGAAATTGCCAAAAGCGCTGCCAAAATTGAAATGCTATTTCCTGAAGGAAAATCCAAAGCTTTAATTTTGAGTTATGATGATGGCGCAAAACAAGACCGACAATTGGTAGCACTAATGAATAAATACCATCTTGTTGGGACGTTTCATTTGAATTCTAATAAATTAGGAACCAATAACTATTTCGACTATTTGAATAAACAGGAAATAAAAGATTTGTTTAAAGGACATGAAGTTTCTGTTCATTCGGCCAATCATCCCAATTTGCCGGATATCTCTAAAATAGATGTTATTTATGAAATTTTAGAAGATAGAAAAGAATTAGAACGATTGGTGGGATATCCCGTGAGAGGAATGGCTTATCCTTTCGGTAATACAAATGAAAATGTAATTGATGCTATTAAAGGATTGGGAATTGAATACGCAAGAACAGTAGGGGATTCCTATACTTTTGAAATTCCGAAAGATTTTTTGCAATGGCATCCAACAATGCATCAATTTAGTAAAGCCTATTGGGAACCCAACCAGCCGGAAAAAGATAAAAAAGAACTAATACTTTTTTATAAAACTATTGATGATTTTCTGCAAACTAAAGAAGTCGCTTTGTTTGATATTTGGGGACACAGTTGGGAAATGGGAACCGACCAAAACAAATGGGATGATACCGAAAAATTCTTTAAATTGTTGGCAAATAATCAGGATATATATTATGCTAAGCAAATTGATTTAGTTGATTATATCATTGCTTTTAGAAATCTAAAATTCGCTGTGGATAAAAATAGTGTTACCAATAAAAGCGCCATCAATGTTTATATAAAAATCAATACTAAAATTTTTAAATTAGAAGCAGGAAACACAATTACTTTAGATTTTTAGTATTTTAAAAATCATAACAATTCAAGGCTAATCTGTTATTTTTTTATACTTTTGAATACGTTTTAAAAACTTCAAAAATGAATTTCGACAGAAAGAATTTACCCGATGCTATTTTATTAGATTTATACAAAAAACTACTAAAACCAAGACTTATCGAGGAAAAAATGCTGAAACTAATCCGTCAAGGAAAAGTGTCAAAATGGTTTTCTGGAATTGGTCAAGAAGCAATTTCTGTTGGAATAACCGCTGTTTTAGACAAAGACGAATACATTTTGCCAATGCACCGAAACTTAGGTGTTTTTACAGGAAGAGAAATCCCGTTGTATCGTTTGTTTTCACAATGGCAAGGAAAAGCAAATGGCTTTACGAAAGGTCGCGACCGAAGTTTTCACTTTGGAACACAAGAATATCATATTATTGGAATGATTTCGCATTTGGGTCCGCAATTAGGCGTCGCAGATGGAATTGCACTAGCTAATAAATTAAAGAAAAACGGAAAGATAACCGCTGTGTTTACTGGAGAAGGAGCAACCTCGGAAGGCGATTTTCACGAAGCGTTAAATATTGCTTCTGTTTGGGAATTACCTGTTTTGTTTGTGATTGAAAATAATGGATATGGATTGTCAACGCCAACAAATGAACAATACCGTTGCGAAAACCTTGCCGATAAAGGAATTGGCTACGGAATGGAAAGTCATATTGTTGACGGAAATAATATATTAGACGTTTATAATTTAATTTCAGAGTTAAAATCTTCCATGATAGAAAATCCGAGACCTATTTTGTTAGAATTCAAAACGTTCCGAATGCGTGGACACGAAGAGGCGAGTGGCACCAAATATGTTCCGCAAGAATTAATGGATTTATGGGCTAAAAAAGATCCTGTTGATAATTATAGAAAATACTTATCCGAAAACGGAATACTCTCAAACGATGTGGATTCGCAGTTTCATGCTGAAATTATAGCCAATATTGATGAAAGTTTGGTACTTGCCAATGCAGAACCTGAAATTGAATCAAATTACAACGATGAATTGAATGATGTTTATAAACCAATTGATTTTGAAGAAGTTAAACCTTCGAATGAAATGGAAAATATTCGTTTAATAGATGCGATTTCAAGTAGTTTACGCCAATCGATGGAACGTCATTCTAATTTAGTTATAATGGGCCAAGATATCGCTGAATATGGAGGCGCATTTAAAATTACAGATGGTTTTGTAGATTTGTTTGGAAAAGAACGAGTTATCAATACACCAATTTGTGAAAGTGCCATAGTTTCTGCAGGAATGGGATTATCTATAAACGGATATAAAGCCATTATTGAAATGCAATTTGCTGATTTTGTTTCTACTGGATTTAATCCAATTGTAAATTTATTGGCCAAATCGCATTATCGATGGTCGGAAAAAGCTGATGTTGTTGTCCGAATGCCTTGCGGAGGCGGAACGCAAGCGGGACCATTTCACTCCCAAACCAATGAAGCATGGTTTACCAAAACACCAGGATTGAAAGTAGTTTACCCAGCATTTCCTTATGATGCCAAAGGATTATTAAATGCTTCCATAAATGACCCAAATCCCGTTATGTTTTTTGAACACAAACAATTGTATCGAAGTGTTTATCAAGAGGTGCCAAAAAAATATTATACAATTCCACTAGGAAAAGCCGCTTTATTGAAAGAAGGAAATCATGTTACTATTATTGCTTTCGGAGCAGCCGTTCATTGGGCTTTGGAAACATTAGAGAAAAATCCTAGTATTTCTGCGGATATTTTGGATTTAAGAACCTTGCAGCCTTTGGATTCAGAAGCAATTTTTGCTTCCGTAAAGAAAACAGGAAAAGCAATTATTTATCAAGAAGATTCTCTTTTTGGTGGAATTGCTAGTGATATTTCTTCAATGATAATGGAAAACTGTTTTGAATTTTTAGATGCGCCCGTAAAACGAGTGGCAAGTTTGGAAACACCAATTCCATTCACAAAAGCATTAGAAGACCAATATTTGCCCAAAACCAGATTTGAAAAGGCTTTATTGGAATTGATTAATTATTAATATCTCCCACTCAACAATTCACCACCAATAGCTGATTTAGCTTCAATTCCGAGTTTCTTCATCATTTCGTAAGTAGTACAAACTGCTGCAGAAGTTACTGGAATTCCGATTTCTTTTTGGATTAAATCAATTGCTTCTAGAGACGGCATTTGCACACAGGCAGAAGCTACTAAAACATCAACACCTTCTAAATTCAAACGCTTGTAGATTTCTAATAAATTCATAGGATCTTGTGCGGCTACTTCCAAATTATCAGGAATTTCTAATGCAATAGAATCGACTACTTCAAAACCTTGGTGTTCTATATAATCCACTACCATATCGGTTAACGGACGCATATAAGGTGTTATTATGGCTACTTTTTGGGCTCCCAAAACTTTCAAACCATTAATCAAAGCGCCAGCAGAAGTTACAATTGGAGTAGGGAAGTCGTTAGCGATAGTTTCTTGATGCAAATTCACTTCAGAAACACAATGATAGCCACGCCCCATACTCATAATAGCTACCAAACAAGCATAACCCATTACGTCAACGTGAGCATCTGAAAGTTCTTGAGCACATTTCAAACTCATTGCATCCATCGCTTCCAATTCTTCTTTGGTTACTTTTTTCATTCGCATTCTACTGCTGTGAAACGTAAAACGCTCGGATAAAATCGTTTCACGAGAACGAAAAATGGCTGGTATTTCGGTTTCCATCGTCACATT
>CAIMBK010000085.1 GCA_903839195.1 uncultured Bacteroidota bacterium | reverse complement strand
TCAAAAATGTGTTCTAAAGTTACAATGTTGGTTAGAAGTGAAAACTTCAGAGCTTCTAAAATTATGGAAGCAAGAGTTCGTAAAACCGAAAATATCACTATTTTAATGAATCACGACACGGTAGAAGTTTTGGGAGACGATCAAGTTGTAACTGGAGTTAAAGCAAAGAACAAAACTACAGGAGAAATTTTTGACATTCCTGCAACTGGATTTTTTGTTGCTATTGGCCACAAACCAAATACAGCTATTTTCAAAGACTTTTTAAATCTTGACGAAACAGGCTACATAATAAATATTCCAGGAACTTCTAAAACTAATATTGCTGGAGTATTCGTGGCTGGAGACGCCGCAGATCACGTGTATCGTCAAGCTATTACTGCTGCAGGTACAGGTTGTATGGCAGCACTTGATGCCGAAAGATATTTGGCAACTTTAGAATAATTAATTTCTATTTATCTCAAATAAAAGCTGAACGGTATTGTTCGGCTTTTTTTTATGCTCAATTCTAAAATAATTATTGTTATTTTTGCTATAAATAATATCAAAATAATATGCTAATAATTGGAATTGCTGGCGGAACTGGAAGTGGTAAAACTACCGTGGTTCATCAAATCATGAATGAATTGCCCGAAACCGAGGTTGGAATCATTTCTCAAGATTCTTATTATAAAGAAAATCAAGGATTGAGTTTTGATGAACGGGCTTTAATCAATTTCGACCATCCGCGAGCGATTGACTTCGAATTACTCGTTGCACAATTAAAAGAATTGAAAGCGGGAAACACAATCAATCAACCCGTTTATTCGTTTGTAATTCATAATCGAACAGACGATACAATTCTAACCCACCCAAGAAAAGTAATGATTGTTGAAGGAATTTTAATATTAGCAAATCCCGAACTTAGAGAACTATTTGATGTAAAAATTTATGTCCATGCCGATTCCGACGAACGTTTAATTCGACGATTAAAAAGAGATATTGCCGAAAGAGGACGCGATATGGAAGAAGTGTTGAATCGCTATCAAAACACCTTAAAGCCAATGCACGAACAATTTATTGAACCAACAAAAGCATTTGCCGATATTATAATTCCAAACGACAAATACAACACAGTAGCAATTGATGTGGTTCGAGCTGTAATTAATCAAAGGATATCCTAAAAAATTCCTTAATTTTATACCAAATTGCCATTTTTCTATTTCAAATAAAAGCATGATAAAAAAATTTAATCACTTAAAGCAAAAATATTCTTGGTTAAAATATATTGGAAACCGATATGTTTTGATATTGCTTTTCTTTTCAATTTGGATGCTTTTTTTAGATAATTATTCCTATTTAGATCATCGCTTTTTAGACAAACAAATTGACGAATTAGAAAGCAACAAAAAATATTATCAAGAAGAAATAATTAAAGACAGTAAAAACATTAAGTTGCTCAAAAACCCAAATCAGGTGGAGAAATTCGCTCGCGAAAAATACTACATGAAAAAAGATAGCGAAGATATTTTTATCATTGAATATGAAGACAATAGCATAAAAAAATAACGGTTTTTTTCCTTTGAATTTTATAAATAAATACTAAAAATGACAACTAATTTATTCAATGAATTTCAAGCTATTTCCTCAAAACAGTGGAAACAAAAAAGCCAATTTGAACTTAATGGCGCGGATTATAACGAAACCCTAATTTGGAATTCACCTGAAGGAATTAACGTAAAACCTTTCTATCATTTTGATGAATTTGAAGCCCCGTTTTCATATAATACTAAAGCCAAAAATTTCAAAATTTGTCAAAATATTTTTGTTTTTGACGAAAATAAATCCTTAAAAAAAGCTTTAAAAACGCTAAGTCGTGGCGCTGAAAGTCTTCGATTTACCATTGAAAATGATTCCGTAAATATCATTCAAATTTTAGAAAAATTACCTCTAGAATCGATTACTGTTTATTTCAATTTTAATTTTTTATCGGTTGACTATATTGAAAAAATAGAAAACTTTGTGAAAAACAAAAAAGCAAAATTATTCTACAATATTGACCCGATCGGACATTTAGCAAGAGAAGGAAATTGGTTTTTAACGACCGAAAAAGACAATTTTGAATCCCTTAATTTGCTTTCAAATAAGTCTCAAAATGCAATAATCAGCGTTGATTCTGGATTGTATCAAAATGCGGGAGCGAATATGGTGCAACAAATTGCTTACACATTGGCGCATGCAAATGAATATTTCAATAGAATTTCAAATCACAATCAACCCATTGTAATCCAAATGGCCGTTGGCTCCAATTATTTTTTTGAAATTGCAAAATTACGCGCCATGCGACTTTTGTTCCATTTAATTGCAAAAGAATATCAACCCGATTTAGAATGTCATTTGCTCGTTATTCCTACAAAACGCAACAAAACTATTTATGATTATAATGTAAATATGTTGCGTACAACAACCGAATGTATGTCGGCGATTTTGGGCGGTGCGGATGTAATTTCGAACCTTCCGTATGATAGTTTGTATCATAAAGACAATGAATTTGGGGATAGAATTGCCAGAAATCAGTTGCTGATTTTGAAAAATGAAAGCTACTTTGACAAAGTCAATAATCCTGCGGATGGATCGTATTACATTGAAAGTTTGACCCAACAATTGGCTGAAAAAAGTTTGGCACTTTTTAAAGATATTGAATTAAATGGGGGGTTTTTGAAACAATTAAACGACGGAATTATCAAACGGAAAATTCAGGAAAACGCTGATAAAGAGCAAGAACTTTTCGATTCTGGAAAAGAAATATTACTTGGAACGAATAAATATCCGAATCAAAAAGACCTAATGAAAAATGATTTAGAATTATTTCCATTTGTAAAAACAAAACCTCGAAAAACATTAATTGTACCAATAATTGAAAAACGTTTGGCTGAAAAATCAGAACAAGAACGACTTTCAAACGAATCTTAGCTTTGGCTATTTTGCAAAAGAAACCATGAAAAGAAAAGATTTACAACATATTACGTTAGTCGAAAATCGAAAATTAGAAGTCGAAAAGCAATTGCCATTGGACACAAATTTTCTTACCGCCGAAGGAATCGAAGTCAAACCAACTTATTCTGAAAAAGACATTTCCGAATTAAAACATTTGGGATTTGCGGCTGGCTTTGCGCCAAATTTACGAGGTCCTTATTCCACAATGTTTGTTCGAAAACCGTGGACAATTCGTCAATATGCGGGTTTTTCAACCGCCGAAGAAAGCAACGCTTTTTATCGAAGAAACCTTGCTGCGGGACAAAAAGGACTTTCCATTGCTTTTGATTTACCCACACATCGTGGCTACGATTCCGATCACGAACGCGTTGTTGGCGATGTTGGAAAAGCAGGAGTTGCAATTGATTCGGTGGAAGATATGAAAGTGCTTTTTGAACAAATTCCATTAAATGAAATGTCGGTTTCAATGACCATGAATGGAGCTGTTTTGCCAATTATGGCTTTCTATATTGTTGCCGCAGAAGAACAAGGGGTAAAACCTGAACAACTTTCAGGAACTATTCAGAATGATATTTTGAAAGAATTTATGGTTCGAAATACTTACATCTACCCTCCTGCTCCATCGATGAAAATTATTGCCGATATTTTTGAATATACTAGCAAAAAAATGCAAAAATTCAATTCCATTTCAATTTCTGGCTACCACATGCAAGAAGCGGGAGCGACCGCCGATATTGAATTGGCTTACACATTGGCTGATGGAATAGAATACATTCGAACCGGATTATCAACGGGAATGAAAATTGATGAATTCGCCCCACGCCTATCGTTTTTTTGGGCCATTGGAATGAATCATTTTATGGAAATTGCCAAATTGCGAGCGGGAAGAATGCTTTGGGCAAAATTGGTAAAACAATTTCATCCAAAAGACGAAAAATCATTACTATTGCGAACCCATTGCCAAACCAGTGGTTGGAGTTTAACCGAACAAGATCCTTTTAATAATGTGGCTCGAACTTGTATTGAAGCCGCGGCGGCCGTTTTTGGCGGAACACAATCCTTGCATACTAATGCACTTGATGAAGCCATTGCACTTCCAACCGATTTTTCTGCTAGAATAGCCAGAAACACTCAAATATATCTTCAAGAAGAAACCAAAATTACCAAAACCGTTGACCCTTGGGGCGGGAGTTATTATATGGAAAGCCTAACAAATGAAATTGCAGAAAGCGCATGGAAATTGATTGAAGAAGTAGAAAAATTAGGCGGAATGACCAAAGCGATTGAAACTGGGATTCCAAAGCTTCGAATTGAAGAAGCGGCTGCACGAAAACAAGCCCGAATTGATAGCAACCAGGATATTATTGTTGGAATCAATAAATACCGATTGGAAAAAGAGGACCCTTTGCATATTTTGGACGTAGATAATCAAATGGTTCGAAGACAACAACTTGAACAGTTAGAAAAATTAAAAAACAAAAGAGATACAGAAAAAGTAAAAAATTCACTTATAAAATTAACCCTTTGTGCTCAAAATGGAGAAGGAAATTTACTAGAAATTGCTATTGAAGCGGCTCGAAATAGAGCAACTTTGGGTGAAATTAGCGATGCATTAGAATTGGTTTTTGGAAGGTATAAAGCACAAATTAAATCCTTTAGCGGTGTGTATAGCAAAGAAATAAAAAACGACAAAAGTTTTGAAAAAGCAAAACAATTGGCAGATAAATTTGCCGAATTAGAAGGCAGAAGACCACGAATAATGATTGTGAAAATGGGGCAAGACGGACATGATCGAGGGGCAAAAGTAGTTGCAACAGGTTATGCCGATGTGGGTTTTGATGTGGATATTGGTCCGTTATTTCAAACACCAGCCGAAGCGGCCAAACAAGCGGTTGAAAATGATGTACATATTTTAGGGGTTTCTTCATTAGCTGCCGGACACAAAACATTGGTTCCGCAAGTGATTGAAGAATTGAAAAAATATGGTCGCGAAGATATTATGGTGGTTGTGGGCGGCGTAATTCCCGCGCAGGATTATCAATTTTTGTTTGATGCGGGCGCTGTAGCCGTTTTTGGACCTGGAACCAAAATTAGTGATGCCGCAATTTCAATTTTAGAAATTTTGATAACAGGAATGGAATAATATTTAAAATATTTTAGATTTTGTAAAAATAGTATGCGTGCATACTATTTTTTTGTATATATTTACTTCAATTAAAATAATAAACTATGAATTTTTCAGCAAAAATGCTCCGAGACAATGCCCTAGAAGGAAAAGTAATTGTGGTGACTGGTGGCGGAAGTGGCTTAGGAAAAGCAATGACAAAGTATTTCCTAGAATTAGGCGCAAAAGTAGCAATTACATCACGAGATATTGAAAAATTGAAAACTACAGCCAAGGAATTAGAAGCCGAAACGGGCGGAAATTGCTTTCCGGTAATCTGTGATGTTCGTCATTATGATCAAGTGGAAGCGATGCTTCAGGAAGTTTTGATTCATTTTGGAAAAGTAGATGTTTTGTTGAATAATGCGGCTGGAAATTTCATTTCACCAACAGAACGATTATCGGCAAATGCCTTTGACACCGTAATTGATATTGTACTTAAAGGATCAAAAAATTGCACGCTTGCTTTTGGAAAACATTGGATTGATTCCAAACAAGAATCGGCAACAATCTTAAATATTGTTACCACTTATGCGTTTACGGGTTCGGCCTATGTGGTTCCAAGTGCGACTGCAAAAGCGGGTGTTTTGGCAATGACAAGAAGTTTGGCGGTTGAATGGGCAAAATATGGAATTCGAAGTAATGCCATTGCACCAGGACCTTTTCCAACGAAGGGCGCTTGGGATCGATTGTTGCCTGGAGATTTAAAAGAAAAATTTGATTTATCAAAAAAAGTGCCTTTAAAACGTGTGGGTGATCATCAAGAATTAGCCAATTTAGCGGCCTATTTGGTTTCTGATTTTTCGGCATATATAAATGGTGAAGTGGTCGTAATAGATGGTGGCGAATGGTTAAAAGGCGCTGGCCAATTTAATTTATTAGAAGACGTTCCAAATGAAATGTGGGATATGTTGGAAATGATGATTAAAGCCAAAAAAAATAGTTAAACGAATTTTATACTAATTAAGAGTGCTTCAAAAAGCACTTTTTTTTAGCCCTGATGGAAGGGAAAATCCCGCGCTTTTTTGCGCGGATTGGAATGACAGCAGGAAAAAGCTCCAAGAAAAACAATTCTATTAACAAATGTTAACAATTTAGATTTTTATGAACCATAATATATTGTACTTTTACGATTCAAAATTATATAAATAAATGGGTAAAATCATTGCTATCGCCAATCAAAAAGGGGGTGTTGGAAAAACAACAACTTCCATAAATTTAGCCGCTTCATTAGGTGTTTTAGAAAAAAAAGTATTACTAATTGACGCAGATCCTCAAGCGAATGCAAGTTCCGGCTTGGGTATTGACGTGGATGCTGTAGAAATTGGAACGTATCAAGTTGTGGAACATAGTAGTTTTCCGGAGGAAGCTATTATTAGTTCATCGGCTCCGAATGTTGATGTAATTCCTGCCCATATTGATCTTGTTGCTATCGAAATTGAATTAGTTGACAAGGAAAATCGGGAATATATGTTGAAGCAAGCTTTGGAAACTATCAAAGAAAAATACGATTATATTATAATTGATTGTGCGCCATCATTAGGTTTATTAACCCTAAATGCCTTAACGGCAGCTGATTCTGTTGTGATTCCGATTCAATGTGAATATTTTGCATTAGAAGGTCTCGGAAAATTATTGAACACCATCAAAAGCGTACAAAAAATTCACAACCCAAATTTAGATATTGAAGGACTTTTATTGACCATGTATGATACGCGTTTGCGTTTATCCAATCAAGTGGTTGAAGAAGTTCAAAAGCATTTTAACGATATGGTTTTTTCGACAATAATTCAAAGAACCGTGAAATTGAGCGAAGCGCCAAGTTTTGGAGAGAGCATTATAAATTATGATGCAACAAGTCGTGGAGCGTCCAATTATTTACAATTGGCTCAAGAAATTATTAAGAAAAACAGTTAATTGATTTATGGCACAAGCAGTAAAAAAACAAGCATTAGGAAGAGGATTATCCGCATTATTAAAGGATCCTGAAAACGATATAAAATCGGTTCATGATAAAAATGCTGATAAAGTGGTTGGCAATATTGTCGAGCTTGAAATCAATGCTATTGAAATTAATCCGTTTCAACCGAGAAGTAATTTCAATGAAGAATCGTTGCAAGAATTGGCTTCGTCAATTCGTGAATTGGGCGTAATTCAGCCTATTACCGTTAGAAAAACCGACTTCAACAAATACCAATTAATTTCAGGAGAACGTAGATTACGAGCGTCAAAATTGGCTGGATTGGAAGTGATTCCTTCTTATATTCGTATTGCAAATGACAACGAATCGTTGACGATGGCATTGGTAGAAAATATCCAACGTCATGATTTAGATCCAATTGAAATTGCACTTTCTTACCAACGATTAATCGACGAAATTCAATTAACACAGGAGCAAATGAGCGATCGAGTAGGAAAAAAACGTTCTACTATTGCCAATTATTTGCGACTTTTAAAATTGGATCCAATTATCCAAACTGGAATTCGTGATGGATTTATCAGCATGGGTCATGGACGCGCCATTATTAATATTGAAAATCAAGAGATTCAAACGGCTATTTATCAAAAAATTGTTAGTCAAAATTTATCCGTTCGTGAAACCGAAAGTTTGGTAAAAAACTACCAAGATAGCATCAAACCCAAAACAGTTTCAAAAGCAAAAACCGTTTCTTTCAAAGTAAAAGAAGAAGAAAAAAAGGTAATTACGGATTATTTTGGAGCCAAAGTGGATGTTAAAATCGCAGGAAATGGTAAAGGAAAAATAACTATTCCGTTCCATTCTGAAGAAGATTTTAATCGAATTATCAAATTAATGAAAGGTTAGTGCGAAAGTTACTTTTCATATCTCTTCTTTGTTTTCTTTCTGGAACTATTTCTTTGATAGCTCAAGTAAAAAAGGAGGAAATCCTAGTTATCAAAGACACTCTCAAAAAAGATTTTATAAATCCGTTAGCTCCTGCAAAAGCTGCTTTTTATTCCGCAATTTTGCCCGGATTGGGTCAAGCTTATAATAAAAAATACTGGAAAATTCCATTAGTTTATGGCGGAATTGGCGCAGGAATTTATTATTATTCTCTAAACAATACGAAATATCACAAATACCGAGATGCCTACAAAAGACGTTTGGCAGGCTATACCGATGATGAATTTAAATATTTGGATGATTCTCGACTTGTAACTGGACAACGGTTTTATCAACGAAATCGCGATATGTCGATCATGGTTATTGTTGGTTTTTATATTTTAAATATAATTGACGCCAATATTGATGCGCATTTAATGCAATTTAATGTAAGTGATAATTTGTCTTTTCAACCGGATGTTTTTCAAAGTGAAACGGACAATAAACAAAATCTTGGATTAACACTAAACTATCGATTTTAATGAAAATTGCACTTTTAGGTTATGGGAAAATGGGTCAAGTTATCGAAAGAATAGCTTTGGAACGCGGACATGAAATTGTTTTAAGAAAAAACATTTCTGATACGTTTGAAGGACTTGAAAATGCCGATGTTGCTATTGATTTCAGCGCTCCAGACGCAGCCGTTTCGAACATTTCAACTTGTTTTATTACTGGTATTCCAATTGTTTCTGGAACTACCGGCTGGCTTGCTGAATATGAAAATATGGTGGCACTTTGTAACGAAAAAAAGGGCGCTTTCCTTTATGGTTCGAATTTTAGTTTGGGGGTAAATATTTTCTTTGAATTGAATGATTATTTGGCAAAAATAATGTCGAAATTCAATCAATATGAAGTAGAATTGGAAGAAATTCATCATCTTCAAAAACTAGATGCACCGAGTGGAACCGCAATCTCATTAGCAAAAGGAATTATTCAAAACAGTAGTTATAAAAATTGGTCATTAGAAAAAGGAAATCCAAATGAGATTTTTATTGATGCAAAAAGAATCGATAATGTTCCCGGAACACACACCGTTTCTTACAACTCCGAAGTTGATTTGATTGAAATAAAACATGTGGCGCACAATCGAGAAGGATTTGCCTTGGGCGCGGTATTAGCGGCAGAATTCCTAAAAGACAAAAAGGGAATTTTCACAATGAAAGATGTATTAGAACTCAATTTGAAAATTAAATAATTTGAAAATTAGATAATGCCAGCAAAACTTTTAAGAACATTCACAATAGTAAAAAAGTTAATATTTTAATAAAAACAATATTTTAAACAACAGAATTATCTAATTTTCAAATTATTTAATTTTCAAATTAAAAAAAATTATGACACTTATTCAATGGTTTATATTTTTTGTAGTTGTTCAAGTTATTCACTTTGCTGGAACTTGGAAATTGTATGAAGCTGCAGGACGAAAAAGATGGGAAGCACTTGTTCCTATTTACAACGCAATCATCCTGATGAAAATCATCAATCGTTCGCCGTGGTGGACCATTTTGTTGTTTGTTCCCGTAATCAATCTAATTATGTTCCCTGTGATTTGGGTGGAAACGTTAAGAAGTTTTGGAAAAAACACCACTTTGGATACGCTTTTGGGAGTTTTGACACTTGGGTTTTATACTTATTATGTTAACTACACGCAAAAATTAGTATATATTAACAATAGAAGTTTAGAGCCTAAAAACAAAACTGCCGATACCATAAGTTCGTTGCTTTTTGCAATAATTGTGGCAACTTTGGTTCACACCTATGTGATGCAACCCTACACCATTCCAACCGCTTCCTTAGAAAAATCATTGTTGGTTGGCGATTTTCTTTTTGTAAGTAAATTTCATTATGGCGCACGAACTCCAATCACGCCAGTGGCGGCTCCGATGGTTCATGATACGTTGCCAATTCTTAAAATAAAATCTTATTTAGATTTTCCACAATTGCCTTATTTTAGGTTCCCTGCTTGGGAAGAAGTGAATCGAAATGACATTGTTGTTTTTAATTGGCCTGCCGATACGGTTCGTTATTTTGGAGATAGAAATTCGATCGATATTAGAAAACCCATTGACAAAAAATCAAATTATGTAAAACGTTGCGTTGGAGTTCCAGGCGATAGTTTGTCTATAAAAGATGGTTTTGTATATATAAATAATAAACTTTTAGCGCTTCCCGAAAGAGCCAAACCTCAATATTCGTATACTATTACGACCGATGGTTCTAGTTTCGATCAAACGTATATTACAAAAGATTTACACATTACGGATGGTGTTTATCAAACGGGGCAAACTACTTTTCTATTCCGAGCTATAACTGATGAAGCTGCCGAAAGATTGCGTCAAAATCCAATCGTAAAAAGTGTTGATCGAAACATATCTCACGATGCCGATCCTTCTATTTTTCCATCAAAAACCAATTGGAATGTCGATAATTTTGGCCCGATATACATTCCACAAAAAGGAAAAACAGTTGCTTTAAATGCTAAATCGTTGCCTTTTTATAAGACCATTATTTCAGAATATGAAAAAAATGATCTGAAAATAAATGGTGATGAAATTAGAATTAACGGACAAATCGCTACCGGTTATACTTTCAAACAAGATTATTATTGGATGATGGGTGATAACCGTCACAACTCAGAAGACAGCCGATTTTGGGGCTATGTTCCCGAAAATCATATTGTTGGTAAACCCGTTTTCATTTGGATGAGTATTGATGGTATTAATGATGGTTTCAAGAATTGGAAAATTCGATGGGAACGTCTTTTCACAACCGTAAGTGGGGATGGACAACCACAATCTTATTTCCGATATTTCTTAGCCGCTTTGATTGTTTATTTTGGGATTAGTGCTATTTTAAAAAGAAGGAAAGAGAATAAAAATTAAAATTCGGTTATTCGGTTATTTGTTTATATGGTAATTTGATAAAAGGCGATACAATGTATATATATTCTTTTGAGAAATTGGAGGTTTGGAATGAAGCTAAAGAATTTACTAAATCAATATATTTAATAACATCGAAATTTCCAGATTCCGAAAAATTTGGTTTGGTTTCACAGCTAAGAAGAGCTTCAGTATCAATTTGCTCAAATATAGCCGAGGGTTCTGCAAGAAAATCCTATAAGGATAAAGCACATTTTACAACAATAGCATTTGGTTCTGCTGTGGAAGTTATAAACCAATTGATTCTATCATTTGAATTAAATTTCATTACCGAAAATGATTATCTAAAACTTCGACAAGAAGTAGAAAGTGTAACGAACAAATTAAATGGACTTCGTACCTACCAACTATCAAAAGGCGCGGAAAACTCCTGATTTACATCAAATAACCGAATCAACAAATAACCAAATGAACGCTTTACTTCATCCCACCTATTTTCCTTCAATAAGTCATTTTTCGGCTATGGCAAAAAGTGATTTAGTGACATTCGAAATGGAGGATAATTATCAGAAACAAACCAATAGAAATCGAACATTTATTTATAGTCCGAATGGGATTCAAATGCTCAATATTCCAATAAAACATAGTAAAGAAATTCATCAAAAAACGAAAGATGTTCGCTTAGAAACTGCTTTTGATTGGCAAAAACAACATTTCAAATCCTTAGAAGCTGCCTATCGAACTTCGCCTTTCTTTGAGTATTTTGAAGATGCCATTTTACCCATTTTTACCAAAAAACATACCTTTTTAATGGACTTAAATTTGGAAACAATTACCATTATGAATAAATGTTTGGGAATGAAAATAGACCATGAAAAAACTACCGAATATTTTCACGAAGTTCCCGATTTTGCTGATTTCAGGAAATTAGCAAATGGGAAAAAAGATACTTCAACGTTTGATTCTTATACTCAAGTATTTGGAGACAAACATGGGTTTTTGAATAATTTAAGCATCTTGGATTTGCTTTTCAACGAAGGACGATATGCTTTGGAATATTTAAAAAAACAAACAATTAATCCATAGAAAGCCTTGTCATAATTGGACTATGATCCGAATTAATGAATTCCGGAAAACTAGTAAAACTTTTAACTTTCATACTTTTATCTGCAAAAATATAGTCGATTCGTACGGGATAATATTTGAAATTATAGGTTTGTCCAAAACCCGTTCCACCTTCTTCAAAACAATCATTTAAACTTCCTTTTACGCTTCGATATACATAGGAATAAGCGCTATTATTCATATCGCCACAAATAATAATTGGATATTCGCATTGTTCTTTATGCTTACGAATAATTTCTGCTTGTTGCTGTTGTTTCCTAAAGGCACGGCTAATTCTATAAATTAACAACTGGGATTTCTCCTGATTAATGCCATCAATATTTTCAGAAATTTCATTAACGTCTGGCGATATTTTTATGGATTGCAAGTGGATATTATACACTCTAATAATATCTTTTCCTTTTTTAATATCGGCAAAAACGACACTATTATTTGAGTTTGGTAATGGCAAATGACCTTCGTCAAGAATTGGATATTTAGAAAAAATGGCTTGCCCCGTTTTGATTTGTTTTCCTTGCATATAAACATATTTATACGGATACACTTTTAAATCAATTTTGGCTGAAGTCGAGAATTCTTGAATACATAAAATATCAGGGTTTTGATCATTTATGAAAGTTAGAATTTCTTGCGGAACATAATCATCATTGAGCCAATGAAACAAATTAAACAACCGAACATTATAACTCATTACGACAAAATCCTTTTCTTGATGAGGCAAATCCGTGGTTGAAAATTTATAAAATTTATTAATAAACGTAATTCCCATAAGCAAAACCAGGCCAGAGAGAATAATTTGACGTTTCAATTGAATGCCCCAAAAAATAAAAAACAAACCGTTTAGAATTAAAAAAAAGGGTAAAATTAAAGTCAAAACGGACAATAAGGGAAATAATTTTGGCGCCAAAAAAGGTAAAACATAAGCAAGAAATGTCAATATAGCTAGGACTATATTTAAACCAAAAATTACTTTATTAAACCATGAAAGTTGCTTCATTCTATTAATTTATCAGGCTAATTTAGCAATTATTTTCCTGCTTTAAACAAAAATTCTTTTTCTTCCTTGTTTAAACTTTCATAACCGGATTGACTGATTTTATCCAAAATTTCGTCAATTTGTTGCTGTTGTTTGTCTTTTTTAACAATTTTTGAAGCTCTTTTTGTTGTTGGTGTTGGATAATTTCTATGTACTTTTTTGAATGGTATTTTTTCTTTTTTGACAAATAAATGAATGAAAAAATCAATTATTTCGGACACTATTTTACTTAAATCGAAACCATTTTGAAGTAATTTAATATACAAAAAACCAAAAAAAGCACCTGCCAAATGAGCAATATGTCCGCCCATATTGGCATCACGAATTTGCATTAAATCACTAACAATAATAATTGCGGCGGTGATATGCCAAAGTTTTACATTTCCAATCAATAACAAACGAATATTCATCAAGGGTTGGTAGGTTGTAGTGGCTACTAAAACTGCCATAATTGCAGCCGACGCGCCAACAATTGGAAAACTACTATTCAAGATATAACAACTACCAACGAAAGAAATTCCTGCGAAAATAGCGCTCAATAGGTACAACCCAAATAATTGTTTTTGGGTAAAAAAAGTAAGAAATAAAGTGCAAGCAAAATTCAGAACAATCATATTAAAAAAAATGTGGCCGAATCCGTCGTGAAAAAAAGCATAGGTCAATAATGTCCATGGGTTGGCGAATACAATTTCTGGATTGGACCAAAGCGCAATCCAATTTGGAAATTCAAATACCCCTATTTTAAATTGGTAAAAAAACACTATTGATACCAAAAAAAAAGCAACATTCCAATAGATTAACCGTTGGGCTAATCCACCAAATTTATACTGCATTTTTATGTCATCTAGAATACTGCTCATTTACTTTAAGATTAATTCCAACGGTTCTTTTGAAACTGGTTTTTCTTCCAATACCACATCATTAAAAACCCAAATAAAGCGCCGCCAACGTGAGCAAAATGCGCAATTCCGTCTCCAAAAATAGAAAACCCAGTAACGCCTGAAAACAAATCCAAACCAACGATTACGGGTACAAAATATTTTGCCTTTATTGGAATTGGGAGAAAAATCATCATCAATTCGGCATCGGGAAACATAAACGCAAAGGCTACTAAAACACCATAAACAGCGCCTGAAGCGCCCACTGCTGGTGTTGCAAAGGAACTAATAAAACTTTGAAAATCGGATTTTGAAAGAATTTCGGCCCAACGAGAATCATATTTCCCCTGACTTAAAATTGTCATTATTTCTGATTTTGACATTCCGTTGGCAATTAAAGTCTCCAATCCTTGATGAAAAAAATAATAATTAGAAGCAACATGAACAAAAGCAGCGCCCAAGCCGCATGAAATATAGAAAAATAAGAATTTTTTGGATCCCCAATATTGTTCTAATGCAATACCAAAAGAATACAATGCAAACATATTAAAGAAAATATGCATGACGCCGCCGTGCATAAACATGTGCGATAGCGGTTGCCAATATCTAAAATCGGGACTTTCAGGATAATAAAGCGAAAGGAATTTAAATGCTACTTCGCCAACAAGCTGGGTTCCAATAAAAAAAATAATATTTATAATGATTAATTGCTTAACCGTTTCTGTCATGTTTCTCATAGGGCAAATTTTTTGTCAATATCTTCCACGCGCATGGTTATGAAAGTTGGTTTTTGAAAGGGCGAAACATTGGGTTCTTTGCACGCAAAAAGACCATCTACTAAGTTTTCTTGTTCTTTTTCGGTTAAATACGCTCCCGTTTTAATCGCCAAACTTTTAGCCATTGATTTGGCAATACTATCGTTTTGACTAAAACTACTTTCTGGAATTCCATCTTGCAAATCGGTAATTAATTGTTCCAAAACAATTGAAACTTCGCTTTCAGAAACGTTCACTGGCAATCCGGAAATAACAACATGATCCTCATTAGTAGCTTCAAAAACAAATCCTGTATTGACCAATGACAATTGCAATTCGGTAATTAATTTCAAATCTCCCTTCGAGAAAAACAAATTTAACGGAAACAATAATTGCTGACTTGCGGCTTGATTCACCGTCATATTGGTTAAAAATTGTTCATACAAAACCCTCTGATGCGCTCTTTGTTGATCAATAATAACCATCCCTGATTTAATCGGATTTACAATGTATTTTTTGTGAATTTGATACATTCGGTTTCCCGATTGTTCAATTTCATTATCAGAAAACAAGGAACTCGTAACGGCTTCACTTTCAAATTCAACAGCACCAAAAGCAGCTGATTCAGCTTCTTGTTTTAAACCAACGTACAAACCTTCCCATGAAGCGGAATTGTCTGTTTTTCGATAAGAATTGAATTGTTTGCTCGATGTTTCATTTGAAAATGGATTGTAATTTCCATCTACTTCAATTGTCGGAGTGGTAGCGGTTTTGTTTTTATATTCATACGGAGTATCCAAATTTGAATCCCGTTCAAAATCTAGAATGGGAGTCACATTAAATTGACCCAAGCTATGTTTTACCGCCGAACGCAAAATAGCATAAAGCGCATGTTCATCGTCAAATTTAATTTCCGTTTTGGTGGGATGAATGTTTATATCAATTGTATGTGGTGGCACTTGCAAATTCAAAAAATAACTCGGTTGGGCGCCATCTTTCAATAATCCTTCATAAGCCGATTGAATCGCATGATGCAAATAACCACTTTTTATAAACCGATCATTTACAAAGAAAAATTGTTCACCACGATTCTTTTTGGCAAATTCGGGTTTACTTACAAATCCTTGAATGGTGATAATTTCTGTTTCTTCTTGAATAGGAACCAACTTTTCATTGGTTTTACCCGAAAAAATAGTTACAATTCGTTGTCTAAAATTAGATTTTGGTAAATTGAACAATTCGCTTCCATTGTGGTAGAATGTAAAATGAATATTGGGATGCGCCAAGGCAACACGTTGAAATTCATCAACAATATGTCGGTGTTCCACAATTTCTGATTTTAAAAAATTACGACGAGCGGGAATATTAAAAAAAAGATTTTTGACTGAAAAAGAAGTGCCTTTCGGCAAAACAGCAACATCTTGAGAAACAAATTTACTTCCTTCAATGACAATATGAGTTCCTAATTCTTCTTGATCTTGTTTGGTTTTCATTTCAACATGCGCAATGGCAGCAATTGAAGCCAATGCTTCGCCTCGAAACCCTTTGGTATGAAGAGAAAACAAATCTTCCGCTTGACGAATTTTGGAAGTAGCATGTCGTTCAAAACACAAACGAGCATCGGTAACACTCATTCCTGAACCATTATCAATCACTTGAACAAGCGATTTTCCAGCGTCTTTTATAATTAATTTTATATCGGTAGCCTTCGCATCAACAGCGTTTTCCAGCAGTTCTTTAACCACAGAAGCGGGTCGTTGAACAACTTCGCCAGCAGCAATCTGATTGGCAACATGATCGGGAAGTAATTGAATGATACTCGACATTAAAAAAAATCAATTTTAAGTTTAAATTTCAGGTATTTGAAAACCCAAGTTTACAAATTTAATAAATAAATACTAGCTTTAATGGTAATCAAAAGGTAAAAAAAGAAAAACCTACTCTTATAATGGAGTAGGCTTTAACTAATTATAATATATTTTTCTATTTATTTAGCTTGTTGTCTCAAAAAAGCAATTTTTATAGCTGCAATGGCCGCTTCGGTTCCTTTATTTCCATGGATTCCTCCAATTCTATCAATAGATTGTTGCTCGGTGTTGTCGGTTAATAAACAAAAAATTACAGGAACATCTTCTTGAACATTTAAATCTTTAATTCCTTGTGTAACGCCTTCGCAAACAAATTCAAAATGCATGGTTTCTCCTTTGATAACACAGCCAATAACAATTACAACATCAACATTTTGGGTTTGCAGCATTTTTTTGGCGCCATAAATCAATTCAAAACTGCCTGGAACATTCCAACGAACAATATTTTCAGCGATTGCGCCACAATCTAATAATGCTGTTTGAGCGCCCGAAAACAATCCTTCCGTGATAATATCATTCCATTCTGAAACAACAATCCCAAACCGAAAATCTTTCGCGCTTGGGATTGCGTTTTTATCGTAATTAGATAAATTTTTATTTGCAGTTGCCATAATTTATTGCGCCAAACCAATCATCGCATCGATGGAAGAGGCTTCTGGTGTCGCTTCGTATTTTTCTTTTATCTCTGTAAAATATTTAAATGCATCGGCTTTGTTTCCTAATGCAAGGGCCGTTTGACCTGCTTTCAATAAGAATCTTGGCGTAGTAAATTCATTTTTGTTTGATTCGGATGCTTTAATGTAAAATTCCAAAGCTTGTTTTGGTTGGTTTTTTTGAGCATAAGCATCGCCAATTGCTCCCGTTGCCAATGTTCCTAAAATCATGTCTTCCGACTTGAATTTCTCTAAATAAGAAATAGCTTCAGTATATTTTCCAGTATTTAAATACGCAATTCCAGCATAAAAATTAGCCAAATTTGCAGCTGATGTTCCTTCATATTTTGAAGCAATATCCACAAAACCATATTTACCTTCCGAACCTTTTAATGCTAAATTGTATAATGAATCGCTTTTGGTTCCATCGGTGGCTTTTTGAAAATTTTGTTGTGCAACAAACATTTGATCCGCAGCATCATTTTCATTTGGTTCCACAATAAATTTGGAATACATTACATAACCAACGGTAACTAAAGCTACAACGCTCACAAATCCAAAAATGATTTTTTGATTTTTCGCAACCCATTCTTCTGTTTTGGAAGCCGTTTGATCTAATGTATTAAAAACGCCAGCGGTTTGACTATCTTTTTCATCGATAACTACCTTGGTACTATCGTCAATTTCTTCTTTTGCTTTAGGAGTTTTATAGCCTCTTTTATTATATGTTGCCATTTCATTTAAATTAGTGAGCCGCAAAAATAAAATTTTTTATTCAAACCGACATAAAAAATCACGGTTAAATATCAAAAAAAAACAACTTTCTTTCCTATTTATAATGATTTTCAAAAAAAATTGGATTCAAAACATCGAAACGAAGAATTTATCAATATTTTTCAATAATTTGCATGCGTTAAAAAGAAGGTTCTTAAATAGTCACTTTTCCAATATTTGTAAGCATTTTAAATGTATTTAAAAAAAATTTCTTTATTCAATTATAAAAATTTTTCGGAAGCGAATTTCGATTTTGATGACAAAATAAATTGTTTTGTAGGAAAAAACGGAATTGGCAAAACTAATGTGCTCGATGCCATTTATCATTTGGCTTATGGAAAAAGCTATTTCAATCCATTGGCGGTTCAAAACATCAAACATGGCGAAGATTTTTTTGTTATTGATGGCGAATTTGAAAAAGCAACCCGAACAGAACAAATTGTTTGTAGCCTAAAAAAAACTCAAAAGAAAATCCTCAAACGAAATGGCAAACAATATGAAAAATTATCCGACCATATTGGGTTTATTCCGCTTGTAATTATTTCACCCGCCGACAGCGATTTGATCGTCGAAGGCAGCGAAACGAGAAGGAAATTCATTGATAGTGTTCTCTCACAATTGGATTCAGAATACCTTCAAAAACTCATTCAATATCATAAAGTTTTAAGTCAACGCAATGCGCTTTTGAAATATTTCGCTTTGAATCAAACGTTCGAAAAAGATACAATTTCTATTTATGACGAGCAATTGGATGGTTTTGGAAAAATAATTTTTGAAAAACGAAAAGCATTTTTAGCCGATTTTGTTCCCATTTTCAACAAACATCACCAATCAATTACGGGCGCTGAGGAAGACGTTCAATTGGTTTATGAAAGCCACTTGATTGACAACGATTTATTGACGCTTTTGAAAGAAAATATCAGCAAAGACAGGGTTTTACATTATACTAGTGTTGGGATTCACAAAGACGATTTATCATTTGAAATAGACCATCATCCGATAAAAAAGTTCGGGTCGCAAGGCCAACAAAAATCATTTCTAATCGCTTTAAAACTTGCTCAATTTGAATTTGTAAAAAATCAATCTGGAGAAAATCCCATTTTGCTTTTTGATGATATTTTTGATAAATTAGATGAAATTCGAGTGGCAAAAATTGTCGAAATGGTTAATAATGACACTTTTGGTCAATTATTTATTTCCGACACGCATCCGGAACGAACAGAAACTATTGTAAAATCAACCCTTCAGAGTTATAAAATTTTTAATTTGTAACTATATAATTTGTAAATTTATAGTCTAAAAATCAATTCAATGAAATCAAACCTTTTATCGTTACTTTTTCTTAGTTTTTTCTTCAGTTCTTGTAATGGACAAACCGCCAAAAATTTCGAAAGTATTTCGCCAAAAGCATTTGCCGAAAAAATAAAAGAAACAGCAAACCCACAAATTTTCGACGTTCGAAGCCCTGAAGAATTTGAAGGACAACATATTGAAAACGCAACAAACATTAATTGGAATGGCGATGATTTTGTTGCAAAAGCGAACCGTTATTACAAATCAAAACCCGTATTTGTGTATTGTATGAGTGGCGGAAGAAGCAAAAAAGCAGCCGAAAAATTACACGAATTGGGTTTCACAACCATCTACGAATTGGAAGGCGGAATCATGAAATGGAACGCCGCTGGAATGGACGCGCCAACCGACAAAATTATTGGAATTTGTTCACAAGAATATGGCGAACTTTTAAAAACCGACAAGAAAGTTTTAGTTAGTTTTTATGCCGAATGGTGCGCTCCTTGTAAAAAAATGGAACCATTTATCAAAAAAATGCAAACCGATTTAGCCGAAAAAACAACCATTATTCGTTTAAATGCAGATGAAAATAAAACCATTGTCAAAGAACTTAAAATTGACGAACTTCCTACGTTTTTACTTTACGAAAATAATAAAGTAATTTGGAAATACGTTGGATTTATTAGCGAGGAAGATTTGACCAAACAACTTCAATAACCGATGATTTCAAAAGAATCCCTTCAGTTTTTAGACGATTTGAAAACCAATAACAATCGAGATTGGTTTCAAAATAACAAAAAACGCTACGAAATTTTCAAGAAAGATTACCATCAATTCATTCAGGATTTTTTGAATCTTATGAAACCGAATGATGCCGCTTTGACGCTTTTGGAGGTTAAAAATTGTGCTTTCCGAATCAACCGCGACATTCGATTTTCTAAAGATAAATCGCCCTACAAAACCCATCTTGGCGTCTGGATGAATACCAATTTCGGAAATTCGAATGGTCCTGGATATTATGTTCATATTGAAAAAAGGAAAAGTTTTATTGCTGGCGGATTGTATTCGCCTGAAGCCGATGAATTAAAAAAAATAAGGAAAGAAATTGCTTTTTTTTATGACGATTTGGAAGCCATTGTGGATGAAAAGTCATTTAAAAGTGTGTACGGGAATTTGGATAAAAACGAATCCAATTCCCTGAAAAACGCTCCGAAAGGCTATGAAAAAGACCATCCAGCCATCGAATTTTTAAAATTAAAAAGTTTTGTAGCGGTCTATAAATTTGATGATTCCGAATTACAAAAGGAACATTTTATTGAAGACGCCTGCAAAAAACTACTTCTTTTAAAACCTTTTCTAGAATTTTTAAACCGGGGATTAGAAACCGATTAATTTTAAAAAATAGTCTTAAAATCAAATCAATTCAAGTATTTTTGCTTGAAAATATTTAGCACTAACAATGGAAATTCTGCAACATTTTTCTTTAAAAAATTACAATACTTTTGGCATTGAAGCCTTCGCAAAACAATTTGTTTCTGTTCATTCTTCGATAGAATTAGAAATGATTTTGAAACAATTTTCCAACGTAAAGAAGTTTGTTTTAGGTGGCGGAAGCAACATGCTTCTCACGCAAGACATTGATGCTTTGGTAATTCATTTGGATTTAAAAGGAAAGGAAATCGTTCAGGAAGATGCGGATTTTGTTTGGGTGGAAGGACAAGCCGGCGAAAACTGGCATGAATTTGTACTTTGGACCATCGAAAATAATTTTGGTGGTTTAGAAAACATGTCGCTTATTCCTGGGAATGTTGGAACTACGCCGATTCAGAACATTGGCGCCTACGGAACCGAGATAAAAGACACTTTCGTTTCCTGCGAAGCGATGAAAATTGATACGCAAGAAATAAAAACTTTTGATAACAAATCCTGTCATTTTGGCTATCGAGAAAGTGTTTTTAAAAACGAAGTAAAAGACCAATATATTATTACAAGTGTGGTTTTTAAACTTACAAAACGCAACCACAAAATCAATATTTCCTATGGCGATATTAACGCTGAATTAGCGAAAAACAACATTACAAACCCAACTTTAAAAGAAGTCAGCAACGCAGTAATCGCTATTCGAAAAAGTAAATTACCCGATCCGAAAGAATTAGGAAATAGTGGTAGTTTTTTCAAAAATCCTATCGTTTCTAAAAAAGCATTTGAAGCCATTCATGCAAAATTTCCAGAAATGAAATATTATGACGTTTCCGAAACCGAAGTAAAAGTTCCGGCTGGCTGGCTGATTGAACAAGCTGGTTTTAAAGGAAAACGCTTTGGTGACGCAGGAATTCATAAAAATCAAGCTTTGGTTTTGGTCAATTATGGAAATGCGACGGGTCAAGAAATATTAAATGTTTCCAAGACTATTCAGGAAACCATTTTGGCCACTTTTGGTATTTTGATTGAAACAGAAGTCAACGTGATTTAGATTAAAATTTGTTTACATTTTCGATATTGAATTCATACCTTTGCACTCTTTTAAAGACAAATTTTACTATGTTACCAATTCTATTTATCCTGTTTATTGTTGTTATTGGAATCCAATTGTTTTATTACGGGATAATTTTTGGGCGATTTGCCTTTGCAAAAAAAGGGTCAAATTTGCCAAAAAAAATTCCGATTTCGGTCATTGTTTGTGCGAAAAATCAGGAAGAAAATGTAACTAAATTTATTCCGCTTTTGGCCGAACAAAATTATGGTGATTATGAAATTATTTTAATAGATGATGCGTCAAGCGATTCTACATTAGACCTTTTTGAAGCTTTTGAAAAACAATATACAAATATTCGATTAGTAAAAGTAGCTAACAATGAAGCCTTTTGGGGCAACCGAAAATTTTCTTTGACTTTAGGAATTAAAGCTGCAAAAAATCCTTATTTACTTTTTACGGACGCCGATTGTTACCCCGTTTCCAAAGATTGGATTGCCAATATGAGTTCGCAATTTACCATGCAAAAAACAATCGTTTTGGGTTATGGCGCTTATGAAAAAATCGGTGGTTCTTTTTTAAACAAAATCATTCGTTTTGAAAATTTAGTAGATACGGTTCAATATTTTTCTTGGACAAAATCAGGAAAACCTTATAAAGGTATCGGAAGGAATTTTGGTTACAAAAAAGAAGAATTTTTTAATGTAAATGGGTTTATTGACCACATGAAAATTCGGGCTGGCGATGATGATTTGTTTATCAATCAAGTGGCGAATTCGAGAAACACAACGATTTGTTTTGACCCAAATAGTTTTACTTATTGTCAACCAAAAAAATCGTTCAAAGAATGGATGGAATTAAAAAGAATCAATCACGCAACAACTACTTTTTACAAACCATTTGACAAAATTCAATTGTTAGTTTTCTTTATTTCAAAACTATTATTTTTGATTTTGCCAATTATTCTATTATTATTTCAATTCCAATGGATTGCCGTAATAAGCTTGATTGGATTTCGATATTTGTTTGCGTGGATCGTTCTTGGTTTTTCGGCTGGAAAATTAAAAGAAAAAGATGTAATGTATTGGTTTCCAATTGTTGAAATAATTCTTATATTCACACAATTAAATTTATTTACTTCAAATATTTACTCAAAACCCGTTTATTGGAAATAATCGAATATATAGAAAACGCTAAAAAGAAAGATCAAATAGCCTTTACTTTTTTATTATATTACTATTGGAATGACGTTTATGGTTTTATGCTGACTCGAACCGAAAACGAAACCGACGCCGAAGACATTACCATCGAAACATTTGCCAAAGCATTTGATAAAATAGCACTTTATAATTCCGAATTTCAGTTCAATACTTGGTTGATTGCTATTGCCAAAAATGTTCATATTGATTTGCTTCGAAAGAAAAAATCGTCGCTTTTTATTACAATAAATGAAGAAGAAAAAAATTCGGCTTATAGCGTGGCCGATTCCACTCCATCGGCAGAAGATTCGCTAATTATTGAACAAAATTTATCGCAATTGCTTCAATATATCAAAGTCCTAAAACCCCATTATCAAGAAGTCATTCAACTCCGTTATTTTCAAGAAATGAGTTATCAGGAAATTGCCAATCAATTGGAAGAACCTTTAAATAATATTAAAATAAAACTCCTTCGTGCCAAAAAATTACTGGCCGAAATCATTGAAAACAAAGGCTGATTATTAATTACGGCTCGTTTTTACTTTTTTTATAAAAAATTTAAATTTTAGGAAATGTCTATTCAAAAAAGTGTTGCTACTTTGTTTATCTTTGCGCTTTAACTTTTTACTATGGAAACTGTTTTAGAAACTACCTTACCTGTCGGAAAACCAAAATGGCTAAAAGTAAAATTGCCAATTGGTCAAAAATATACTGAACTTCGTGGTTTGGTTGACAAATATAGTTTAAACACCATTTGCACGTCGGGAAGTTGCCCAAATATGGGCGAATGCTGGGGCGAAGGAACGGCGACTTTTATGATTTTAGGAAATATTTGTACGCGTTCGTGCGGGTTTTGTGGCGTAAAAACAGGTCGGCCAGAAACCGTTGATTGGGATGAACCCGAAAAAGTTGCACGTTCGATTAAAATAATGAATATCAAACACGCCGTAATTACAAGCGTTGATCGCGATGATTTGAAAGATGGTGGTTCTATTATTTGGATCGAAACCATAAAAGCCATTCGCAGAATGAATCCAACAACAACATTAGAAACATTAATTCCCGATTTTCAAGGAATTGAAAGAAATATTGATCGAATTGTTGAAGCCAATCCCGAAGTTGTTTCCCACAATATTGAAACCGTTCGACGATTGACAAGAGAAGTTCGAATTCAGGCCAAATACGACCGAAGCATGGACGTTTTAAAATACCTAAAAAAACAAGGAATAAATAGAACCAAGTCAGGAATCATGCTTGGATTGGGCGAAACCGAAGACGAAGTAATTCAAACTTTACATGATTTGCGTGATGCCAATGTGGATGTTGTTACTATTGGACAATATTTGCAACCTAGCAAAAAACATTTACCCGTAAAAGAATATATCACGCCCGATCAATTTGCAAAATATGAAAAAATCGGATTGGAATTGGGTTTTCGTCATGTTGAAAGTGGCGCGTTAGTTCGTTCCTCTTACAAAGCACAAAAACACATCTTGTAAGCCAAAAATCAAAGGAAAACCATCCCCAAAAATGATAAAAACAAGAATTGCTATTAACGGATTTGGGCGAATTGGACGGAATTTATTTCGGTTACTTTTGGATCATCCTTCGATAGAAGTGGTGGCTATTAACGATATTTCTGATTCAAAAACCATGTCGCATTTATTAAAATACGATAGCATTCACGGGGTTTTACCAATGAATTGTACATTTGACGACCATTCGATAATTGTAAACGGAAAATCATATCCTTTTTTTCAAGAAAAAAAAATAGCTAATTTAGATTGGGGGAATTTATCCGTTGATATCGTAATTGAATCAACTGGAAAATACAAAACATTTGAAGAAATAAATGCCCATATTTTGGCTGGAGCCAAAAAAGTAATTCTCTCCGCTCCTTCCGAAGTTGATTCCATAAAAACGGTCGTATTGGGCGTAAACGAAGACATTCTTGACGGATCCGAAATTATTATTTCTAACGCCAGTTGTACGACAAATAATGCCGCTCCGATGGTGAAAATTATAAATGATTTGTGCGGCATCGAACAAGCCTATATAACGACGATTCATTCCTACACAACCGATCAAAGTTTGCATGATCAACCGCATAAAGATTTACGAAGAGCCCGCGCTGCAAGTCAATCCATCGTTCCAACAACAACAGGCGCTGCCAAAGCATTAACAAAAATATTTCCCGAATTAGAAAACAAAATTGGGGGTTGTGGTATTCGTGTTCCGGTTCCAGATGGTTCTTTAACCGATATTACTTTTAACGTAAAAAAACACGTTACAATCGCCGAAATCAATGCGGCTTTTCAACGGGCATCACAAACCAATTTGAAGGGAATTCTGGATTATACGGAAGATTCTATAGTTTCTGTAGATATTATTGGCAATAAAAATTCTTGTGTTTTTGACGCGCAATTAACATCTGTAATTGACAAAATGGTCAAAGTTGTTGGTTGGTATGACAACGAAT
>CAIMBK010000084.1 GCA_903839195.1 uncultured Bacteroidota bacterium | reverse complement strand
AGCGCCATCACTATATTTATAATTGATATAAAACAATAACCCCACAAAACACAAACCGCCTAAATTCTTTAGTAAATTACTTAATGAAAATAAATTCAAAGAGTTTTGTATATTAAAATAATCTGACAGCAAATTGAAAAGCACATTAGCTGGAATTAAAAAAACTAGAATTAAAAAGAAATAATTGTTAAAAGAATATTTTACACTAAAAACAGTAATTAAGACAAAATAAAGCACCAAAATCAGAAAACTAACTAAATACAAAAAATAGCTATATCCCAATTTTGGCAAAAGTGTTTTTGTCGCTGTTTTTGTATACTGAATAAAAGGTGAGAGTAACAAAGAAAAGAAAAAGGTATATACAGCAAATTGTAAGTTATATAATCCAAAATCTTCTGGCGAAAAATATATTGCAATTATCTTTCCTGTTATTAGACCTACTAAGGAAATTATAATTTGCGACAATAATAAATAACCCTTCTGCCTATTTTTTAATAATTTTTTAATCAAGATTTAATTTTGTTTACTATTTTACTTTTTAAAAAATTACCTTTTTTACTTTATTTACACCAGCTGCATCAATTACATTTTGAGTTCCAAGCACATTCGTTTTTGTAGCTTCTAATGGGAAAAACTCACAAGAGGGAACCTGTTTTAAGGCAGCAGCGTGAAAAACATAATCTACCCCGCGCATGGCACGCTCGATGCTACTATAATCTCGAACATCACCAATATAAAATTTTATTTTTTCATTTTTTAGTTGGTTTCGCATATCATCTTGCTTTTTTTCATCGCGAGAAAATATTCTGATTTCGCTAAAATGGTCTGTGTGAAGAAAACGATTTAATACTGCGTTACCAAAAGAACCTGTTCCGCCCGTAATCATTAAAACTTTATTTTTAAACATAATTACTTTATATTTTTATTATTTTTTCATTTCTTCTCATTCTAAAGCCTCGCATCCACAACCTCTCGATCCAAAGCCGCTTTACTATCAAAAACAATTGTATGATTACCTTTTTTCAAGGAATCCAAATCCAATTGCAGAAATTCTTTATGAGCAACAGTCAAAATTATCGCATCATACTTTGCGGGAGATTGAATCAATGGAATATTATATTCTGATTGTACTTGAACAGAATCAGCATGGGGATCAAAAACATCCACTTCCAATCCAAATTGCACCAACTCATTATAAATATCAACTACTTTAGAATTACGAATATCTGGGCAATTTTCTTTAAAAGTGACTCCTAATAACAATGCTTTAGCTCCTTTAATATTGGTTCCTTTTTGAATCATGAGTTTAACCACTTTATTGGCAATAAACATTCCCATATTGTCATTCACACGCCTTCCGGACAAAATGACTTGTGGATGATAGCCTAAACTTTCTGCTTTATGTGCCAAATAATAGGGATCGACGCCAATGCAATGTCCGCCAACTAATCCGGGCTTGTATTTTAGAAAATTCCATTTGGTTGCTGCGGCTTCAAGCACATCATTGGTGTCAATTCCAATTCGGTCGAAGATAATGGCCAATTCATTAACAAAAGAAATATTCACATCACGCTGCGCATTTTCGATGGCTTTACTCGCTTCGGCAACTTTAATACTTGGGGCTTTGTAGGTTCCAGCGGTAATAATACTGGAATACAAATCGTCAACAAAATTGGCTATTTCAGGGGTTGAACCCGAAGTTACTTTCATGATGGTTGTGAGCGTATTGATTTTATCACCCGGATTAATGCGTTCTGGACTGTAGCCACAATAAAAATCGGAATTGAATTTCTGTCCACTGAATTTTTCTAAAACTGGCACGCAATCTTCTTCGGTACAACCAGGATAAACCGTGCTTTCATAGATTACAACGGCTCCTTTTTGCATTACTTTTCCAATCATTTCAGAAGCTTTTAATAAAGGGGCTAAATCGGGTGCTTTGAATTGATTGATTGGCGTTGGAACGGTTACAATAAAAACGGAACAGTCTTTTAAATCATCTGTATTGGAGGAAAAAACTAATTTATTTGCGGCCAAAATTCGCTCTTTATCCGATTCCAAAGTGCGATCAATTCCTTGAGACAATTCAGCGATTCGAGTTGTATTTATATCAAAACCTATGGTTTTGTATTTGGTACCAAAAGCTACTGCCAAGGGTAATCCGACATATCCAAGACCAATAATTGCAATTTTATGATTATTTATTTCCATAGTTATAAAGGGTATTTTTTATAATGTTTTTTCCACGGCTTCGCCCCGTCAGTCCCATAATTTAGGCTAACAAAGGCTTTTATTACTTCTAAAATTACTCGCTTACTTCTCTTGTAAGGGTAACAAATACGCCTAGTTCTTTCAAAACCAGACGGATTTTATTTTTTTCAACCAACGAAACCGTACCTTCTTTTCCTTGAAACGGTCCTTTGGAAACGGTAATTGAATCGCCTGGTTTTATTCCTTCCACTTCAACGGCTGTAAATCGGCCGTTTAGGCTTTCTTTTAATAACGCAATTTCATTATCATGAACGATTGCGGGTTTTCCTAACCAATACAAATAGCGAACAATTCCCTGAACTGCAAAAACGGTATTTCGATCTTTTTCTTCAACATTCACAAAAATATACGAACTGATCAATGGCGTTTCAACTTTCTTTTTTCGATCCGACCATTGCTTCATTTGCACCACAATCGGACAATAAGCTTCAATACCTAAACCAAGTAACTTTTCGGTTACTTTTTTTTCGTTTTTCGGTTTTGTATATAATGCGAACCATGGCATAAGTATCGTTATTTTTTTGGTGGTGTTTTAATTGACTTTTTAACATCAATTAAATCATTATAAATCGTCAAACCTTTTCCAATATATTCATGTGTTATATAAAACTGTACTTTTCGTTTTATTTCTTTTTCGATTTTAAGCGCCAATTGCTCAATATATTCCGTGTTGAGTTCATCGCCAACCACAATAATTTCTATTTTTCCACTGTCCAAACCATTTGCATAATCCCCAATCACAATGACTTTATTGACTTTTCCCATTCGCTCCAAAACCATTTCAACAATAGAATCCAATCCAATGTGTTGGAAAACAATTTTTTGTAAAGCAGCAAAAAGTGGGTGTTTGATATTGGCTTTGTAGGAAACTCTATTTTGAATTGCCTCTTTTTCTAAATACCCCGCATCGGTCAAAGAATTGAGTTCTTTTCGAATGGCGTTGGTAGATTCGTTCATCTCATCGGCCAATCCACGCAAATAGCCATTATTGGCCGCGTTTATAAAAAACTTAACCAGAATTCGTATTCTTGTTTTGGATGTAATGAGTGTTTCTAGCACAATATATTCATTAGTGAGTAACAAAAGTACTCGTTTTATTATAACAAACAAATTTTTTACATAAAAAAAACGGACTTTATTTTAAGAAAAATAAGTCCGTTTAAGTTATAAAAGTATGTTGTAAAACTTTGTTTATTAGAATTTAAAAACCAATTCAGCGCTGTTTTGAATATGATTGTTTAACACTTGGTCTTTATCAAACGCGTATTTACCAACGGTTTGAAGTCGCAATCCTAAATTAGAATTAAACCAATAGGCAAATCCCATTCCCGTGTTGGCCGTTTGATTTGACTTTCCGTCAGACGAAAAGGCTCCAACACCAGCAGTAAAATAAGCATCGAAAGGTGAATTTTTACAAATAAACTCATCAAAATAGAATTTACCATTAACGTCTAAACCAATAAAAGTAAAATCTTTGTCAATTGTGGCTGCGTTTTGTATTTTTTTAGCAGAAATAGTATTAATAGAACCCGAAAGTTCAACCGCGAAAAATTCTCCTAATTGAGTTTCAATACCAACTTTAGAAATAGAAGGTGAAATATTCCAATTCTCTTCGGCGTTAAGAAACTGCGATTTGAAAGTACTCGAATTATCAATAATATTTATCCCGAAACCAAAAGTTGTTTTTTTAGCTTTTTGTTCGGTCGATTGGGAAAAACCTTTAAATGAAAGGAATACTAAAACTAATAAAAGTGTATTTTTCATAGCTATTTTGTTTGTGTTTAATTGAGTTGTAAATGTAGTATAAAATTATATAATAAAAATCTTATAGTATTACTTTATTTTCCAATTCCCTTATAAATAAAACCCATTTTTTCTAATTTTTTTCGGTCTAGAATATTTCTACCGTCAAAAATAAAAGCGGGTTTTAACATGTCGTCATAAATTTTTTGCCAATCGTAACTTTTGAACTCATCCCATTCGGTCATCACCGCAATTGCGTGCGCATCTTTACAGGCTTGATAGGGATTTTCAAAACAAGTTACCCATTTTTTATTGGCATCAGGATTACGGCTTTCCAAATAATCCAAATCAAAAAGAACTTGGTTTTCGGATACTTTTGGATCATACACCGCAATAATTGCTTCTTCGTTTATCAAATTATCGGTCACGTAAATTGCCGCCGATTCTCTCGTGTCGTTTGTATCTTTCTTAAATGCCCATCCCAAAAGCGCAATTTTTTTACCGGAAACGGTATTGAAAAGTGTTCGAACGATATTTTTTGAAAAACGGTTTTTTTGATGGTCGTTCATAATTATTACTTGTTCCCAATAATCGGCCACTTCATGCAAACCGAACGATTTTGAAATGTAAACCAAATTCAAAATGTCTTTTTGAAAACAAGAGCCGCCAAAACCAACCGATGCTTTAAGAAATTTGGAGCCAATACGACTATCCATTCCTACAGCTGCAGAAACTTCGTCGATACTTGCGCCCGTTTTTTCGCAAAGTTCAGAAATAGCGTTTATCGATGAAACTCGTTGCGCCAAAAAAGCATTCGCCGTAAGTTTTGACAATTCTGAAGACCAAACATTAGTGGTTAAAATACGGTCTTTACTAACCCATTTGGAATAAATATCAACCAACGATTGAATCGCAGATTGGCCCGCTTCGGTTTGATCGCCACCAATTAATACTCGATCTGGATTTAATAAATCTTGAACAGCGGTACCTTCGGCAAGAAATTCCGGATTGGATAATATTTGAAATTGAACACCATTTCCTGTATTTTCTAAAATACTTTTGATGGCTTGAGCAGTTCGAACCGGAAGTGTTGATTTTTCAACCACAATTTTATCCGTTTTTGCCACTTTTGCAATTTGACGCGCACACAATTCGATGTATTTCAAATCAGATGCCATTCCTTTTCCAGAACCATACGTTTTTGTTGGCGTGTTTACCGAAATAAAAATAAGTTGTGCTTCATCAATTGCTTGATCTACATTGGTAGAAAAAAACAAATTTCGACCTCTTGATTCTGCAACAATATCGCTTAAGCCGGGTTCGTAAATGGGAATTTTGGTAACATCCGAATCGTTCCATGCGGCAATTCTACTTTCGTTCAAATCGACAACAGTCACTTTTATTTCAGGACATTTTTGGGCGATAATTGCCATTGTAGGTCCTCCAACATATCCTGCGCCAATACAACAAATATTTGTTATTTTCATTTGAATCGTTTTATATAATAACTGCTCGTAGTTCGATAAAATATCGAGAATACGGACGCAAAGTTATTAAAATTTGATTAATATCAATTAAGGATGTATAATTTGAAGAAAATAATTACGAAAACACTTATAATTACTGAGATTTTAGGGCGTTTTCAAAGGGAATTCGATTGATCAAACTTCGACCTAAAGTTACTTCGTCGGCAAATTCTAATTCGTCGCCAACCGAAATTCCACGTGCAATTGTTGAGGTAATTATTTCAAATTCTTTGACTTGTTTGTAAATATAAAAATTAGTTGTATCGCCTTCCATGGTGGAACTTAGCGCAAAAATAAGTTCTTGAACATTCCCTGATTTTACTTTTTCTACCAATGTTGTAATTTTCAACTGACTTGGTCCAACGCCATCAATGGGTGAAATTTTTCCACCTAAAACATGGTAAATACCACGAAATTGTCCTGTATTTTCAATCGCCATTACATCGCGAACATCTTCGACAACACAAATGATTTGGTGGTTTCTTTTGGAATTGGAACAAATTTCACAAATTGCGACATCGGAAATATTGTGGCAACTTTCACAAAATTTAATTTCTTCGCGCATCCTAACAAGCGCTTCCGATAAAAATTCGGTTTGTTCTTTGGGTTGTTTTAATAAATGCAAAACCAATCGAAGGGCGGTTCGTTTTCCAATCCCAGGCAATTGCGCCATTTCGTTGACTGCTTTTTCTAAAAGTTTAGATGAAAATTCCATGGGAACAAATTTAGTTAATTTGGAAATGAGTTAATTTGAAAATGAGAATTATTTGTATACTTTTATCAAAAATAAATTGCAAATGAATCCAATTACCATTCTTACCTTAATCCTACTCTATTTTGGACTTTTGATTTTCATTTCTAGGATTGTATCCAGAAAAGATACTAGTAATGATGCTTTTTTTAAGGCCAATAAAAATTCAAAATGGTATTTGGTCGCTTTCGGGATGATTGGAACGGCGCTTTCTGGAGTTACTTTTATTTCGGTGCCTGGAAATGTGGGTTCGATTGACAATCAGTTTGGCTATTTTCAATTTGTTTTGGGAAATGCCATCGGATTTTTAATTATTGCGACGGTTTTGTTGCCCTTGTATTATCGAATGAATCTAACGTCGATTTATAGTTATATCGAGCAACGATTGGGCACGGTTAGTTATAAAACAGCCGCTACCATTTTCCTGATAAGTCGCACGATCGGTTCGGCTTTCCGATTGTATTTGGTGGTTATCGTTTTGCAACGCTATGTATTTGATTTTTATCACATTCCGTTTGCTTTGACCGTATTAATTTCATTGGGATTAATATTTTCCTACACCTATCGCGGCGGATTAAAAACGATAATTATTACTGATACACTTCAAACATTTTTCCTTGTTTCGTCTGTATTTTTAACCCTATTTTTCATTTGCAGAAGCATGAATTTTGGTGCTTTTGAGGCCTTTGAAGCCATTAAAAACAGCAATTATTCCAAAGTGTTTTTCTATGAAGATTTCTTGAAAGGGAATTTTGTTTTGAAACAAATTTTAGGCGGAATCTTTGTTACCATTGCGATGGTTGGCCTCGATCAGGATTTAATGCAAAAGAATTTAAGTTGCGCCAGCATTGGCGAAGCCCAGAAAAACATGTTTACTTTTACTGGCGTATTTGTGCTAATAAATATCTTCTTCCTAAGTGTTGGAGCGCTTCTTTATTTATTTGCCGAAAAAAACGGAATTGCAATTCCAATGGTTGATGGCGTAAAAAGAACCGATTTGCTTTTTCCTGAAATCGCTTTCAATCATTTGAGTATTGTTCCGTCGATTGTGTTTTTGTTGGGATTAACCGCTGCGACATTTGCCACAACCGATAGCGCTTTAACGGCCTTAACCACCTCGTTTTGTGTGGATTTTTTAGGAATGGACAAAGCCGAAAATCGTAGCTCGCAAAAAACCGTAAGAACGCGACATTTCGTTCATGTGGCCTTTTCTTTATTGATGTTTTTGGTGATTATTGTCTTTAATTCTTTAAATGACAAATCGGTGGTGACGATGATTTTTAAAGTTGCCAGTTACACTTACGGGCCACTTTTAGGATTGTATGCCTTTGGATTGTTTATGAAAACCAAAACGGTTCATGATAAATTAGTCCCTTTTATTTGCCTAATTTCTCCGATGATTTGTTTTTTTATTAGCAAATATTCCTCGCAATTATTTGGAAATTACGTCTTTGACAACGAACTAATAATCGTAAATGGTTTACTAACTTTTGTCGGATTATTAGCCATTAGTAAACCTGCAACAAAACCAACTCGTTTTTAGTTAATATTGATTTGTGGTCAATAAAACTAACGTACAAGCCACTTCAACCTTGATGTTATTCAATTTTAATAATTGATAAAATTCTGGGTTTTCGGTTCCTGGATTGAAAATGACTCTTTTTGGTTTGGCTTCAACGATATAATTATAATAATCCCGTTGTCGCGTCGGATTCAAATAAAGCGTAATCGTATCGATGTTTTTTAATGGAATTGCTTTTGTATATATTTTCACTCCTGCCACTTCGCCGGTGTTTTGACCAATTGCCAAAACTGAATGCCCTTTTTCGACCAACATCGTAATGGCTTTATACGCATAGCGATCTGGTTTTGTTGAAGCGCCTAAAACTACTGTTTTTTTGTTTTTCATTTTTATTAATTTATGATTTTGGCAAAAATATTTCGGCCATCATGCATCTGGCGCTTCCGCCGCCACAAACTTCAATCGTGTCCAAACTTGAACTGATAATTTGAGCATGTTTTTCTAATTGTTCTATTTGTTTTGCCGTTAAACTTTGGTGCGCCGAATCGCTCATAACTAAATATTTTTTATCGTTAGAACCGCGAACTTCAAGCATGTTTCCCGCAAAATTATTGACTTGTTTTTCCGTAATTAATATAATTTCTTTTCCATCGGCTTTAAGGAAATCGAGCACCATTTTTCGTTCTTTTTTGTCATCAATACATTCGGAACAAATAATGGCAAAGGTTTCGCCAATGCACATCATAACATTAGTATGATAAATTAATTTTCGTTCGCCATCAACGGTTTGAAAGGCTTCAAAAATAACAGGATGCATATCAAAATCTTCACAAAACTCGATAAATAATTCTTCGTCCGCTCTTGGAGAAAGTGCGCAATAGGCTTTGGCATTGGTTCGATCGAGGACAATGCTTCCGGTACCTTCAAGGTAATACCCATCTTCTTCGGCATCGGTATAATCAACAATATTTTCGATTTCAAAATCCTGCTCTTCCAATAAATCCAATACTTCTTCGCGTCGTTCTTTTCGTCGGTTTTCGGCAAACATGGGATACAAAACCACATCTGCATTTTCGTGGAAAGAAATCCAATTATTGGGAAAAATACTATCCGGCGTATCTGGATTAAGCGTATCGTCAACCACAATTACATTGACCCCAACGGCACGTAGTTTTTCGACAAAAGCATCAAATTCTTGTTGCGCTTTTGCATTGACGGTTGCAGGCAATAAATTATCAAGTACCTTTTGGTAGTAATTATTCACCGCCGTTTGCTCGTTCATTCGAAACGCAACGGGGCGAATCATTAGGATGGAATTGGTTGTTTGTTTCATTTATTTATGTCTTAAAGTCCTAAAGTCTGAAATCCAAAGCTGTTAGGCTTAAGACGCGACTTTAATCAAGTTATTATTCTCTAATTAATGGTAATGTGGAACATCGTAAAAGTCCTTCTTGCTTTGCGATTTCGGCGTATGGAATTTCTTCTACTGTAAATCCACTGCTTCTAAGCCAATCGTTTAAACGAGTGAAATTTTGTTCAGAAACGACAACATTTGGTGCGATAGAAAACACATTTGAATTCATATTATACATTTCTTCTCTCGAAATATGAAAGAGATTTTCTTTGCCAAAAAGGCTTACAAGATACCGATAATCGGCTTCTTCTCGAAAACCACTTTTGTAGATAATTCCTTTGTCATTTCCAATAGGTTGAAAGCAACAATCCAAATGCAAAGCGTTGTCACGCGCTTCAATTTTTGATTTTACCAAGTCGAATTCTTTGACAAT
Source organism: uncultured Bacteroidota bacterium (assembly GCA_903839195.1). Taxonomy (GTDB): domain Bacteria; phylum Bacteroidota; class Bacteroidia; order Flavobacteriales; family Flavobacteriaceae; genus Flavobacterium. The sequence goes on along the minus strand of CAIMBK010000084.1, from coordinate 923 downwards.
TTTGTTTGGAAAAAGTGCTTTAATGTAATTTACACCCTGCATATTCGTTCGCGCGGTGATATAGTCTTTATAATCGCTCCCTTTGTAGGTTCCAATAAAAATATAATCGTTCCACAAAATAACGTCGCCACCTTCAATATGAACTTCCTCTGGGGGACGCAACACTTTCAGTGGGTCAATTTGGTCAATAACGTATTGAATTGCGTCTAATTCGCGTTCCCTATCGGGTAAAATATTGGCTTTGATAAAAATATCATCAATTACAAATCCGATGTCTCTGACAAAAATTTGATTGTAATTATCGATTATTTCGGGACGAAAAACAGTTATATTATATTTTTGAAAAACAGCGTTAAATGCGTCCATTTCACGAATCATATCCGCTTCAACGGGATAGGTTCCTGCAATTATATGTTCTAATGATTTGGGGTCATATGCTTCTTCAATGGTTGGCGTTGGACCATTATTTAGGGCGGTTCCTAAAACAACGGCTCGCAATCTTGAAGTTTCATTTTTTACATTTAATGGTAGCATATATTATTTTTTAAATAGAAAAAAGCTTCACTAAAAATGGTAAAGCTTTTTAAAATTTGTTTTTATCTTTTATCGATTGTTTTAAATTCCCTCAATTGATATCCTGTATAAACTTGTCTTGGACGACCAATTGGTTCTTTGTTTAAACGCATTTCTTTCCACTGAGAAATCCATCCTGGTAAACGTCCAATGGCAAATAAAACGGTAAACATATCCGTTGGAATTCCTAAAGCACGATAAATAATTCCAGAATAGAAATCAACATTTGGATATAATTTTCTGGAAACAAAATATTCATCAACCAAAGCGGCTTCTTCTAATTTTTTGGCTATGGCCAATATTGGATCATTTACCCCTAACGTTTTTAATACTTCGTCAGCTGCTTTTTT
>CAIMBK010000083.1 GCA_903839195.1 uncultured Bacteroidota bacterium | reverse complement strand
TCAATTTGGGAGGCCCATCTAAAACGAAAAAGAAAGTTTCAGGTTCGGTAAATCGAAACATGTTGAAAACAAGAGATAAAAAGCGAAAAGACAAAAAATAGCAGTAATTGCGGTATTCTAATTATAGTGGATTTTGTTTTTTTAGTATATTAAATAAGAATTAGCACTTTCAAAATAATAAAAAGTAGTATTTTTGACAAATGAAATTCAGCAAACCCTTTAAAAACCGAGACTTTTTGAAGTAAACTAGAACCAGAATGCAATTCAAACAACCTGAAATTCTCTATTTTCTCTTCTTACTGGTAATTCCAATCTTGGTTCATTTGTTTCAATTGCGACGTTTCAAAAAAGAATTTTTCACCAACGTTCGTTTTCTTAAAGAACTTTCCATACAAACCCGAAAAAGCTCTAAAATCAAGAAATGGCTGCTACTTGCCACGAGATTATTGCTTTTAACTTTTCTAATATTGGCATTTGCCCAACCCTATTTTCCATCAAAAAACGAAAACACAAAAAACAACGATTTATTTATAATAATTGACAATTCTTTCTCGATGCAAGCCAAAGGAGAAAAAGGAGAATTGCTAAAAAGATCCGTTCAGGAATTATTAGAAAACACGCCCGAAAACCAATCATTTTCGTTGCTTACTAATGATGAAACCTTCTGGAACACCGACATCAAATCGATTACTAAAGAGTTACAAAATCTGAAATATAGCGCCGCACCATTTCAATTAGAAAGCGCAATGGCAAAGATAAAAGCGCGAAAAACAAACCATAAAAAAGAAGTTGTAATTATTACCGACGCCCTTGGATTGGAGAAAAAACAACTTAAAAGCCTCGAAAATCCAGAACAAACCTATTTCGTAATTCCGAAATCCGAACAACAAAATAACATTGCCATTGATAGTGTTTTTATGCACCAACCAATGGATGACTTTTATGAAATTGGTGTGAAATTGACCGCTTATGGTGAAAATTCCAATTCGATTCCGTTAGGTTTATACAATCAAAATAAATTGGTTGCAAAAACGGCTGTTAGTTTTGATACCAAAGAAAAAATCATGTTTTTCAAAATCCCAAAAACCGATTTTAACGGCTATTTTTCTATAACCGACCCCGTTTTGAGTTATGATAATACCTTGTGTTTTAGCATTTCAAAACCTACTAAAACTGCGATTTTAAGCATTGGCGAAAGCAATAAAAACGATTTTTTAACTAGAATATATACACCAGACGAATTTGATTATTTCAATACCGAACTAATTTCTTTGGATTATAATTTGATTGAAAAACAGGACGCAATTGTTTTGAACGAGTTAAAAGATATTCCTCAAGCTTTGCAAACAACCTTAAAATCATTTGTGGAAAAAGGAGGTCGTTTGATTCTTATTCCTTCCAATGAAAATTCGGTTAACAATTTGAATGCTTTTGTATCGCTTTTTGATTCATCGCAATATAAAAACACCGAAAAAAAAGAAAAAAAGATAACGGCAATAAACTTCAATCATCCTTTATTTCAAAGGGTTTTTGAGAAAAAAATTGATAATTTTCAATATCCTAGCACCAAAAAATCATTTGTAATAAATAGTTCCAACGTGCCGATTTTATCCTATGAAGATCAAACTGTTTTCTTGACTTCCATAGAAAAAGAAATGGGTGGTGTCTATCTTTTTGCAGCGCCTATCAATCCAACAAACAGCAACTTTCAAAATTCGCCGTTAATTGTTCCTACTTTTTATAATATGGTTCAAAACACGAATAAATCGGGAGTTACGGCCATAACCATAGGCGAAGACGAACCATTTTTGTTTGATGCTACGCTAACAAAAGATGAAATAGTTTCCGTAAAAGGCGTTTCCGAAACCTTTATTCCAACGCAACAAATAGTTAGTAATAAAGTTAAATTACATTTTGGGGATTATCCCGAAAAAGCAGGTAATTTTGGGCTTTATAAAAGCGACGAATTATTGAAAAATATTAGTTTTAATTATGATCGAACTGAAGGAAATCTGGCTTTAGCCGATGCCGAAATTGTTTCCGATTATAATAAAATAAATAGTGTAGAATCGCTATTTAACACCTTACAAACCGAACATTCCAACGATATTCTTTGGAAATGGTTTGTCCTTTTGACCTTATTGTTTTTAATTATTGAAGTACTAATTCAAAAATTTGTAAAATGAAATTAATCATCCGCTCGGCTAAAATTATTGACCCAAAAAGTCCTTTCCATAATCAAGTTATGGACATTCAAATCGGCAATGGAATTATTGAAGAAATTCACTCCAAAATCGCTCCTAAGAAAGGATTTGAAGAGATAAAATTAGACAATCTTCATGTTTCTGAAGGTTGGTTTGATAGCAGCGTTTCGCTTGGAGAACCTGGTTTTGAAGATCGAGAAACTATTGCAAACGGATTGGAAGTAGCTGGAAAAAGTGGCTTTACGGCTATTGCTTTACAACCCAACTCCTACCCGATTATTGACAACCAATCGCAAATTAATTTTGTAAAAAATAAAGCTACTAATTTTGCCACAAAGCTATATCCAATTGGCGCTTTAACGAAATCGAGCGAAGGAAAAGATTTAGCCGAATTGTATGATATGCAAAATTCGGGTGCCGTTGCTTTTGGAGATTACAATAAAGCCATTGACGATGCCAATTTATTAAAGATTGGGCTTCAATACGCGCAAGATTTTGATGCTTTGGTTATAGCATTTTCTGAAGATTCAAAAATAAAAGGAAATGGTGTTGCCAATGAAGGAATTGTTGGAACACATCTTGGATTAAAAGGAATTCCGAACTTGGCAGAAGAACTCCAAATCGCTAGAAACTTGTTTTTATTAGAATATACTGGAGGAAAATTGCACATTCCAACTATTTCAACTGCAAAGTCGGTTGCTTTGATAAAAGAAGCTAAAATCAAAGGATTGAAAGTGAGTTGTAGCGTTTCGGTTCACCATCTTTTGCTTACCGATGAAAAATTAGAGACTTTTGATACACGATATAAAATAGCACCACCATTACGGACAGAAACCGATCGTATGGCTTTGATTACTGGAGTTTTAGACGGTACAATTGATATGATAACTTCCGATCATAATCCGATCGATATTGAACATAAAAAAATGGAATTCGACAACGCTTCGAACGGAACGATTGGTTTGGAATCTGCATTTGGGAGTTTGACAACGGTGCTGCCTTTAGAAGCCATAATTGAAAAATTGACTTCAGGTAAAAAGGTTTTTAAAATTGAAGAAAACAGCATAAAAACCGGAGAAACGGCCAATCTAACCCTTTTTAATCCAGATGGAAATTGGATTTTTGAAAAAGAAAACATTCTTTCTAAATCAAAAAATTCTGCTTTTCTTGGAACCAAAATGAAAGGAAAAGTGTACGGAATTATCAATCAGTCAAAAATTATTTTGAACCAATAATCATGGATGCAAAAACTATTGAAGAAGGGAAATCGGCAGCCATTACAAGCTATATTCTAATTGTTGGCGTATTAATTGCAATGTCTATGAATTCAGAAACAAAGAATTCGTATACGTCATTTCATATTCGTCAGGCGTTGGGACTTACGTTAACTTTTATTTCCTTGGGATTAATAATAAGTAATTTTGACAGCATGATGATTTCTTTACCCATGTGGATTTTTGTTTCTGTTTTATGGTCATATGGAATTTTTAGCGCAATAAAAGGAGAAACAAAACCCTTGCCTTTATTGGGAAATTATTTTCAAAAATGGTTAAATAGTATTTCTTAAGTATATGAATTTATCCTTGCACTATTTGGTTAAAGAACCTAAAATTATCTTAGAAAAAAATCCGTTGTTTTTATTAATTCATGGTTATGGAAGCAACGAACAAGATTTGTTTTCATTTGCCGAAGAACTTCCTGAAACTCATTATGTTATTTCCGTTCGAGCGCCATTTGATTTACAATATGGAAGTTACGCTTGGTATGCAATTAATTTTGATGCCGATGAAAATAAATTCTCTGACCTTAATCAAGCAAAGGTTTCTAGAGATTTACTAGTTCAATTTATTGATGAATTGATTGAAAAATACCCAATTGATTCAAATACGATTAGTTTAATAGGTTTTAGCCAAGGAAGTATTTTGAGCTATACGGCGGCACTTTCTTATCCCGAAAAAATACGAAAAATAGTTGCTTTTAGTGGTTATTTAAATGCGGATATGATTTTACCCGGAATTGAAAAACGCGATTTTAGTCAACTTAAAATATTTGCTTCCCACGGCACCCAAGATCAAGTGATTCCGGTGGAATGGGCCAGAAAAACGAAGCCATTTTTGGATCAATTAGGAATTGAAAATATTTATAGAGAATATCCAATTGGTCATGGAATTTCGCCGCAAAACTTTTTTGATTTCAAAAATTGGTTACTAAACAACTAGAAAGTTGCTATTTTTGATACAACAGTGTTTGATTTACTTCAAAAGAAATGGACTTGTCGTCATTGACAAAATATTTCAATAAAACTTCACCCCAATAAGTTCCATCACTATAATCGGCAATAATCCATCGGTGATTCAATACTTTTATTTTATTGATAATAAATTTGGCTTCCCCTAATTTTTCTTGACCCGTATAAGGATTTCCTTCTGGATTATCATTAAGATCAAGCAATTTTTCTTTCAAAATTGGAATCAGTTTTTCATACGAAATTGATTTTTCAATATCATCCGAATAGAAATAATCCTGAGCATTTTGATTGTATTCAAGAGAAAAATAATTTGTTTCTGCAAGTTGGTTTTTTAAGGAAGCTATAGAATCGGTAGCTCTTTTGTGACTTTTTTCGAATTTCGCAGTTTCGTGTTTCAATTGTGAATTATAATACGTATACGTGAAAACGGCCAATAAAACCGAAAGAATAGAGAGGTAAAGCAAAAAGGAATTTTTCATTTTTATATTGTAATTGCTAAGTTATCGTATGCTAAGAAAACGTTTTTTGGTAGTTTTTGTTGCACTTCATCATGAAATCCTAAAAGATGGCTTATGTGCGTTAAATAGGTCTTTTCAGGTTGGAGCAAATGTATAAAATTTAGCGCTTCTTCCAAATTGAAATGCGAATGATGTGGCTCTTCTCGCAACGCATTAATAACCAATACTTTTAAACCCTTAAGTTTCTCAATTTCAGAATTTTCTACTGTTTTAATATCCGTCAAATAGGCGAAATCATCAATTCGGTAGCCAAAAACTTGAAGATTCCCATGCATTCCATCAATTGGAATTACGGTTTTGTTTCCAATCAAAAAAGGCTGATTATTAATAACTTCATTTATTGAAACAGAAGGCGCTCCTGGGTATTTGTTTTCAGTTTGAAAAATATAATCAAACCTTTTATTAAGATTTTCAATTACTCTTTTATGAGCAAAAATGGGCATAACGCCTTGTTTGTAATTAAATGGCCGAATATCGTCAATTCCCGCAGTATGATCGGAATGCTCATGTGTAAACAATATTCCATCTACTTTTTGACATTTGGACACTAACATTTGTTGTCTAAAATCAGGGCCACAATCAATAACATAGGAAAAATCATCCCAAGAAATCCAAATTGCAACACGCAGCCTTTTGTCTTTTGGGTTATCACTCAAACAAACGGAATGATGACTTCCAATAACTGGAATACCTTGTGATGTGCCTGTTCCTAAAAAATATACTTTCAATTGTAATTTTTTTACAAAAATAAGATTAATTCTCTTTAATTGAACCCCAATTTTGTTAACTTTGTATCCTTAGAATATCTAAAAACTCAAATGGATACCAGAATAAAGTTAAAAGGTGACAAAGTCATCGAACAAATTCCTTCTGTAAAAGACAAAGCGCTTCGAATAAATCTGAACGAAAACATCTATGGAACTTTTGCAGAAATTGGAGCTGGACAAGAAACCGTTAGGCATTTTTTTAGATCTGGGGGTTCTTCTGGAACTATTGCAAAAGCAATGTCAGCTTATGACAAAGATTTTAGTGATGCTATTTATGGCGTAGAAGAAGATGGTAGATATGTTACGGAAAGTCGCTTGAAAAAAATGCTTTCACACGAAGTAATGCTTATCGAAAATAGGCTAAAAAGAGATAAACATCCTAGAAAAATGTTTTTTAGTTATGCCAATACAGTCGCTACTATTGATTTTGCAAAGCAATTTAAAGGCCACGGATGGGTTGGAATTCGGTATCAAATTGAGCCCGATGAAGATTATAACGAGATTATTATCCACATTCGATTTAAAGAAACAGATGCCAAATTACAACAAGAAACCCTCGGGATTCTAGGCGTAAATCTAATTTATGGCGCTTATTACAAATACAATGACCCAAAAAAATTGTTGCGTTATTTGTATGACCATCTCGAAAAAGATCAATTAGAAATAGACACAATCAATTTTTCAGGTCCTCGTTTTGCTAATGTTGACAACCGATTAATGAGTTTGCAATTGGTGAAAAACGGAATGACCGATGCCGTAATGTTTGATCCAAACGGAAACAACATTTTACCGGCAGCCATTTTATATAAAAAAAACATATTGGCTTTACGAGGCAGTTTCCGTCCCGTGACAAAAGTGAATATAAATATGTATGAGAAATCTTTAAAACTATTTCTCAATGAAAGTAAAGTAGATAAAGATAATACCTTGGTAATCTTTGAAATAACACTTTCAAATTTACGATCGGATGGCGAAATTGACGAAAGAGATTTCATGGATCGAGCCGAATTACTTTGTTCGTTAGGACAGACCGTAATGATTTCAAACTTCCAAGAATATTATAAAGTGGTTGAATATTTTTCAAATTACACCAAAGCCAGAATGGGATTAACCATGGGTGTTAATAATTTGATTGACATATTCGACGAAAAATATTACCGTCATTTGAGTGGTGGGATTTTAGAAGCTTTCGGAAAATTATTCTATCGCGATTTAAAGGTTTTCTTATATCCAATGATTGGAGAGGATGGTGAAATCATCACTTCCGAAAATTTAAAAGTTCATCCTCGAATGAAAGAACTCTATAAATTCTTTAAATTTAATGGCAAAGTAGTTGATATTGAAGACTATGACCCACATACATTAGAAGTTTTCTCAAGAGATGTTTTAAATATGATTAGTAATGGCAAATCCGGTTGGGAAGAAATGTTACCCATTGGAATTGCTGAGTTAATCAAAAAACATTCTCTTTTTGGATACGACCCCAAGAAATTTTTAGAAAAAAGTCACTAAAGCAAAAAGCGTCAAAATTACTTTGACGCTTTTTTTTACTTTAAAATTTGAGAAGCATGTTCTTTTGTTTTGACTTCAGAAATTACTTCATCGATAATGCCATTTTCGTCGATAATAAAAGTGGTTCTATGAATTCCGTCATAATCTTTGCCCATAAATTTTTTAGGTCCCCAAACTCCAAATGCCTGAATAACCGATTTGTCTTCATCGGCCAAAAGCGGAAAAGGAAATTCAAATTTGTCTTTAAATTTAGCTTGTGCTTTTTGAGAATCTGCGCTAACTCCGAGAAGTGCAAAATTATTAGCTTCAAAACGAGAAAAATTATCTCGAAGATCGCAAGCTTCGGCGGTACAACCGGGAGTATTTGCTTTTGGATAAAAGAAAACAACTAGTTTTTTTCCTTTATAATCGGCTAGTTTATGCAATTTGCCCGATTCGTCTAATGCAGAAAAATCAGGGGCTTTGTCGCCTTTTTTTAATGTTGTCATACTGTTTTTATTCTATTAGATTAAAGAGTAACTTTGTGAAAAGTTGTAATAATTTTATAAAAATACAAAAATGAACAAACAAGAACGTGCAACGTTTGTTATAAATACGTTAAAAGAACTTTATCCAAGCATTCCGATTCCACTAAATCACAAAGACCCTTATACACTTTTAATCGCGGTGCTTTTGTCGGCGCAATGCACCGACGTTCAAGTGAATAAAATTACACCTATTCTTTTCGCAAAAGCCGACAATCCGTATGATATGATAAAAATGAGCGTAGAAGAAATTCGCGATATTATTCGACCTTGTGGCTTATCGCCAATGAAATCAAAGGGAATTCGTGGACTTTCTGAACTATTAATTGAAAAATATGATGGAAAAGTCCCTCAAGATTTTACTGCTTTAGAATCTTTGCCAGCGGTTGGTCATAAAACGGCAAGCGTAGTTATGTCGCAGGCTTTTGGCGTTCCGGCATTTCCAGTTGACACTCACATTCATCGATTGATGTATCGTTGGAATTTTAGTTCTGGGAAAAACGTAAAAGAAACAGAAAAAGATGCCAAAAAGATTTTTTCGAAGGATTTATGGAACGAACTGCATCTTCAAATGATTTGGTATGGCAGAGAATATTCTCCGGCACGCGGGTGGGATTTGGAAAAGGATACTATAACCAAAACTATTGGCCGAAAATCCGTTTTGAACGAGTATTACAAAACAAAATCCCGATAATAAATTACCGGGATTTTTTTTTAATTTGAAATGTTTTCAAAAGTGAATTTTCCAACTTTAACCATCGACATTACTTTGGAATACTGAATAATAAAACTAATTGTCTCTTTCTTTGGTAACATTAAAGGAGTTAAAATCACTTTTTTTGAGTAAATTTTTGCCATATTGTAGAAGTTATTTTTAATACAACGCAGCAAATTTCTATATATTGTTAATTGGTTAATATAATTTGATTTTTGTCAATAACTTTTCGCAAATTCATTAAAGCATATCGCATTCTTCCTAGTGCTGTATTGATGCTAACTCCCGTGATTTCTGAGATTTCCTTGAAACTCAAATCTTGATAAATTCGCATCATAAGTACTTCTTTTTGATCTTCTGGAAGTTCTTCAATTATTTTTTTCAAATCAGATACTACTTGTTCGGATATTAATTTGGATTCAATATTTGGAACATTATCGGACATAATCGAAAAAATTGAAAACGTTTCGGTTTCGCGAAACATCGGCATTTTTTTATTTTTTCGGAAATGATCGATGATTAAGTTATGCGCGATTCGCATTACCCAAGGCAAAAATTTTCCTTCTTCGTTATACGAATTCATCTTTAAAGTTTTTATAACTTTAATAAATGTATCCTGAAAAATATCATCCGAAATGTCTCTATCAGAAATTTTGGAGTAGATAAAACCGTAAATTTTGGATTGATGTCTATTGATTAATATAGTCAAAGCGCTTTCGTCACCTGCTACATAGTTTTTTACCAATACTGCGTCTGGGATTTGAACATTAGCCATAATATACCTTTTAGTTATTAAATAAATAAATCGAGATTTTCTCTAAAAAGTAATTTTTTGTATAGGCAAATGTTAAATTAAGATTAATATGGGTCAAATATGAACCTTTTTATTTAAAAAAACAAATATGTTTAAAAATTTAACACAATTGGTACAATAAACAAACAAAAAACGCAACCCGAAAAGATTGCGTTTAAATGTATATAATTAAATAATATTATTGGTAAACTTTAATGTAATCAATAAGGAATTGTTGAGGAAAAATTGTGTCATCCACTTCATGTCCGCCAAAATTACCGCCTATTGCCATATTTACAACAATATAAAACGGCTGATTATAAGGCCAAGTTGCCTCATTTTTTAATTTAGGATTGTAAGTGTAAACTGATTTATTATCGACAAAAAATTCTATTTTTTCCTTTGTCCAATCAATAGCGAAAATATGATACCCTTCTTCGATTGTATCAATTTTTGTTTTTTTTGTATTAATAGTATTACCAAAACTGGATTCCGTATGCAACGAGGTGTAAACAAAATGAGGTTCTCGACCAACATACTCGAGTATATCAATTTCGCCACATTTTGGCCATCCTACACTTTTAATATTATTGCCAAGCATCCAAAATGCAGGCCATATTCCTTTTCCAACAGGCAATTTGGCGCGTGCTTCTATTCGGCCATAAAGAAATTCTTTTTTTCCTTGCGTAGTTATTCGAGTTGACGAATAATTATCAGCCGTTTTTTTGGCTTCAATCAGCAAATTTCCGTCTTTAATACTATGATTTTGATTGGTATATATTTGCCTTTCATTGTTTCCCCAGCCACATAAATCGGGGCAGCCATCGCCTAATTCATAATTCCAAACTTTTTCGTCCAAAGAATTTACATTGAAATTTTCTTCCCAGACTAATTTTCTTTTGGATGTTTGACCCAAACAAATGATGGTAAAAAGGAAGAAGAAAATTAATTTATTCATAGTATTAATTTACAAATTTGAAATCGGCTTGCAAAGTGGCATCCGAATTTCCTCCGACAAATACTTTGAAATCGCCTGGTTCGGCTTCCCATTTATTATTTGGGGTATAAAATGAGATTAACTTGCTGTCAATTTCAAAAGAAACGGTTTTGGTTTCATTTGGATTTAGCGCCACCATTTCAAAGCCTTTTAATTCGCGAACAGGTCGCGTTGAACTTCCAAATAAATCTCTTAAATACATTTGAACCACTTCTTTTCCAGCTACTTTTCCAGTGTTTTTAATATTTACTGAAACTACAATTTTTTCATCGCCTGAAAAGGAATTGGCACTTAAATTTAAAATGGAATATTCAAATTTAGAATAACTTAATCCATAACCAAAAGGATATAAAGGGCTATTTTTTTCGTCACCATAATGCGACCAAAAAACGCTAGTTGCGTCATTTGTAGAAGGTCTTCCAGTATTTTTATGATTGTAATATAATGGCAATTGCCCTACGTTTCTTGGAAAAGACATTGGCAATTTACCGCTAGGATTATAATCACCGTAAAGCACTTGTGCAATCGCATTTCCGCTTTGAGTTCCTAGTTGCCACGCTTCTAAAATTGCTGGAACATGAGCATCGGCCCACGGAATTGTTAATGGTCGACCATTATTTAAAACCAAAACAATATTTGGATTTGCTTTGTAAATCGTTTCCAACAATTCTTGTTGAACACCTGGTAAATCTATATTCACACGGCTTCTACCCTCGCCTGTTTGAAAACCAATTTCTCCTAATACCAAAACAACAACGTCGGCATTTTTAGCAGCTACAACCGCTTTGTCAAAACCACTTTTATCGGTGGTATTTATAATCGTTTCCGAGCCGAAAACAGGAGTTCCAATGGCAACATCTGCGCCTTTTTCATACGTTAACTGATTTCCAGTATATTTTTGCATTCCTTCCAAAACAGAAACCGCAGTATTGTCTTTGGAAGCAGCTCGCCAACTACCAAGTGAACTACTTTTATCGCTTGCTAACGCACCGATTAAAGCAATTTTTTGATTCGATTTTTTTAATGGAAGTAAATCATTTTCGTTTTTTAGCAAAACAATTGATTTTTTAGCCATATCTAAAACACCCTCTTGAAATTCTTGTTTTCCTAATGTTGCTTTTTCTCTTGCTTCGTCACAATACTTATAGGGATTATCAAAAAGACCCATTTCAAATTTCACTTTCAAAATTCTTCTAGCAGCGTCATCAATCAAAGCTTCATTTACTTTTCCTTCTTTGACAAGTGCGGCAAGATTTTCAACATATAAATACGATTCCATATCCATGTCGGAACCTGCATTTATTGCCATTTCGGCGGCTTGTTTACCGTCTTTGGCGTGGCCGTGAGTTACCATTTCACCGATTGAGCCCCAGTCAGAAACAACAAAACCGTCGAATTTCCATTCGCCTTTTAAAATTTCTCTTTGTAAGAATTTGCTTCCTGTTGATGGCAATCCATTTATTTCGTTAAACGAATTCATAAAAGTTCGAACTCCTGCATCAACAGTTGCTTTGAAAGGCGGTAAAATAATATTTTGTAAAGTAGAATTTCCAATATCTACGGTATTATAATCTCTTCCCGATTCGGCAAAACCATATCCTGCGAAGTGTTTTGTACAAGCTAAAATGGTATTGGTTCCAGAAAAATCGTCACCTTGAAACCCTTTTACACGGGCATAAGCAATTTTGGAACCTAGAAAAGTATCTTCCCCAGCACCTTCCATTACGCGTCCCCATCGAGCATCACGTGTAATATCGACCATAGGGGCAAAAGTCCAATTTAGACCAACTGCGGCAGTTTCTTCGGCAGCAATTTGCGCGGATTTTTTTATAGCTTCTAAATCCCAACTAGCGGATTCTGCTAGAGGAATAGGACTAATCGTTTGATAGCCATGAACAACGTCGAAACCAAAAAGAAGTGGAATGTGCAAACGAGATTCTTCAACAGCAAATTTTTGTAACGCTTTTACATTTTTTACCCCTATAACATTAAGCATCGAACCAACATATCCTTTTTTGATATGGTCATATTTTAATGCTGCTGCTCCATCTTTAGGAGCAGGGCCCGTTACGTCCCAAAAACCATTGTATTGGTTCATTTGCCCAATTTTTTCTTCCAAAGTCATCAGTTTTAAAACGGAATCGACTTTTGTTTCTAAATTGGATTTATTGGGTTTTGTAAAGGCTATATTTTTAGGAGTAGTACAACTTAGTACAACTAAAATAAATGCTACAGTCAAAAATTTAAATTGATGGGATTTCATTTGTTTATTTCAATTTTATAAAAAACAAAAACAGGAAGGCAGAATTTCTAACCTTCCTGTAGTATTTTATTTAATATTTATTAATCAATTATTGGTATACCTTAACATAATCAACTTCCATAGTTGATTGAACAAATGCTGGATCAATTGTACCGCCAAATGTTCCTCCCATTGCAACATTCATAATCAAAAAGAAGTCGCTATTGAAAGGTGATGAACTTGTATTTGCAAACGAATGATACATCACATCGTCAACAAAAAACTGAATTGAAGAGGAACTCCAAATGGCTTTGTATATATGAAATTCTGTAGATGCATTTTGTATGCTTGTACTATTAGTATTTCCAGCTCCAGGAGAAACACCTGGATAATGAAGAGTACCATGAATAACATTTGGCGTATTGCCTCTATGCTCCATAACATCTATTTCGCCACATGCTGGCCATGTATTTGTTGCATAATTTTGACCCAGTGCCCACAATGCCGGCCATGTTCCACCTCCGGTTGGCATTTTTGCCCTAAATTCTATTTTACCATATGTAAATTCAAACTTATTCTCCGATTTTAATCTAGCAGAAGTATAATTTGCGGTTCCTAATGCTTGTGCTTTGGCTGTAATTTTTAAAGTTCCACCGGACACAATTACGTTGCTAGAACTACTAGTGTAGTTTTGCAATTCGTTATTTCCCCATCCACTAGCGCCGAGGTCGTATCCCCATTTTGTTGCGTCAGGAGCACCATCTGTATTAAAATCATCTGACCAAATCAAATTGGTAAAATCTTCTGCAGGGGTTTCTGTTGGTTTTGTTGTAGTAAAAGTATGATACCAAGCCAACGCTGGGTTATTTCCTTGAATAGCACGAACAACCATTCTATTAGCTGTTATTGACATAATTTCATAGGAACTTTGTCCAATATAATAGCCCATAAAACCTCCGTCAGAGATGTTTAACATCGTTCCGCGAGTTTGAGTCAAATGATCCGGATTTGCCATAACAAGTGATTCTGAAGGTCCTAATGTGATTGTTTTAACCCCACCAGCATCATATCCGTAACAGAAATCATAACCAGCCGTTCCACCACCAACGCTTTCATAAGCTGTGTTGAAGAAAGTATGTCCTCCATTATTTAATAAAAACTTTAATTGGCCTGATTCTAATGAAAAAGTCATTTCGTTTTCATACAAACAGCTGCTATCTGGCGAACCCGCTTTTTCAAATGGACCAGCTTGGTAGTAATCTCCGTAATAATTTTTTTCAGGATCTGTATTATTTGGTCCAACACCAAGATGTCCAACTTCGTTAGCTGCCCAGTACCATTTTTTTCCTGTTGCTGATCCACCAGTTAAAAACTGAATCGCTTCTGCATCGGTAAAATTACTTAATACTGAAATTTCAAGAGTTGTGTTTGTTGAAATTCCGCCTCTTGAGGAAGCAATAATTGTTACTGTATAACTGTTTAAACCTGTTTGTGTAAAACGTTTTTCAAAAACACCACTTGGGGCATTTTGTGAAGTTCCATCGCTAAAAATATATTTGTATGAAATAGCATTATCGGCAGTGGCAGTAAATTTTACCAATCCAGAACCATCTCCATTGGGAGTTGTAGAACTCACTCCATAAATTTCTGCAGTAACTTGAAGATTTTCAGGTGGATCCAATGGACCAAAAGATTTTGTATCTTCTTGACAGCTTACCATAAAAAGTAGCGTCACTATGGATATTGTATTTAAAAGTATTTTTTTCATCTTGATTGCTTTTTTTAATTGGATTGAGTTATGTCGTCATAATAATAAGTTGCTCCGTTTCCTGCATTTCCAAAATCGAAGAAAAACACAACTCGTTGGTAATTATTTGCATTGTTTATTCCTGCAAAATCAAAAGTCAATTCTTCCCAGCCATTTGCAACGGTCGTAGTAGCATCTTTTTCGATATTAATTGTTGCATCGCTAAGTTTCTCTAATTTCAATTTTACTACTTTACCTGCTGCAGGAGACCAAACTTTCATTTTAATTTTTTGCATAACTGTAAAATTAAGTGGACTTGCTAATTCTAAAAAGGATCCAGCCCATGTCTGAGCACCACTTGCTTTTAAAAATGAGGCTACTTTTGAAGACGTATTAATTCCTGAAACTTGAGGATTTGCAATAACTGTTGAAGTAGCAGAACCAAAATTGGTAAATGTATAAGGTAATGTAGCCGATTGAAAATTAATTGGTAATAGTAAGGTCTCTAAACCAGTTGTTTGCTGTATATCATCGAAATAGTAGTTTGCACCTGTTCCGGCATTTCCAAAATCAAAAAACAAAACTACTCTTTGATACGTGTTTGTCGTACTGATATTTGTAAAATCAAAAGTCAATTCTTCCCAATTATTTGCAACGGTATTCGTTACATTAACTTCGTAGTTGATGGTGTTATCGGCTAAATTTTCTAGCTTCATTTTAATTACTTTTCCTGCCTGAGGGCACCAAACTTTCAATTTGATTTTTTTCATTGTAGAAAAATTAATTGGTGTACCTAATTCAAGGAATGAACCGCCCCAAACTTCAGAACCAACCATTTTAGTGAATTTTCCTACTTTGGCACTTCCATTGGCAGCACCTGAATAAGGATTATTAACCACTGATGAAGTGGCTCCACCAAAATTCGTAAAAGCATAATTAAGTGATGATGATTCAAAATCAATAGGAAATAAAATTGGGTTTGAAATTATTACAGGTTCAATATATTCTGCAGTTGCAGCACCTCCACTTAATGCAACGACACGAACTTGATACGTTCCTGTTGCAGCATAGGTATGTGTTTTGGTTTCTCCATCCATAAAATCGACAGGAACTTCGGTTGGACTGTCTCCAAAATAAACTTGAAAATAGGTTTCTAAATTCGCTGTTGCTGTAACGGTAATCGACATATTGTCTCCTGTTACGTGAGCAATTGTCGCAACCAAATCAGTTGGTGTTAAAAAAGAAACTGCTAATGGTTGAATAACTTCTGTTGTTTTTCCGTTGATTGTCATTCCAATTATTCGAACTTGAAAAGGTTCGTTAACTGGATTTTCTGGATAAGTGTGCGTTACGGATGCTCCAGGATTTACAATAGCAGGTTCGGTTGAACCATCGCCAAAATAAACCTCATATTGCGAAACGTTTTCGCCACGAGGCGTGATGGTTACTTTTCCAGAATTATCCTGTTTAATTGTCATTAAAGCAGAAATAGAACTTGGTGCAGCCAATTCATCTAAATTGACGTCATTGCTATCATTTGTACAACCCAAAAGGATTGTAATAATGAAAAGACTAATAATAAATTGTATTTTTTTCATAGTTGTGTGTTATTAATATCCAGTGTTTTGTTGCCAATTTCCGTTAGAAAATTGAATTTCTTCATAAGGAACAGGGAATAATTCATTTTTATTTGGAGTAAAACCATCTATTTCTGCAGCGGCTTTTCCAGTTCTAACAAGGTCAAAGAAACGATGTCCTTCTCCTACAAGCTCTACTCTTCTTTCTGCTAAAATGAAATCGGTTAAAGCAGCGCCAGAGGCAGTAATATTATGAAAGTTATCTCCAAATGCTCTTGTACGAACTGCATTCAAATAGTTTTTAGCTTTCGTGTCATCAATTCCACCGCGATTATTTGCTTCGGCAGCCATTAATAATACGTCGGCATAACGAATAGAACGGTAATTGTTTGGATTGGTCAAGTTTTGATCGCCAATATTAGCATCGCCCTTTCTAGCAATATATTTTCTATTGAAATATCCTGTGTGTTTGTAACCAACGCCATAAGTAGCATTATTTACAGCAGCCCAAGTAACGATATCTAGAATAGCTACAGCTTTTCTTTTGTCGCCCACTTCAAATTTATCGACAACTTCTTGTGTTGGAACATTAAAACTATATCCAGAATCAAATGTTGGTCCAGAATAATTACGAATTCCATTGAATCCAACGGCTACATTTCCTTCGCTACATTGTAAGCAACCAAAACTAGCGCCTTCAGCATCTGTATATTGAACTTCAAAAAGAGATTCAGTTCCGTTTTCACCAGCTTTTTCAAAAATGGTATCATAATTAGCTACTAAAGAGTATTTATTAGAATTAATTACATCTTCGAAAACATTAGCAGCATTTACAAATTTATCTTGGTACAAATATACTTTTCCAAGTAAGGCTTGCGCAGCGCCTTTTGATACGCGTCCAACTTGAGGAGCATTAACAGCTAAATCAGGAATTGCCGCAAGTAATTCGGCTTCGATTGAAGCGTAAACTTCCGCAACAGAAGAACGTGGAATAGCTTTTTCGTCATTTAATTTGAACCTTGCATCACCTTTTAATGGGATTCCACCAAACCATTTTACTAATTCAAATTCGTAATAGGCTTTCAAGAAACGAGCTTCTGCAATAATTTGTGCTTTACCATCAAAATCGGTTCTGTCTTTAAATTCAAGAATATAACTAGCTCGATTCACTCCAGCAAACATCCAATTCCATAAGTCTCTCAAATTACTATTTACTTCCGAATGAGTCATCTCGTCAATTTGTTGAATTCCGATAACGTCGGTAGCGCTTTCGCCACCCGACAAAGTATTGTCCGAGGCAATTTCGCCCATCATTACATTAATATAAGAAGATTGTAACATATCGTAAGCCGCAACTAATGCGTTGTAATAATCGGCTTTTGAATTGAAATAATTTTCAGAGGTAATCAAATATACCGGTTCGCGATCAACAAAATTATCGGAACAGGAAGTACTAATTGTTAGCAAAAGAACAATAGTAAAACAGGTTTTTATAATATAATTTTTCATTTTTCTAATTGTTTAAAAGTTAACATTAATTCCAAACATAAAGGTTTTTGGTGTTGGATAAAATCCATAATCAATTCCACCACCTAGAGGATTTCCATCGGAAGCTGCAGGATCAAAACCTCTATATTTTGTAAAAGTATATAAATTATTTACCGAAGTATAAATTCTCAATTTACTGATTCCCATTTTTTCAGATTCAGTTTTGTCTAATGTATACCCTAATTGAATGTTTTGAATTCTTAAGAATGAGGCATCTTCAACAAAATAACTGGACAATACATTATTATTTGTTGCAGCAGTAGTAACTCTAGGAACAGTATTACTAGTTCCTTCACCAGTCCAACGGTCCAAAACGTAATTTAATTTATTTACATTTGCAAGTGTTCTTTCATAATTACGAACCATTTCATTGCCCAAAGAAGCATAGGAATAGGCAACAAAATCAAAGTTTTTATAATTTAAAGTTAGATTTAATCCCATTGTGTAATCGGCAATTGGGTTTCCTAAATCCGTTTTGTCTTTTGAATCAATAACACCATCGCTGTTTATGTCTTTAAATTTTATATCTCCTGGAGCTGTTGCTGCACCCAAAGCGGATTGCGAAGGTGATGCAATAATTTCAGCTTGGTTTTGGAATATTCCTTCTGTTTGGTATCCATAAAAATAACCTAACGCATGTCCAACTTCCATTCTAGATGCCGCTGGTTGACCAACGCCAAAAGAACCACTTTCAAGATAACCAGTACTATTATTAACTTTTAATACTTCATTGTTAATTGTAGTAACATTATAACCAATTCCAAATTTTAAATTTTCGGTAATATTGTCTTTATAATTAATTGCAAATTCAAAACCTTTGTTGCTTACCGTTCCAGCATTAATTGTTGGTGAACCAGAACCTGGAGCATAAACTCCCGTGATTCCTGAAACTGGAATATATCCAATTAATAGATCTTTACGAGTATCAATAAAATAATCAGCTGTTATATCTATTTTATTATTCCATAATTTGATATCGGTACCAAAATTAACTTTTTCATCAGCTTCCCATTTGATTGCAGGATTAGGTAAAACTCCCGCTGCAACTCCAGTTACTAGAGCATCATCAAAAACATAAACCCCTTCTCCATTTAAAGCACCAACAAAACGATTGTTTCCAATTTTATCATTTCCTAATAAACCATAACTGGCTCTTAATTTAAAGAAATTAACGAAACTTGATTTGTTGAAAAAATCTTCATCAGAGACAATCCATCCCGATGTGAATGAAGGAAATACAGCAACACGATTGTCTGGTCCAAATTTAGTTGACATATCACGGCGTATCATGGCAGAAAATAAATATTTTCCATTATACTCGTATTCAAATCTACTAAAATGAGATAATCTTCTTTCATCATATCCATAAGATCCCACATCACGAACACCGGCGGCACTTGTTCCTGTAGCCAGAGCGATATCTGCAAAATCCCATGAATTATTTGGAACATCAAAACCAGTTGCGAAAAGCCCAGAACCAAATTCTTTATAAACGGTTGTTCCAAAAGTTAATTTAATTTTATGACTTTCTAAAAAGGTATTTTCATAAACACCAAAACCATCAAAAGAAAAATCGTTATCATTTATTGTATTTTGAGAAACACTGTTTCTACCAACATCAAATACTTTTCCTCCATAACTCACTTCTTTTGAAAATGATTTTGATTTACTATTAGCCGTATTAAAACCCATTCGGGTAGTAAGCTTAACATTTTTAATTATATCATAATCTAAAGTAATACCTCCATTTAATTTTTTTAATTTATAATCATTAAAAGTATTGTCAATCTGAGCCAATGGGTTTATAATTTCTATACCAAAACCAGGAGTACTAGGTATTAATGTATAAGCACCATTTGTATCATAAACAGGAAGCGTTGCTGGTGTATTAATTGCATTAAATAATACCGATCCTAAACCGCTATCATTTAAAGCATCTCTGTCAACGTATGTGTAAATAAAATTAGAGGTTAGTTTTAATTTATCGGTTAAATCAGCTCCCAGAGATAAGCGTACGGTATTTCTTTTATAATCTGATTTTCCTCCTCCAATAATACCTTCTTGTTTCAAATCGGAACCACTAAAGGAATAAGTGATTTTATCCGAACCACCCGAAACCGAAAAGTCGTTGCTTACAATTGGTGCATTATTAAAAACTTCATTTTGCCAATCGGTTCCATTTCCTAATCCAGAAGCGTTTGGATAAGGAAGGGATTGTCCGCCATTTGCATAACTTTCATTAAGCAATAAAGCATATTCCGTTGCATTCAACATTGATAATTTCTTAGTAGTTTGTTGTGTTCCAGAATAGGAATTAAAGGAAAACTTAGTTTTTGTATTCTTTTTTCCTGATTTTGTAGTAATTAAAACAACACCATTTGCTCCTTGAGAACCATAAATGGCAGCCTGTGCATCTTTCAAAACAGTGATAGATTCAACATCATTTGGATTCAAAATACCCATATCGCCTTGATAACCATCAATTAATATTAAAGGACCGTTATCTCCATTTGTAGAAATACCACGAATACGAATGCTAAGACCAGCTCCAGGCGCACCCGATTGAGCAGAAACAGCAACACCGGCAACAGTTCCTTGTAATGCCTGTTCAATTCGAATTGGTTTTAAATCATCTATTGTTTTACCGGAAACCAGTCCAACAGAACCACTAATATTTCGTTTCTTTTTGCTTCCATATCCAATGGCTACAACTTCTTCCAAAACTTTGATATCGTTTTGCAATGAAATAGTTAATTTTTGTGAACTCGTTACGGTAACTTCATAGTTTTTGTATCCAATTGATGTAAATACCAATTTGGAACCAGAAGTAACTTTTGAGAATTTAAAGTTTCCGTCAATGTCGGAAATTGTAAATTGGGAAGAGTTTTTGACAGCGACATTCACCCCGGGAAGGGCTAAACCATTGGCTGCATCAACAACCTTTCCGCTTACTTCAAACGTTTGAGAAAATCCCAAAGTCGAAATTAGCAACAAGGCAAATAGCATTAATTTTGATTTCATAATAGTTTTTGTTTTTAGTGGTATAAAAATAGTTTTTCATTATGTTAATTTAACAAAATAAACCTTTACAAAAAACATACATTTAAATAAAAAGTTGTAAAAAATTTACTATTCACAAAAAATAGCTGGTTTTAAAGAAAATATAACCTAAACATTGCATCAAATAAACAATAAAATTAGTGTTGTAAAAGCAACGAAAACGGTATTGTTGTGGTTTTGTATAGTTATTTTTCAGATAAACAGAATGTTTATATCGACAAGATGTACTCAACAAGTCCTTGCTCGTGTGGTAAATCCATTTTTTTACGCAAACGATATCGTTTTATTTCTACACTTCTAACCGAAATATTCAACAAAGGAGCTATTTCTTTCGAAGAAAGATTCAAACGCAAATAGGCACAAAGTCGCAAATCATTTGGCGTTAATACCGAATGGGCGCTTTTAACTTTTTTCAGGAAATCTTTGTCGGCGTTGTCAAAAGCCTCCTTGAAAACGTTCCAAGAAGTATCCTCCGTAATATTATTGGTAATGGTATTAATTACCGATTTTAAACTACTCGTATGGTTTTCCGAGGATTTCTTTAAATCTTCTTTAATTACAGCCAATAAGTCGTTTTTCTTAATTAAACTCATGGTTGAAACAGCCAATTCACGGTTTTTTGTATCGACATCTTGAAGCAATTGTTCGTTTTTAACTTTCATCAATTCCTGTGAATTTTCCAACTCTTTGATTTCTAATAAAAGATTGTTTTCTTCAATCAGTTTTTCCTTTTGTTTTTGGTAATAATTTTGATAGGCTTTGTTGATAGCGTTCGCAATAACAACAATTATTATAAGATAAAAAAGTAAAGCAAAATTCGTTAAATACCAAGGTTTTAAAATGGTAAAGGAATAATTTGCGGTATTTACAGGAGATGAATTGGCAATTTTGGCACGAACTTTAAACGTGTAATCGCCAGAAGATAGGTTTTTAAAATTAACCGTTGGTTTGGAACTCCATTCGCTCCATTCGTCCTGAACGCCTTCTAATAGATATTGATATTCCGCATTTATATATTTGTTAAATTCCGGCACATTATAACTAAAAGTAATATTATTTTCATCGTGAGAAAATGATCCCGGGTCAGAAATTGAACAACTACTTATTTTTTCATTCAATTTATTAATACTAATATCCGAGATGGAAACACGATAGTTTTTAAAACTTAAATCATTGATATTGATGATATAATAACCGTCTGTCGTACCAATTAAATAAAGTGCTTTTGTCAGATTTGTGATGTTCTCAAATCCCAACATGGAATTAGACAATGAAGCAGGAATTGGAATAGCATTTTGCTTGAGTTCGTAACTTAATTTACTCAAAGAAAAATAATGAATGTAATTTTTGGAGAATAGCCATATTTTATTCGAATTATCTACAATTAATTTGCCCGATGTGTATTCATCTTTTTCAAAAACCGAGCTTAATAATTTGTCTTTTTCAAATTGTTTTGTGACGTTATTTAGTTTAAAAATCCCGTCTTTATAGGCATAATAAATGGTATTATTGAATTTTGTTAAACTAGCATTTTTACCTTTCTTTGGAGAGGAATAAGCAAATAATCGATTGGCTTTCTGGAAATTCGCATCCAATTTAAATCGAAAAACGCCTTTGTATTCATGACTAACATAAACTTCATTTGCATTTGTAATTTCAAAATATCGAGAAGAATAGTCAAATCCTGCGATTTTGTTTCTGAAAACCCATTTTCCATTACTATTTTCCAATATGGAAATTCCAAAATAATTTCCTTGAAATAAAAGGTTTTTGTGATTGGGAACGGTTGAAAATTTCCACGTTCCAGATTGAGAGAAAATGGGTGTAGCTTGAGTATTATTGATAATAAATGTTCCCGAATCATGACCGCAAAAAAGCGTTCCTTCATATTGAAACAAAGACCAAACCTGCCCTTTTGTTCCGCTTATAAACTTGAATTGTTCATTGCTATTGTAATTTTTGTAAAACAAACCTTGATTGGTTCCAATGTATAAAATACCGTTGTTTAAAAGCGATGTATAAACTGTGCCTAAAATTCCAGTATCGTCGGAAAAACTTCTAACGGGCGATTGCAGGTTGATACAATTTATTCCGTTATCAAGACCAATCCAAAGATTTTTATCGGCATCTTCAAACAACGATAAAATAGTATTATTGCTTAATCCCCGACTTTGGGTTATGTGGTATTTTATTTTTCCTTCATTTGTTAAAATAAAAACTCCATTGGAAACCGTTCCGAGCGCTAAACTGCCGTCCGATAATTGTTGGCTGCTATACGTGCTACTTGTTGCCAATTGCGCATCAGCTTCGGTAGTAAAGTTGGTTAAACTGGAACCCAAAAGCTTGTAAATTCCGTTTGATTGCGTCTGAATTAAAAATCCTTCTTCAAGAGCAAAAATGGAAACGATGCGATTGTTGACTATAATTGGGTTGTTGGAAACCAATTTGCTTTTACCATTTTCAATTTCAAATAATCCACCTTTATTAGTTTGAAAATAAATGGAATTGCGGGTTCGGAAGGATTTAATAATTTCGCTATTTGGCTTAATAATTGTAAAGCTATTTGCTTTGGTATCGTAGATAAAAATTTTGTTTAGCGATTGGAAAATCACCCATTGATCATAATTAATGATATTCCAAAACTGTTCATCGTCTTGAATTTTATTTTTAATGGATTTGCTTAATGAGGTATATTTTAATTGACCGTTGGTTTGTCTTGTCCAATAGCCAAATTCCATATAACAGCCAGTGTAAATTTTGTTGTCAATTACATTAACCGATCGGATAATAGTTTCATTAGGCGAAGGATATAAAGTCCAATTGGAACCATTATATTCCAAAAGCCCATCATTATTTGCAAAATAGATATAATTATTCTGGTCTTGAGATATCATCCAATTTTGATTTCCAGCACCGTAAATGGAAGGATTGTACTTAACAATTGGAGGTAATTCTTGAGAAAATCCGATTGCTGTTAAAATCAAAAATAGTACGAGTGTTATTCTTGTAAAAAAAACTTTATGCATTTAAAATAGGTAAAAAAATATTAGAATATAAAGATAGAAAATTCAATGAAATAACAGAATTAAAAGCAAAAAAAAAAACACGTTTCTTTCGAAACGTGCTTTTTAAAAATAAACTAAAACTTACTCTTTTACAATTCTTGAAGTAGCTGTTTTTCCGTTACTTGTAGTTCTTACAAGATAAACGCCACTTTTTAAATTAGAAATATTTAAAGTCTCAGAAGCGCTATTTCCTTTTTGAGATAACATTTCTTGTCCTAAAACATTATAAACTGTGATTGACTCAATTACTGAAGCAGCTTCGATTGTTACAATTCCAGAAGTTGGGTTTGGATACATGCTTACTTTTGGTGTATTGAAAGTATTAACTCCTAAAGTTTGTTTTTGAAGATTAAATCTCCAATAAGCTCCATTAGCAATCTGAATATCTAAAGTCAAAGAACTAGCGGTTAAAGTAGTTACTTTATATGTAATAGAAGCAGGAGCAGCTGACGGGGTTGATAATTCACCTCCATTAAACGCTTTTGGCAATCCTAAATATGCACCAACACCGGTAAGTGTTACGGTACCAGCAGTTGCGTCATGCGTCCAAGTGGCCGCATTTGAACCATTGTGAGGGGCAACAGGAGTTGCGCATCCGTCTGACCCTTGCCATCCTTCTAGCCAAGTTTGTGTTCCTTGAACGTTAGAGAATGATCCATTTGTATTAAACACGTATTCATCATCAAAATAACAAGCTCTTAAAGCAACTTCACTTTCAGGATTAGACCACCAAGAAATATCTCCCTGTGATGGGCCAACTCCAAATGAAGCAGCTATTGGACTCATTATCCAAGTACCAGTAAGTGTTGGAGCTACTGGCACTTGTTTTGTAAGATTAAATCGCCAATAAGCTCCATTAGCAATCTGAATATCTAAAGTCAATGAAGTAGCTGTAAAAGTAGTTACTTTATATGTAATAGATGCAGGAGCAGCTGATGGGGTTGATAATTCACCTCCATTAAAAGCTTTAGGTAATCCTAAATAAGCACCAACACCTGTAAGTGTAACAGTAGCAGCAGTAGCGTCGTATGTCCAGGTAGCCGCATTTGAACCATTGTGAGGTGCAACTGGGATTCCACAACCATCTGACCCTTGCCATCCTTCTAGCCAAGTTTGTGTTCCTTGAACATTTGCAAATGATCCATCTGCATTAAATACATACTCATCATCAAAATAACAAGCTCTTAAAGCAACTTCACTTTCAGGATTAGACCACCAAGAAATATCTCCTTGAGCTGGACCAACTCCAAATGAAGCAGCTATTGGAGTCATTTTCCATGTCCCTGTAAGTGTTTGTGAAAATCCTAACGTAGTAATCATTAGGGAAAGTAATAAGGTAATTTTTTTCATAATTAAATGTTTTTAGTTAATAGTCAAATATAATAAGCAATACAATACAACACCTAATAAAATACATACAAAAACTATACAATTAAAATAATAATTTAAAAAAATAGAAACCTTATAAAATTTAATAAATAGGCATTATTTATAAGGGTTTTAAACGATAATAAATTATGTATATTATATTTTGATGTGGCGATGTTGAGTTTATACTATTACGTTTTCGTAAAAATATTACTTAATAT